>NZ_JAAKZW010000233.1 GCF_011044995.1 Streptomyces mesophilus | reverse complement strand
GGCCCTTTGAGTCGGACGCCGGGGGAGCGCCGGTGCCCGTCCCTTCGTTCTTGCCCTGGCCGCCGTTGCCGTCGTTCCCGTCCCCGCGCAACGCGAGCACCAGCGCCGTGGCCGCCACCACCGCCACGGCCACCGCCACGACCGCCACGACCGCGACGATCACCGGCGTACGACCGGACGCGCGCCGCGATGCGGGTTGCACGGTGGGGGACGGGTCCGGCTGAAGGTCGTCGACCCGCGGGGGCGGCAGTGGGGCGGGCGCCGTCAGGGTCGGCCGCTCGGACCACTGGGGTGTCCGCCCCGCCTCGACCTCGGCCAGCATCGCGTCGAGCCGCGCCGCGTCGGGCCGCGCCGCCGGATCCCGTACGAGAAGGGCCTCGAGCACCGGGGCAAGCGGGCCCGAACGCACCGGCGGGACCGGCTCGTCGAGCACGGCGGCCAGGGTGGCCAGGGTCGTGGCCCGGCGCAGCGGGGAGACGCCCTCCACCGCCACGTACAGGACAAGGCCGAGCGACCACAGGTCGGAGGCCGGGTCGCTGTCCGTGCCGCGGATGCGCTCGGGGGCCATGAACTCGGGGGAGCCGACCATCTCGCCGGTCTGGGTGAGGGCCGTGGAGCCCTGGAGTGCGGCGATGCCGAAGTCGGTGAGGACGGCCGAACCGTCCGCGCGCAGCATCACGTTCGCGGGCTTCACATCCCGGTGCTGGATCCCGGCGGCGTGCGCGGCCCGCAGCGCGGAGAGCACCTGGCGCCCGATCCGGGCGATCTCGGGCGACGTCAACGGCCCCTGGGACAGGCGGTCCTGGAGCGTGGCGCCCGGCAGCAGCTCCATCACGATCCAGGGGTGGGCGTACCCGCCGGGCTCCAGGATCTGGTGGATCGTCACCACGTGCGGATGGCTGAGCCGGGCGAGCGCCCGCGCCTCGCGCAGGACGCGTTCGCGCAGCACGGTGTTCCGCTCGATGAACGCCGGGTCCACGGGCCGGACTTCCTTGAGCGCCACCTCGCGGTCGAGGGCGGTGTCGCGGGCGCGCCAGACCGTGCCCATGCCGCCGCTGCCGAGCCGTTCGATGAGCTCGAAGCGGTCGTCGATGATCTGGCCTGGCGCACTCATGCCGCCGGTTCCCCCTCTGCCCCGTGTGTCGCAGCTCAGAGTAGAGGGGGACGTTCCGCGGTGTGCGGCGGGTTCCGCCAGGCGCGCTGATGCGCGGGGGCGCCACACCGCGGGGCGGCGCTCCCCCCCCCGCGGTGTGGCGGCCTACCGTCCTGCATCGCATGGCCGAGTAGCGGCGAATCGGCACCGGGGTGCAACGATGACCGCTACGGTGTGGATCTGTCGTCAGGCAGCGGTCAGGGCTTGACCGCCGCGCGGCCATTGGCCGATGAGGGAAGCGGCTCCGAAAGGAGCGGCGGAGTCACGAAGTTGTGGATCGGGTTCACAACTTGCAGCGAGCGGGCATGACCCAGCTCGCGAGGGCCGGACGGTCCGTACGTGGGGCGCTCCTCAGGGGGCGCCCTTCGCGCGTAGGCGTGGCCGCGACGGTCAGGGAAGGTGGCCCAGCCGAGCAGGCCGCCGCCCAGCTTCGCGGTGTAGAAGTTCAGGGCGTTCGCGCCGCCCTTGCGCAGCGAGGACTTCATCTGCTTCTCGGCGGTGGAGCCCGGCTGGATGCCGTTGTACCAGGTCGCGTTGTTCGTGTAGTCCGTGCCGGCCAGCGTGAACTGGAAGCCGGAGTCGGCGTTCCCGGTGCCCTGGCCGCCGAAGCCGGCGTTCAGGACCGCCAGCTGCTTGCTGATGTCGGTGGCCGTGAGCTTGCCGGTGTCACCGTCGTGGACGACGTGGAAGTACACCGGGATGGTGGTCGCGGCCGCCGTGGTGGAGCTCTGGCCGCTCGCGCGCAGGCGGTCGAGTCTGCGCTGCAGGTCGGCGTCCATGGCCTGGGCCTTGGCCGCGCTGACCTCGTTGGGTTCGTCCGCGTGCGCGGCACCGGCCTTGGTCTCGCGGGCGGTGCTGACGTGGGTGTCCTCGCACTCCTCGGTCTGGGGCGAGGCGGCCGCGGTGGCACCGGAGCCCGGGGCGGAGAGCGGAGCCAGCATCAAGGTTCCGGCCACCAGGGCCGTGGAGAGCAGCCGTACCCGCGTACGGGTCGATATGCGTGCAAGAGCGAACAAGGCGAACTCCTCGCGGACGCGAACAGCGAGGAACTTCCTCGCTGCCGCGGGGAGATTGCATGGCCATGTCAGATCTTGAGGAGCAGGGATCTGGTCCAATGAATCGTCTGGTGAATCGGGCCAAGTGGGAGAAAATCTTCTGTGCTGTCCGGGGTTTGAGATGAGACAGCAACAAGAGGAGTCACCGGGGCGGGTGGTGTGTCCGGATTCGGAACCCGGGACTCACCACCCGCCGTGACGGTGTGATCCGCCGGTAACACGCGCCGCGGTGGCCGGAACTGGACTACGGGCCTCAGGCGACCGGCTTGTCCACCCGCTCGATCCGCTGCGTGCCGCTGGCCGTGCGGTACGAACGTGCCCACCGCGCCGACGCGTTGACGTCCGTCTTGTCGGACAGCACGTAGTAGTCCATCTGCGTCCGCGCCGCCGTCACGTCGAGGACGCCGTATCCGTGGCTGTCCATGTCCAGCCACTTCACATGGCGGTTGGCCGCCTTGATCGCACCGGCGGCGACCAGCGACACGGTCTGCGGGGCCACGCCCAGGATGTCGTCGATGTTGTCGGAGGTCACCGAGGTGACCACGAACTCCGTCGCGGCGGACTTCGAGAAGGGGTACGTGGCGGCCTTCACCGGTACGTCATTGGCCCACGCCATATGGATGTCGCCGGTCAGGAAGACCGTGTCCTCGAT
Organism: Streptomyces mesophilus; assembly: GCF_011044995.1. GTDB lineage: Bacteria > Actinomycetota > Actinomycetes > Streptomycetales > Streptomycetaceae > Streptomyces > Streptomyces mesophilus. Next base: position 9,779 of record NZ_JAAKZW010000233.1, on the reverse strand, counting down.
GGCGTGGTCCGTGAGGTGCGCGAGCAGTTCGCGGCGGTCGTCGGTGTAGCCGTCCCACTGGTCGACGTTGACCGCGAGGCCCTCCTTCGGCAGACCGAGCAACTCCGCGAGCGGACCGAGGAGATGGGCCGGTACGGAGCCGAAGGCCATCGGCGAGATCATCACCGAGGTGCCGACCAGCTTCCACCGCGCCTGCGACTGCGAAAGCCCCTGCTTCAGCCAGTCCAGCTGCGCCCGGCCGGTGATCGTACGCTCCGGGTCGTCCACCGCACCGCTGCCGACGCCCGCCTGCTGCGAGCGGAAGGAGCGCAGATCGAGCAGGTGCAGGTCGGCCAACTGTCCGTAGCGGATACGGCGGTAGACCGTCCCCTCGGTCGCCGGCCGCACCGGCATCCACTCGAAGTAGGCCTGCTTAGCGGCCTGCACGCGAGCGGCGTACGGGCCTTCGCTGTCGGGGCTGTGATTCTCCGCGCCGCCCGACCAGGCGTCGTTGGCCACCTCGTGGTCGTCCCAGATCGCGATCACCGGGTGGCGCGCCTGTACGGCCTGCAGATCGGCGTCCGTCTTGTACGTGCCGTGCCGCAGCCGGTAGTCGGCGAGGTTGAGGATCTCGTGCGCCGGCTGCTGCGCGCGCAGGACCTGGTCCGTCTCGGGGTAACCGCCGCTCGCGTACTCGTAGATGTAGTCGCCGAGGTGCAGCACCGCGTCCAGGTCCTGGCGGGCTGCGAGATGGCGGTACGCGGAGAAGTAGCCCGCCTCGTAGTTGGCGCAGGAGACGACGCCGAAGCGCACGTTCCCGGCGCTCACGTCGTACGCGGGGGTGGTGCGGGTGCGGCCGACCGCGGAGGTCACGGAACCTGCCGTGAAGCGGAACCAGTAGTCGGTGGCGGGCCGCAGGCCGCGGACATCGGCTTTGACCGTGTGGTCGGACGCGGCCTGAGCGGTCACCGTGCCCTGCGCGACGGTCCGGGTGAAGGCCTTGTCCTCGGCGAGTTCCCAGTGCACGTCCGTGTCCGGTCCTGTGCCGGAGCCGGGGGTGGCCCCGGGTATCGGTGTCACGCGGGTCCACAGCAGGATGCCGTCGGGCAGCGGGTCGCCCGAGGCCACCCCGTGCAGGAAGGCGGGCGGCTCGGCAGCCTGTGCGGGCAGGGCCCCGGCCGCGAAGGGCGCGGCGACGGCGACGGTCGCGGCGGCCTTGACGACCGTACGGCGACGGGGAGTTGAGAGGGGAGTGGGCTCGTGAGGAGCCTGGAGTCTACTGGTCACGAGCGCTGAGATTACTGATCAGTAAGCGCCAAGAGCGGGCGAACCGTGAAAGTTCGCCCGCTCTTAACGGATTGGCCTGATGTCGGCCGGAGTTACTTCGTCACGCCCGCCGACTTCAGCGCGGCGTCCCAGGCCGCCTTGTCCGAAGGCGTCTCGATCTTCTTGTCGTTGATCTTGATGGTGGGCGTCCCCGTGACGTCCTTCGCGCTCTGGAAGGAGTCGCTCATCTTCATCGCCCAGGGGTCGTACGTGCCGTTCCTGACGTCGTTCTGGAAGTCCTTGTTGTTCTTCAGGCCGTCGACCGTGTCGGCCACCTTGATCAGGTAGTCGTCCTTGGCGAACTCGTCGGCGGACTCCTCGGGGTGGTACTCCTTCGAGTACAGCGCCGCCTTGTAGTCGAGGAACGCCTCGGGGCTGACGTTCAGGGCCGCGCCCAGCGCGCTCAGCGCGTTCTTGGAGCCCTCGCCGGAGAGGTTGCCGTCGAGGAAGGTGCCGATGGTGAAGGACAGCTTGTAATCCCCGTCCTCCATGCCCTTGTCGATGTCCGCGCCGATGGCCTGCTCCATCGAGGCGCAGGCAGGGCAGCGCGGGTCCTCGTAGAGGTGGACGGTGTTCTTCGCGGCGTCGCCGATGGTGACGGTCGAGCCGTTCTTGCCGGAGGTGTTCGCCGGGGCGACCACCTTGGCCTCGGCCGCCTTGTCCCAGCCGGACGGCTCGTTGGCCTGCATGATCAGGTAGCCGGCGCCGGCGGCCACGGCGAGGACACCGACGATGCTCGCGCCGACGATGATCTGCCGGCGTGCCTTGTCCTTCTTGGCCTGCTGCTCGCGCTCGACGCGCAGCCGCTCGCGGGCCGCGGCCTTGTTCGCCTGACTGTTGCGCTTGCTCATGACTCGATCTCCGTAAAAGGGTGGAATGCGCTTTACCGATGGCTCAGACAGCAGCCGGGCAAGGCGGACCACGCCGGCCCACACAGTGGGCGATGAGCAGCGGAGACAGGGGGCGCGTCTGCTGGGCGGTGCGTACGACGCGTCGTACGGGGGTCGGCCGCGTGGCGACCGCGGCGACCGCGATCCGCAGCGGCCGGAACGCCACCGCGACCATGGCGCGCACCAGCTGGGCGAAGGCCCGTTCGCCGCGGCGCAGCCAGGCCGCGGCGCCCAGGCCGATCACGACATGGGCCGCGAGCAGGATCCAGGCGGACGACGGATCGGCGGAGGCGAGCAGGTCGGCGGCCGGCTTGTGGCCGGCGCCCGCCGCCTGGGCGAGCGAGGCGCCCACATCGGAGCCGCCGCACAGGACGTCGAGGCCGAAGGCGCGCAGGGTGCCCGCGACCGGGCCGCCGGTCTGGCCGTAACAGACGTGCTGACCGGCGGTGAAGACCGTGTCGGCGGCGAGCTCGAGGGGCACCACGAGCGCCGCGATCGACCAGAATCCGCGCTCGCGTCCGGCGAGCAGATACGCGAGGACGAACACACCCCCGGCCACCGCGGCGATGGTGCCGAGCGGCAGCGGAACCTGCGAGAGCAGCACGTGGGATGCGGCGGACAGCGTCACGACCAAGGCCGTGAAGAGCGCCGCCCGCAGCATCCTCGGCTGCGTCCCCGATATGTCCATCGCTGCGAGTCTGCCAGACGGATAAGTAAAGGTCGGCTCAGGGTTTCCTATGAGCGCACGGACCACGCCCGGACCGCTACAGACCCGGAATCCGTCCGTTACGGAACAGGTCCACGAAGATCTGGTGGTCCTGACGGGCCCGCGCACCGTACTCGTGCGCGAACTCGGCGAGCAGCGGCGCGAAGCCCTCCTCGTCGGCCGCGATCGCGGCGTCTATGGCGCGCTCGGTGGAGAACGGCACCAGGCCCGTGTAGCCGCTCTCGTCGTCGGCCGCCGCGTGCATCGTGGCGGTCGCCCGGCCCAGGTCGGCGACGACGGCGGCGATCTGCTCGGTGTCGTCGATGTCCGACCAGTCCAGGTCCACCGCGTACGGCGACACCTCGGCGACCAGCTGCCCCGAGCCGTCCAGCTCGGTCCAGCCCAGCCACGGGTCGGCGTGCTGCTGCAGCGCGCGCTGGGAGATCACCGTGCGGTGGCCCTCGTGCTGGAAGTAGTCGCGGATCGCCTGGTCCATGATGTGCCGCGAGACCGCCGGGGTCTGGGCCTGCTTCATGTAGATCACGACATCGTTCTCGAGGGCGTCGGAATTGCCTTCGAGCAGGATGTTGTACGAGGGCAGGCCGGCCGATCCGATGCCGATACCGCGCCGCCCGACCACGTCCTTGACGCGGTACGAGTCGGGGCGGGTCAGCGAGGACTCCGGCAGGGTCTCCAGATAGCCGTCGAAGGCGGCGAGCACCTTGTAGCGCGTGGCCGCGTCCAGCTCGATCGAGCCGCCGCCGGGCGCGAAACGGCGCTCGAACTCGCGGATCTGCGTCATCGAGTCGAGCAGCGAGAAGCGGGTCAGGGAGCGGGCGTCGCGCAGCGCCTTCAGGAGCGGCCCCTCGGCCGTGTCCAGGGTGAAGGGCGGCACCTCGTCGTCCTTGGCGCCGGTGGCGAGCTGGTGGATCCGCTCGCGGTAGGCGGCCGCATAGATCGTCACCAGCTCGGAGATCTGCCCGTCGCTGAGCGCCTTGGAATAGCCGATCAGCGCGACGGAGGCGGCGAAGCGCTTGAGGTCCCAGGTGAAGGGGCCGACGTACGCCTCGTCGAAGTCGTTGACGTTGAAGATCAGCCGGCCCGTGGAGTCCATGTACGTGCCGAAGTTCTCGGCGTGCAGATCGCCGTGGATCCACACGCGGCCCGTACGGTCGTCCAGGAACGGGCCGCCGTGCTGCTCGCGCTCCAGGTCGGCGTAGAAGAGGCAGGCGGTGCCGCGGTAGAAGGCGAAGGCCGAGGCCGCCATCTTGCGGAACTTCACCCGGAACGCGGCCGGGTCGGCGGCGAGCAACTCGCCGAACGCGGTGTCGAAGACGGCGAGAATCTGCTCGCCGCGTTCTTCGGCGCCCGCCTGCGTGACCGACATTCCTGGTGCCTCCTGGTGCAAAACTTCCGGTCGGATGTTCCTTCCGTACCAACGCTCGAAGGTACCCGGAAGTGCCCGCGACCTGTCAGTGGGCGGACGTAGACTTCATGGCTGCCGCCCCCCTCAGTCGCCGAGCGTTTTCCCGGAGGTCTTCCGCCGTGACCAAGCCGCCTTTCACGCACCTGCACGTGCACACGCAGTACTCGCTCCTCGACGGTGCGGCGCGGCTCAAGGACATGTTCCAGGCGGCCAACGACATGGGCATGACCCACGTCGCGATGACCGACCACGGCAACCTGCACGGCGCGTACGACTTCTTCCACTCGGCCACCAAGGCGGGTGTGACGCCGATCATCGGCATCGAGGCCTACGTGGCCCCCGAGTCCCGGCGCACCAAGCGGAAGATCCAGTGGGGCCAGCCGCACCAGAAGCGCGATGACGTGTCCGGTTCGGGTGGTTATACCCACAAGACGATCTGGGCGGCGAACAAGACGGGCCTGCACAACCTCTTCAAGCTCTCCTCGGACGCGTACAAGGAGGGCTGGCTGCAGAAGTGGCCCCGTATGGACAAGGAGACGATCTCCCAGTGGTCCGAGGGTCTGATCGCCTCCACCGGCTGCCCGTCCGGTGAGCTGCAGACGCGCCTGCGGCTCGGCCAGTTCGACGAGGCGCTCAAGGCGGCCTCCGAGTACCAGGACATCTTCGGCAAGGACCGGTACTTCCTGGAGCTGATGGACCACGGCATCGAGATCGAACGCCGGGTCCGCGACGGCCTGTTGGAGATCGGCAAGAAGCTCGGCATCCCGCCGCTCGTCACCAACGACTCGCATTACACGTACGCGCACGAGTCGACCGCGCACGACGCCTTGCTGTGCATCCAGACCGGCAAGAACCTGAGCGACCCCGACCGCTTCCGTTTCGACGGCACCGGCTACTACCTGAAGTCGACCGACGAGATGTACGCGATCGACTCCTCGGACGCCTGGCAGGAGGGCTGCGCCAACACCCTTCTGGTGGCCGAGCAGATCGACACGACCGGCATGTTCGAGGCGAAGAACCTCATGCCGCAGTTCGACATCCCGGAAGAGGGCTACACCAACACCACCTGGTTCAAGGAGGAGGTGCGGCGCGGCATGGCCCGCCGCTACCCCGGTGGTGTCCCCGAGGACCGCCAGAAGCAGGCGGACTACGAGATGGACATCATCATCCAGATGGGGTTCCCGGGGTACTTCCTCGTGGTCGCCGACTTCATCATGTGGGCCAAGAACAACGGCATCGCGGTGGGTCCGGGACGTGGTTCCGCGGCCGGTTCGATCGTGTCGTACGCGATGGGCATCACCGACCTCGACCCCATCGAACACGGCCTGATCTTCGAGCGGTTCCTCAACCCCGAGCGTGTCTCGATGCCCGATGTCGACATCGACTTCGACGAGCGTCGGCGCGTCGAGGTGATCCGGTACGTGACCGAGAAGTACGGCGCCGACAAGGTCGCCATGATCGGCACGTACGGAAAGATCAAGGCGAAGAACGCCATCAAGGACTCCGCCCGCGTGCTCGGTTATCCGTACGCGATGGGCGACCGGCTCACCAAGGCCATGCCCGCCGACGTCCTCGGCAAGGGCATCGACCTCTCCGGCATCACCGACCCCAAGCACCCGCGCTACAGCGAGGCGGGCGAGATCCGGGGGATGTACGAGAACGAGCCGGACGTGAAGAAGGTCATCGACACCGCCAAGGGCGTCGAGGGCCTGGTGCGGCAGATGGGCGTGCACGCCGCCGGCGTCATCATGTCCAGCGAGCCGATCATCGACCACGCCCCGGTCTGGGTGCGGCACACCGACGGCGTGACCATCACGCAGTGGGACTACCCGCAGTGTGAGTCGCTCGGCCTGATCAAGATGGACTTCCTGGGCCTCAGGAACCTCACGATCATGGACGACGCCGTCAAGATGGTGAAGGCCAACAAGGGCATCGACCTGGAGATGCTGGCCCTTCCGCTGGACGACCCCAAGACGTACGAACTGCTGTGCCGCGGTGACACGTTGGGTGTGTTCCAGTTCGACGGCGGCCCGATGCGTTCGCTGCTCCGCCAGATGCAGCCCGACAACTTCGAGGACATTTCCGCCGTATCGGCCCTGTACCGGCCGGGCCCGATGGGAATGAACTCGCATACGAACTATGCGGAGCGAAAGAACGGCCGCCAGGAGATCACGCCGATCCACCCGGAGCTCGAAGAGCCCCTGAAGGAGACGCTCGGTCTGACCTACGGCCTCATCGTGTACCAGGAGCAGGTGCAGAAGGCCGCGCAGATCGTCGCCGGCTATTCGCTCGGTGAAGCCGACATTCTGCGCCGGGTGATGGGCAAGAAGAAGCCCGAGGAACTGGAGAAGAACTTCGCCATCTTCCAGGCCGGCGCCCGGAAGAACGGATACTCGGACCAGGCCATCCAGGCCCTGTGGGACGTCCTGGTCCCCTTCGCCGGCTACGCGTTCAACAAGGCGCACTCCTCCGCATACGGCCTTGTCACCTACTGGACCGCGTATCTGAAGGCGAATTACCCGGCCGAATACATGGCCGCGCTGCTCACCTCGGTGAAGGACGACAAGGACAAGTCGGCCGTCTATCTGAACGAATGCCGGCGCATGGGCATCAAGGTGCTCCCGCCGAATGTCAACGAATCCGAGCAGAACTTCGCCGCGCAGGGCGACGACGTGATTCTCTTCGGACTTTCCGCGGTGCGCAACGTCGGTACGAACGTGGTCGAGTCGATCATCCGCAGCCGTAAGGCGAAGGGGAAGTACGCGTCGTTCCCCGACTATCTCGACAAGGTCGAGGCGGTCGCCTGCAACAAGCGGACCACTGAATCGCTCATCAAGGCGGGCGCGTTCGACACGATGGGGCACACCCGCAAGGGCCTCACCGCGCACTACGAGCCGATGATCGACAACGTCGTGCAGGTCAAGCGCAAGGAGGCCGAGGGGCAGTTCGACCTCTTCGGCGGCATGGGCGACGAGGACGCGGCGGACGAGCCGGGCTTCGGGCTCGACGTCGAGTTCTCCACCGACGAGTGGGAGAAGACGTATCTCCTCGCCCAGGAGCGGGAGATGCTCGGCCTGTACGTGTCCGACCACCCGCTCTTCGGCCTCGAGCACGTCCTCCAGGACAAGGCCGACGCGGGCATCGGACAGCTCACCGGCGGCGATTACTCGGACGGTGCGATCGTCACCATCGGCGGCATCATCTCGGGCCTGCAGCGCAAGATGACCAAGCAGGGCAACGCCTGGGCGATCGCCACCGTGGAGGACCTCGCGGGCTCCATCGAGTGCATGTTCTTCCCGGCCACGTACCAGCTGGTGTCCACCCAACTCGTCGAGGACGCCGTGGTGTTCGTCAAGGGACGCCTCGACAAGCGCGAGGACGTGCCGCGCCTGGTCGCGATGGAGATGCAGGTGCCCGACCTGTCCAACGCGGGCACCAACGCGCCGGTGATCATCACGATCCCGACGGTCAAGGTGACCCCGCCGATGGTCACCCGCCTCGGCGAGATCCTCGGCCACCACAAGGGCAACTCCGAGGTGCGGATCAAGCTCCAGGGGGCCCGCAAGACCACCGTGCTCCGGCTCGACCGGCATCGCGTACAGCCCGATCCGGCGCTGTTCGGCGACCTGAAGGTGCTGCTCGGACCGTCCTGCCTGGCGGGCTGACCGGCCGCGGTACGAGGTGAGTTGATACGCCGAGGGGCGCGCCCATGACGGACGCGCCCCTCGGGTGTGTCTGGACCGGACCTAGCCGGTGCTCAGTTGTGGCCGAACTTCTTCTGGCGCTTACCAGGGCTGCCGCCGGCGAACTGCGAGGGGCTGGGCGCCTGCTCGGCCGCGGATTCGACCTGCTCGGCACCGCGCTCGGCCTGCTCCGGCTGCGCTCCGCGCTGCTGCTGGCCGCGCTGCTGCTGACGGTTCTTGTTCTTGGCCATGGTGATCTGCCTCCTGAGGGGGATCTAGGGGCCAGGGCCGAGACCACATTCACATATGACGACATGCACCGCATTTTGGAGAATTACCGTGCGTAATAAGGCCTGTCGGAGAGTGGTCTGTACGTAAGTCGGAGAGCGGTCTGTACGTAACTTCCGGATACGCCACGCCGAAGATCGAGTTCCGGCCGTTAACCTCCGCGCCTTCGGGCAGACTCGAAGACAACCCCGTTGCAAACCCGCCCCGCATTCCCGCCTTACGCGGGAGCGTCCCGGGGCCTTTTGGGAAGAGGGTGGAACTCGTGGACCGCTGTGTCGTCCTGGTGGACGCCGGCTACTTGCTGGGCGCCGCCGCGAGCCTGCTCGCCGGAGAACCCTCACGGTCGCGGATCACCGTCGACCACGCCGCCCTCATCCAGGCCCTGCGAGAACGCGCCGAGTCCGATACGCAGCAGCCGCTGCTGCGGATCTACTGGTTCGACGGCGCCCCCGACCGCGTACCGCAGCCCGAGCACCGTCGGCTGCGGGTCATGTCCCGGGTCACCGTGCGCCTGGGCGCCCTGACCCGCAGCGACGGGCGCTGGGCGCAGAAGGGCGTGGACGCCGCGATGCACGCCGAGCTGACGGAGCTGGCGCGCAACCGTGCCTGCTCGGACGTGGTGCTCGTGACGGGCGACGGAGATCTGCTGCCGGGCCTGATGTCGGCCAAGGAGCACGGGGTCGCCGTGCACCTGTGGGCCGTGCAGGCCGCGGACGGTGATTACAACCAGTCCGAGGACCTCGTCGCCGAGGCCGACGAGCGGCGCGTGCTCGACCGTGCGTGGATCACCCAGGCCGTACGGCCCAAGGAGCTCGGCGGGGTCTGTGCGCCGCCGCCCGTGCCCCGGCCCGAGATCGCCGCGATCCTGTCGGCGCCGCTGCCGGACTCGGCGCTCGCCGCGGCGGCGGAGCGGTCCGCGGAGGCCGCCGCGCAGAACGGGTCCGCCGAGCACGCGTCGGCGGAGCGGCACGCTCCGCCGAAGGGCGTGCCCACGCCGAAGGATCTGGCGGCGCTGCGGGCGCCGGGTGCCGCGGCCGCGGCACCGCACCCGCCGAACGCGACGCTGCGGTGGTCGTCCGACAAGGGGTGGGTCGACCGGCCGGGTACTCCGTCCGAGCCGGCCGAGGTCGCTTCCCTGCCGACGCTGGCGCAGGTGACGACGGCAGAGCAGCGGTGGGCGGACCGCGAGGAGGACATCACGACCGTGGGCGGGGATCCGTACGAGGTCGGGCAGGTCTTCGCGCGGCGGTGGCTGGCGCGGCTGCCGGATCCCGCGGGGCGGCAGAAGCTGTCGGTGCTCTATCCGCGGATTCCGCACCGGATCGACGGGGAGCTGCTGCGGTACGCGGCCCGGTTCGGGCTGCTCGCGCACAAGGACGATCAGATCGATGAGCATGACCGGTATGCGATTCGGGCGGGGTTCTGGCGGGAGATCGATGTGCGTACGGGGGCGGAGGCGGGGGTTTCCGCGGAGTGAGTGC
>NZ_JAAKZW010000232.1 GCF_011044995.1 Streptomyces mesophilus | reverse complement strand
GCGCAACCCACCCCAGCCACCGCGCACCCGCACCCGCACCCGCACCCGCAAGAACCCTTACGGCACAGCCGACCCGTCCACCTCGGTCACCGGCCCCGACTCCGCAGCCAAGAGCTCCGCCGGCCGCTGCCACCCCCGCGACCCCCGCGCAAGGAGCCACGCCGTGGCCTCCTCCGCCGGCATCGCCGCCGCGACCAGCCAGCCCTGGACCGCGTCGCAGCCCAGATCGCGCAGGCGCTCCCAGGTCTCGTCGTCCTCGACGCCCTCGGCGACCACGACCAGGTTGAGCGAGTGGGCGAGGTCGACGGTGCAGCGGACGATCTCCGCGTCCTCCGGGTCGATCGCGAGGCGGGCGACGAACGAGCGGTCGATCTTCAGCTCGCTCACCGGAAGCCGGCGCAGATGGACCAGGGAGGAGTAGCCGGTGCCGAAGTCGTCGAGCGACATCTTCACGCCGTGCGCGGTGAGCCCGGCCAGGGTGTCGGCGGCGCGCTGCGGGTCCTCGAGCAGCACGTGCTCGGTGATCTCCAGCTGGAGGGCGCCGGCGGGGACTCCGTGGCGGGCCAGGCGCGCGGCCACCGAACCGGCGAAGCCGGGGGTGTGGACGTCGCGCGGCGAGACGTTCACCGCGACGGGGACCTTCAGGCCCTGCGCGTGCCAGATCGCCACCTGAGCGAGGGCCGTATCCAGGACGTACTCGGTCAGATGGGGCATCAGGCCCGAGGACTCGGCGATCGCGATGAACTCGTCCGGCGGGACCTTGCCGCGCTCGGGATGCACCCACCGTACGAGCGCTTCGAGGCCCGCGACCTGACCGTCGAAACGGACCTTGGGCTGGTAGTGCAGTTCGACGTCGCCGGCGTCGAGCGCGCGGCGCAGATCGCCCAACAGACCGAGGCGGTCGGGGGTGTTGGAGTCCCGCTTCGACTCGTAGACCTCGACGCCCGTGCGGTCCACCTTGGCCTGGTACATCGCCACGTCCGCGCGGCGCAGGAGCCCTTCGGCGTCGAGTGCGTGGTCCGGGTAGACGGCGAGGCCCGCGCTCGCCTCGAGGACGAGGGTGAGGCCGTCGAGGTCGAGGGGCGAGCTGAGTTCGGCGACGAGGACGCGCGCGATGCGCTTGGCCGTGGTCGTCGAGTCGCAGGTGGGCAGCAGGACGGCGAACTCGTCACCGCCGAGGCGGGCGGCCTCCGCGCCTTTGGGCAGGGCGAGTTGGAGGCGGTCGGCGATCTGCAGCAGCAGCCGGTCACCGGCGAGATGGCCGAGCGTGTCGTTGACCGAGCGGAAGCGGTCGAGGTCGATCAGGACGAGGGCGGAACGCGCACCGATCCGTTCGGCGTCGTCCAGCGCCGCCCAGGTCCGCTCCAACAGCCACTGCCGGTTGGGCAGTCCGGTCAGCGGATCGCGCAACTGCTCCTCGGCCCGCGCCCGGGCGATCCACAGCGTCGAGTCCAGCGCCACGAGCGGGATCGCGAACAGCGGAAGAAGCACGGGCATCGCGACGGCGACCACACAGATGAGGGGCGCGATCCCGAGCAGCGCCACCCCCACGAGACCCTGCCGGATCATGGCGGTACGGGCGACGGTGGGCAACCCGGCGGAGTGCGGGGCGTGCACGTACCAGAGCAGCAGCCGGGTCACGAGCAGATACGCGCCCGCCACGAGCGCGACCTCCGGAAACGCCCACAGATCCCAGTCCTCGGGCGTCCAGGGCCGCTCGACCGTCGGCACCTCGCCGAAGGCCGCCATGACCAGCGCGCCCGCACCGATGCCGAGCACATCGACCGCACCGTGCAGCAGGCCCTGGCGCCAGCGGCGCCGGCGGGCCGCGCCGACCAGGACGATCACAGTCAGGCTGACCATCCCGGCCGGGACCCAGCCGTAGAGCAGCAGCACGGCAAGGGTGAGGGCGGCGCCCGATCCGGTGCCGCCCCACCACCGCTCACGTCCGAGCGCGACCAGATGACCGACGATCACACCGACGAGTACGGCGAGCGACCAGCCGACGGTGGAGCCCGGAAAGAGCGCGTGGTCCCCGGTCAGTGCGCTGTACACCCCCGCGCCGAGCACGACCGCGGCGACGGCCACCACGGCGGTGGGCAGCGCGGGCGTCCACAGCCCGGGCAGCCGGGACACCGGATCGGCGCTCTCGGTCGGTTTCATTCCCGTCCCTCTCACAGCCGGCGGTGCCCACGCCACGCGGCTCCTGCTTTTGAAGTCACCGCGTCCGAAACCAATTCCCGCACTCCTGTTGAGCAGGGGATGCCCCATCCGCAACTGGACACGGCAGGCGCACACCTCAACAGTAGGCCGCAGAAGGCTTCCACGGGCAGCCGTCGAGCACGGTTGCCCGAATGCGACCCGGCCACCCGTATGCATCTGGTATGCGCCGAACGGGTGGCCTTCAACCGCTACTCGGGTACCGGAAGTGCAACTTCCTGTGCGGCCTCCGGGCCCTGTCCGAGCAGGACCGCGAAGCCTTCCTCGTTCAGAACCGGCACCTTGAGCTGCATGGCCTTGTCGTACTTCGAACCAGGGTTGTCACCCACCACGACAAAGGACGTCTTCTTCGAAACCGAACCGGTCACCTTCGCGCCACGGGTCTGCAGCGCCTCTTTTGCGCCATCACGCGTGTGGTGCTGCAGCGTGCCCGTGACGACGACGGTGAGTCCTTCGAGCGGGCGCGGTCCCTCGTCCTCGCCGCCTTCCTCCTCCATGCGGACCCCGGCCGCGCGCCACTTGCGCAGGATCTCGCGGTGCCAGTCCTCGGCGAACCACTCCTTGAGCGCGGCGGCGATCGTCGGTCCGACACCCTCCGTGTTCGCCAGCTCCTCCTCACCGGCCTGCTCGATCCGCTCCAGGGAGCGGAACTCGCGGGCGAGCGCCTGGGCGGCGACCGGGCCGACATGACGGATCGAAAGACCGTTGATGATCCGTGCGAGGGGGCTTTCCTTGGCCTTCGCGATGTTCTCCAGGAGCGCGACCGCGTTCTTCTTCGGCTCGCCCTTCTGGTTGGCGAAGACCGTGACGATCTTCTCCTCGCCCGTCTTCGGGTCGCGCTTGGGCAACCCGCTGTCCTTGTCGAGGACATACGCCTTGATGGGCAGCAGATCCTCGATGGTCAGGTCGAACAGATCGCCCTCGTCCACCAGCGGCGGGGTCGACGGCTCGAGCGGGCCGGTGAGCGCGGCGGCGGCCACCCCGCCGAAGTGCTCGATGTCCAGGCATTCGCGCCCGGCGAGGTAAGTGACGCGCTCCCTCAACTGGGCGGGACACGTCCGCGCGTTGGGGCAGCGCAGATCGATATCGCCTTCCTTCATCGGCCGCAGGGCCGTGCCGCACTCCGGGCACTCGGCGGGCATCACGAACTCCCGCTCGCTGCCGTCGCGCAGATCGACGACCGGGCCGAGGATCTCCGGAATGACATCGCCGGCCTTGCGCAGCACCACCGTGTCACCGATCAGGACGCCCTTGGCCTTGACGACCTCCTGGTTGTGCAGGGTGGCGAACTCGACCTCGGAACCGGCCACTTGGATGGGGGCGACCTGCGCGTACGGGGTGACGCGGCCGGTGCGTCCGACGCCGACGAGGATGTCGACCAGCTTGGTGTTGACCTCCTCCGGCGGGTACTTCCACGCGATCGCCCAGCGCGGTGCGCGCGCCGTCGAACCGAGCCGTCCCTGCAGGGGGATCTCGTCCAGCTTGACGACCACGCCGTCGATCTCGTGCTCGACGGAGTGCCGGTGCTCACCGAAGTACGCGATGAACTCCCGTACCCCTTCGAGGTCTTTGACGACCTTGTTGTGCTGAGCGGTGGGCAGACCCCACTCCTTGAGCAGGTCATAGGCCTGGGAGAGCCGTGTGATCTCCAGGCCCTCGCGGGCGCCGATGCCGTGCACGACCATGTGCAGCGGAAGCGTCGCCGTGACCTTCGGGTCCTTCTGACGCAGGGAACCGGCGGCGGAGTTACGGGGGTTGGCGTACGGCTCCTGGCCCGCGGCGACGCGCTTGGCGTTGAGCTCCTCGAACTTCTCCATCGGGAAGTAGACCTCGCCGCGGATCTCCACCAGATCCGGGATGCGCTTGCCCTCGAGGCGGTCCGGGATGTCGGCGATCGTGCGCACGTTGGGCGTGATGTCCTCGCCCTCGCGGCCGTTGCCCCGGGTGGCCGCGCGGGTCAGCCGGCCCTTCTCGTACGTGAGGTTGACCGCGAGGCCGTCGACCTTGAGCTCGCACAGGAAGTGGTAGTCGGAGGTGCCGACATCGTTCGCCACGCGGTTCGCCCAGGCGGCGAGTTCGGCGTCGTCGAAGGCGTTGTCCAGGGACAGCATCCGCTCGCGGTGCGTGACCGTGGCGAAGTCCGTCTGATAGTCGCCTGCGACCTTCTGGGTCGGTGACTCGGGCGTCCTGAGCTCCGGGTACTCGTCCTCCAGGGCCTCCAGCGAGCGCAGCAACCTGTCGAAGTCGGCGTCGCTGATGACCGGCTGGTCCTTCACGTAGTACCGGAAGCGGTGTTCCTCGATCTGCTCCGCGATCTGCGCATGCTGCTCACGCGCCTCGCTGGGCACCGATGACGTACCGCCTGCCTGGTCCGTGCCGACCATCGTGTGTCCTCCCGCGTTTCTGAAAAACGAAGTCCCCGTTGGTGCTGTCTTCATCGCCTGTCGTCACTCAGGGTTGTCCGCGAGCGAGCGCGCCGCCGCGACGCAGTGGGCGAGCGCCTTGCGGGCATATGAGGGCGAGGCCCCCGCGAGACCGCATGACGGCGTGACCACGACCGATTCCGCGAGCGATCCCGGATTCAGGCCGAGCCTGCGCCACAGCGTCCTGACACCCATGACGTTACTGGCAGGGTCCGACAATGCGGTGTCGGTGGACGGCACGGCTCCCGCGAAGAGTTTCAGGCCCGCCTCCACGCCTTCGCCGATCGGCTCCTCGTCACGTTCCGTGAGCAGCGAGGCGTCGAAGGAGACCCCGGCGACGCCCGCGCGGCGCAGCAGGGCGAACGGCACGTCGGGCGCGCAGGTATGGACGATCGCGGGTCCCCCGTGCGCCTCGATCAGGCCGCGCAGGGTGGATTCCACCAGCTGACGGTCGACGGCGCGGTGGGTGCGGTAGCCGCTGGCGGACTTGATCTGTCCGCGCAGGACGGCGGTGAGCGAGGGCTCGTCGAGCTGCAGCACGACCTCGGCGCCGGGGATCCGGCGGCGTACATCGGCGACGTGCTGCTTGAGTCCCTCCTGGAGGGACCCGGCGAGATCACGGACGGCGCCCGGGTCGGAGAGCGCGGCCTCGCCGCCCCGGAGTTCGACCGCGGCGGCCAGCGTCCAGGGTCCGACGGCCTGGATCTTCAGCGGACCCTCGTACCCCTGCGTGAACTCCTCCAGGGCGTCGAGGTCCTCACCGAGCCAGGACCAGGCGCGGCGGGTGTCGCGGCCGGGGCGGTCGCCGAAGCGCCAGCCGCTCGGCTCCACGCGCGCGTACATCTCGACGAGCAGCCCGAGAGTGCGGCCGATCATGTCCGCGCCCGGGCCGCGGGCGGGGAGCTCGGGCAGGAAGGGGAAACTCTCCAAGGTCCCGGCGGCGGTCTTCGCGGCTTCACGGGCGTCGGCGCCGGGCATCGAGCCGACGCCGGTGGCGGGGCCCCAGGGGGTGGTGCGGTCTTCGGTCACCAGCCGAGGGTACGAAACAGCGGGCCGGGGCGGGCGGGCAGTGCGCCCGCCCGCCCCGAACCTCGTACGGAAACCTCAGCGACCCGGCCGTACCGAAAGGTCCGTGATCTCCGCGTCCCGCGGCAGATCGATCGCCGTGATGATCGCCGTGGCCACCGACTCCGGGTCGATCCAGCGAGCCGGGTCGTACGCGCTGCCTTCCTGCTGGTGGACCTTGGCCTGCATCGGGCTGGTGGTGCGGCCCGGGTAGACCGTGGTGACGCGCAGGCCGTTGGGCTTCTCCTCGTGCCGCAGCGAGTCCGCGAGGGCCTTGAGGCCGTGCTTCGACGCGGCGTACGCGGACCAGTTGGCGTGGGCGTTCAGGCCCGCGCCCGAGTTCACGAAGAGCACATGGCCCTGGGTGACCCGCAGTTGGGGCAGGAAGTGGCGGGTGAGCTCGGCCGGTGCGATGAGGTTGACCTCGAGCTGGGAGCGCCAGATCTTCGTCGTGAGGTCGCCCACCGGGCCGAGGTCGACGACGCCGGCGATATGCAGCAGCGTGTCCACGCGGTCGGGCAGCGACTGGTGCGAGAACGCCCAGGAGAGCCGGTCCGGTTCGGCGAGGTCGCCGACGAGGGTCTGCGCGCCCGGGTAGCGGTCGGCGAGTTCCTTGGCGCGGCCGGCGTTGCGGGCGAGCAGCACGAGGTCGTCGCCGCGCGCGTGCAGACGGGCGGCGACGGCGGCGCCGATGCCGGAGCCCGCTCCGGTGATCACATGGGTAGCCATGCGCCCATGCTGCCAGGCCGTCTCGAACGCCCGGCGCCGCACCTCGGCGTACGGAGGAAGGCACAGGGATCAAGCGGCGAAGGCGCGGGAATCCCGGGCGAAGGCGCCAAAAACCCGGGCGTACGGTTGACGCATGAACATCTGCGTCTTCCTCTCCGCGGCCGACCTGGACGAGCGCTACACCCGCCCCGCCCGCGAGTTCGCCGAACTCGTCGGCAAGGGCGGGCACACCCTGGTGTGGGGCGGGTCCGACGTCGGTCTCATGAAGGTGGTCGCCGACGGTGTGCAGCAGGCGGGCGGCCGGCTCCTCGGTGTCTCCGTCGACTTCCTCGCCGCGAAGGCGCGGCCGGTGACCGCCCCGGACGAGATGGTCGTCACGCGCGACCTCGCCGAGCGCAAGGCGCAGCTCCTGGGGCAGGCCGACGCCGTGGTGATCATGGTCGGCGGTACGGGAACGCTCGACGAGGCCACCGAGATCCTCGAGCTGAAGAAGCACGGCAGGACCGACAAGCCGGTGGTGCTTCTCAACACAGCCGGTTTCTATGACGGGTTGAAGGAGCAGTTCCGCCGCATGGAGGACGAGGGCTTCCTGCCGGTCCCCCTCACGGACCTGGTGTTCTTCGCCGAGGAGCCGGTGGGCGCGCTGGCGTATCTGGAGGAGTCCCGCGGCATCGCCTAGGGCCCGGTACCCGGAGGCGCTAGGGGGCGTCGGCCTTCACCCGGCCGTCCGCCTTCACCTGGCCGTCCGCCTTCACCCGGCCGTCCGCCCTCACCTCCGCGTGCGTGATGCGGATCTTCGACTGCCCGTGCGGCCTGGACTCCCAGTCCTCCATGAACGTCGCCGCAAGCCCGTGCTTCGACGCGAGCCCGACCAGCGTCTCGGTGCGGTAGTAGAAGTCCTCGTGCAGGACTTGGTGCTCCTCGCCCTCCGTACGGTCGAAGGTGAAGTCGAAGAAGCCGCCGGGCTTCAGGACGCGTCCGATGTGCGCGAAGCACTCCTCGATGACATGCAGCGGCGAGTGCGAGAAGACGCTGTGGGCGTGCACGACGTCGAAGTGGGCGTCGGGCAGGAAGTCGAAGGTCAGGTTGTCGGCGACGGTCAGGTACGGCAGCTTCGGCTGCAATCCGTAGCGCACCAGGGTGTGCTTGGCGGCGATCAGGATGTCGGGCGAGATGTCGATGCCGTAGTAGTGGCCGGGCTCCAGGTGGTCGATGAAGAGCCGCCCCGCCCGCAGATTGCCGCAGCCGATCTCCAGCATCCGGTGCCCGGGCGCGAGGCCGTGCTCCACCAGATAGTCGAACTGCATCTGCCCGATCCACGTCCACCGCTTGACGGAAGGTCCGCCGCCGACCGCGGCCTCCGCGCTGCGTGCGGCGTCGGAGGCCATGACGGCGCGGTAGTAACCGACGTGGTCGCCGCGGAACTTGACGCGCAGCACCGCGTCGCGCGCCGACCGGCGCACATAGGCGGGCACACGCCCGGGATGCCGCAGGGCGTAACGCACCTTGTGCAGCAGGGCCTTGCGGTTTCTGGACAGTCGGCTGGATCCCATGAACGCCTCCATAGCGTTGCGTCACCACGTGATTGCGGTGCGTGATTCTGGCATGGTTTCCGGCGGGAAGAACGCGGGCGTCAACTGCGCTGTACCCAGTGGCCGAAGCAGCGACCCGGAGGGCAGAGAAGTGACCGCAGGACACACGATCACCGTCGAACAGGGCACCCGGCACGTGCGCGTCGTCCACGACGGGCAGGTCGTCGCCGAGAGCAGCCGCCCGCTCGTGCTGCGCGAGACCGGCTGTCCGGTGCGCTACTACCTGCCGCCCGCGGACGTCCGCACCGACCTTCTGGAGCCGTCCGAGACCCACACGTACTGCCCGTTCAAGGGCACCGCCTCGTACTGGTCGCTGCCCGGCGGCCAGGACGCCGTCTGGGCCTATCCCGACCCCAAGCCGGAGGTCGCGGCGATCAGGGATCATCTCTGCTTCTACGCGACCGAGGAAGTTTCCGCGGACTGAAGTCGCAGGCCAGGGGCGGTGGTTGCCTCCTCGCCGGATTTCCTGAAGATTTTTTCCGCTACGGCGATGAGTTCCGATGACGACCGGGGTCTGCACCTTCATGGACACCCTCGGAAAAGTTCTGTCCCGCGACGGAACCCCCATCGCCTACGAACGGTTCGGCTCGGACGGCCCGGTCGTGATCCTCGTCGGCGGCGCCTTGTGCACCGGCCGTACGGAGGACGAGCCGCTCGCCCGGCGGCTCGCGGCACTGGGCTGCACGGCTGTCACATACGACCGCAGAGGCCGCGGCCACAGCGGTGACACGCTGCCGTACGCGGTCGCCGGAGAGGTCGACGACATCGCCGCGGTGATGGAGTCGGTCGGCGGGCGCGCGGCGCTGCACGGCAACTCGTCGGGCGCCGTGCTCGCCTTCGAGGCGGCGGCGAGCGGCCTCGCGGTGACCCATGTGTCGGGCTACGAACCGCCGTTGACGCTCGACGAGATCGGCGTCGCGGACCGGCAGGAGCAGGCGGACCGGCTGCGCGCGCTGCTCGCCGACGGCCGGCGGGGCGCCGCCGTCGAGCACTTCATCTCGGGCACCGGGGCGCCGCCGGAACTCATCGAGCAGCTCAGGCGCTCACCTCTGTGGGCCGAGTGGGAGGCGCTCGCGCCGACGATCGCGTACGACTATGCGGTGCTCGGCGACAGCCTGGTGCCCGTCGACCGGATCTCGCAGATCGACGTCCCACTGCTCGTGGTGAACGGTTCGGCCAGCTTCGAGTGGATGGGCGGCTCGGCCGCCCTGGTCGCCCGCTCGGCGCGCGCGGGCCGGCATCTGACCCTGGAGGGCCAGACGCACATGGTGGATCCGGATGTGCTGGCGCCGGTGCTCGCGGGGTTCTATGCGAACGCCTAGGGAGTCATACGTGAACTCCTAGGCGTACGGCACCAGTTGGTCAGACCGCGGCGGCTGCGCGTGTCGTGGCCGCGATCGTCGCGGAGCCGACCACGCGCGTGCCGTCGTAGAGGACGACCGCCTGGCCGGGGGCGACCCCGCGTACGGGCTCGTCGAACGCGACCCGCAGCTCGCCGTCCACGAGCTCGGCCGTCACCGGCGTCTCGTCGCCGTGCGCGCGCAGCTGGGCGGTGTAGCGGCCCTCGCCCTCGGGCGCGGTGCCGCACCAGCGGGGCTTGATCGCGGTCAGCGCGGTGACGTCGAGGGCGTCCACCGGACCGACCGTCACCGTGTTGTTGACCGGCGAGATGTCGAGCACATAGCGCGGCTTCCCGTCCGGCGCCGGAGTGCCGATCCGCAGCCCCTTGCGCTGGCCGATCGTGAAGCCGTACGCACCCTCGTGCGTGCCGAGCTTCTCCCCCGCCTCGTCGACGATGTCGCCCTCCGCCTTGCCGAGGCGGCCGGCCAGGAAGCCCTGGGTGTCGCCGTCGGCGATGAAGCAGATGTCGTGGCTGTCGGGCTTCTTGGCGACCGCGAGCCCGCGGCGCTCGGCCTCGGCGCGGATCTCGTCCTTGGTGGTGACGGTGTCACCAAGCGGGAAGAGCGCGTGCGCCAGCTGCTTGTCGTCCAGGACGCCGAGCACGTACGACTGGTCCTTGGCCATGTCGGAGGCACGGTGCAGCTCGCGCGTACCGTCCTCGTTGGTGATCACCTGCGCGTAGTGACCGGTGGCCACGGCGTCGAAGCCGAGCGCGAGCGCCTTGTCGAGCAGCGCGGCGAACTTGATCTTCTCGTTGCAGCGCAGACACGGATTCGGGGTACGCCCCGCCTCGTACTCGGCGATGAAGTCCTCGACGACGTCCTCGCGGAAGCGCTCGGCGAGATCCCATACGTAGAAGGGGATGCCGATCACGTCGGCCGCGCGGCGGGCGTCGCGGGAGTCCTCGATGGTGCAGCAGCCGCGGGCGCCCGTACGGAACGACTGCGGGTTCGCCGAGAGGGCCAGGTGGACGCCGGTCACATCGTGGCCCGCCTCGGCGGCGCGGGCGGCGGCGACGGCGGAGTCGACACCGCCGGACATGGCGGCGAGGACACGGAGGCGGCGGGGCTCGGCAGGAGTCTCAGTCATAACCCCTCAAGAGTAAGCCGGAACCAATAGGTGCTCTCCACCCGTTTGTGTGTACGGAGATCAATGCACAACGGGGGTGGCCGTGGGTGAGGACCGAGCCGAGGGCGTCAAGCGCCGAGGCCTGCTGGTCGGCGTGGGGGCGACCGTCGCCGCGGGGATCACGGCGCTGGCGTTCCGTGAGGAGCTCGGGCGGCTGTGGTGGCAGATTCCCGGTGTCGACAAACAGCGCACCGAGGGCGAGGTCGACCAGCCCGGGGCCCGCTGGGTGGCGGCCTCGGCGGCGAATCTGCGGATCGCGGACCGGCCGGCCGACTATGAGATCGACAAGGTCGTCATCCATGTCACACAGGGCAGCTATGCCTCGGCGATCAGGGTCTTCCGCAATCCGGCGCACGCGGCGGCCACGCACTATGTGATCCGCGCACGGGACGGTGAGATCACACAGATGGCCCGGGAGCTGGATGTCGCCTTCCACGCGGGCAACCGCTCGTACAACGAGAGCAGTGTCGGGATCGAGCACGAGGGCTTCGTCGACAGGCCGTCGTCCTTCACCAAGGTGATGTACGAGGCTTCGGCCCGGCTGACCGCGGACATCTGCGCCCGCTACGAGATCCCCATCGACCGCGAGCACATCATCGGGCACAACGAGGTGCCGGGGGCCACGCACACGGACCCGGGGCCGCACTGGGACTGGGACCGGTACATGGAGCTGGTGCGCAGGGCGGCGAACCGGCCCAAGGCGACGACGGCGGCCGAGCGGTGAGCCCGGCGCCTGGCTGAGCCCCGCGCCTAACTGAGCCCGGCCGCCCGCGCCCGCTCCACCGCCGGACCGATGGCCTTCGCCACCTCGTCGACGTCGGCACGGGTCGAGGTGTGGCCGAGCGAGAAGCGCAGGGTGCCGCGGGCCAGGTCCGGGTCGGTGCCGGTGGCGAGCAGGACGTGGCTGGGCTGGGCGATGCCCGCCGTGCAGGCCGAGCCGGTCGAGCAGGCGATGCCCTGGGCGTCGAGGAGCAGCAGCAGGGAGTCGCCCTCGCAGCCGGGGAAGGTGAAGTGGGCGTTGGCCGGCAGGCGGTCGACGGGGTCGCCGCCGAGGATCGCGTCCGGGACGGCCGCGCGTACGGCGTCGATGAGCGCGTCGCGCAGGCCGCCGATCTCCGCGGCGAAGCGCTCGCGCTGGGCGACGGCGCTCTGCGCGGCGACCGCGAAGGCCGCGGCGGCGGGGACGTCGAGGGTGCCGGAGCGCACCTGGCGCTCCTGACCGCCGCCGTGCAGGACGGGTACGGGCGTCTGGTCGCGGCCGAGGAGCAGCGCGCCGATGCCGTACGGGCCGCCGATCTTGTGGCTGCTCACGGTCATCGCGGCGAGCCCGGAGGCGGCGAAGTCGACGTCGAGCTGGCCGAAGGCCTGCACCGCGTCGGAGTGCAGCGGGATGCCGAACTCCTTTGCCACGTCCGCGAGTTCGCGTACCGGCAGGACCGTGCCGATCTCGTTGTTGGCCCACATCACCGTCGCGAGGGCGACGTCCGCGGGGTTGCGCCCGATGGCCTCGCGCAGGGCCTCGGGGTGGACCCGGCCGTATGCGTCGACCGGCAGGTACTCGACCGTCGCGCCCTCGTGCTCGGCGAGCCAGTGCACCGCGTCGAGGACCGCGTGGTGCTCGACGGGGCTGGCGAGGACGCGGGTACGAGCCGGGTCGGCGGCGCGGCGGGCCCAGTACAGGCCCTTCACCGCGAGGTTGTCGGCCTCGGTGCCGCCGGAGGTGAGGACCACCTCGCTCGGCCGCGCGCCCAGTGCCTCGGCGAGCGTCTCGCGGGCCTCCTCGACGGTGCGGCGGGCCTGGCGGCCGGCGGCGTGCAGTGCGGAGGCGTTGCCGACGACGGCGAGCTGGGCGGTCATCGCCTCGATCGCTTCCGGCAGCATCGGGGTGGTCGCGGCGTGGTCGAGGTAGGCCATGGTGGTGCTGATTCTACGAGGCGCTGGGGTGGGGCATGGTCGGCGCACGGGTGCACTGTCGGGTGCGGGCCGTCCCGGTTGCGGTGGGGCGCCTGCGGCGGGCTGATTTCCCCTACCCACCCCTTCCCGAAACCGGGGCTCTGCCCCGGACCCCGGCATCCGAACTTCGTTCGGATCTCCTCAAACGCCGGAGGGGCTGAAAG
>NZ_JAAKZW010000231.1 GCF_011044995.1 Streptomyces mesophilus | reverse complement strand
GGGCGGGGGTGACCGGTGTGGACTCGGCAAGGGCCGCGGGCTCACCACCCGGGCCGGGCCCTCCGGGCCCTTCCGGATCCTCCGAGTCCAGCAACTCCACCGCGTGCCGCCCCAGTTGAGCCACCAGAATCCCCGGCAGCCACGGCTCGAGCGTGCGACCGCCGCTCACCGTGTCCTCGGCGCCGGCCTGCTCGAGCACCTGGTCGAGCGTGGGCCGGGACGCCGGGTCCTTGCGCAGACACGCGGCGATCAAGTCGTGCAGGGACTCCGGGAGTTCGGAGAGGTCGGGCTCCTCCTGCGCGATACGGAACATCAGCGCGTGCACCCCGCTGTTCTCGCCGCCGAACGGCAGCACCCCGGTCGCCGCGTACGCGAGCACCGAGCCGAGGCAGAACACATCGCACGCGGGCGTGATCCGGTCGCCGCGCACCTGCTCGGGCGCCATGAACCCGGGCGACCCGATCAGCGCGCCGGTCCGGGTGAGCCCGCCGTCGGTGACCGTCTCCAGGGCGCGGGCGATGCCGAAGTCGATGACGCGGGGGCCGTCGATCGTCACCAGGACGTTCGACGGCTTGAGGTCGCGGTGGATCAGCCCGGCGGCATGGATGTCCTTCAGCGCGTACGCGAGTCCGGTGGCGAGCACGCGCACCGACCGCTCGGGCAGCGGACCGTGCTCGACGGCCACGACCTGTTGCAGCGAGGGACCGGCCACATAGCCGGTGGCGACCCAGGGGATCGCGGCCTCCGTGTCCGCGTCGAGCACGGGTGCGGTCCACTGGCCGCCGACCCGCTGGGCGGCCTGCACCTCCTGGCGGAACCGCGCCCGGAACTCCTCCTGTTCGGCCAGCTCCTGCCGCACCAGCTTGACCGCGACGGTGCGCCCCCGCTCGGACCGGGCCAGATACACCTGCCCCATCCCGCCGGCGCCGAGCCGGCCGAGGATCCGATACGCACCGATCCGCTGCGGATCGCCCGCCCCGAGTGACTCCATGGCCGCCGCCCTCCCCCGTACTGGCCCGACATGTCGAGGATAGTGCGGGGGAGTTGAGGCTTCTGCTACTGGACTGCAACCGTTTCCCACGCTTGGGACAAGCGGTCGAGCACGGCGACGGTCTCGGCGAAGGCCTCGGGGCCCGGCTTGGGGCCAGTGGGGCTCTGCATGCGACCTTGCATGCGTGACCACTGCATGCGATGCTGCATGCATGGTTGCTCTGCAGATTCGTGATGTACCCGAGGATGTACGGGACCGGCTCGCCGCCATAGCGGCCGAGCGCGGGCAGTCGCTCCAGGCGTACCTCTACGACGTGGTCACCGACGAGGCGCGGCGCCGCGACAACCTCGCGGTCCTGGAGCGGTTCTCCCGGGCGGGCTCCGGTGCGCGCCTGGACGTCGACGACGTGCTCGGTGCTCTGCGGGAGGCTCGGGCGGAGCGAGATGCCGGGCTGGGCGTACCGCCGGGGGTGGGTGAGTGATCGTCGTGGACGCGTCGGTCTTCGCGTTCGCGCTGCTCGACGAAGGCCCGCTGGGGCAGGCGTGCCGTGCCGAACTCAAGGCGGACAGCCGCTGGATCGCCCCGGAGCACTGGACGATCGAGGTCGCCTCGGTGGTCCGCGGGAATCTGCTCGGCGGGAAGATCACGGTGGCCCAGGCGGAGCGGGCGGTGGCGGCCCTTGCGGCGTTCGATCCAGTGGTGCCCCGTACGCGCGTGCTGCTGCCCAGGGTGTGGGAGCTGCGCTCCAACCTGACCACGTATGACGCCGCTTACGTCGCCGCGGCCGAAATCCACGGCTGCGCCTTGAAGACAACGGACGGTCGTCTGGCCCGCGCCTCCGGCATCCGGTGCCAGGTCGACGTGATCACCGGCTGATCCGCACCGGTACGCCGCCGTTACTGCTCCGCAATCCTTTCCAACGCTTGGGACAGCCGGTCGAGTACCGCGACCGTCTCCGCGAAGGCCTCCGGGCCCAGCTCGCGGGCGAGTTTCTGTGCCAACTCGGCGTGGCCCGGCTCCAGTTGGGTGATGGCCTCCCGTCCCTCGGGAGTGGGTGCGAGCAGCTTCGCGCGGCGGTGGGCGGGGTTCGGCTCGTACGCGGCGAGGCCCCTGTCGACGAGAAGGTCCGCGATCCGCTGCACGCTCTGCCGGGTGATGCCCATGGTGCGGGCGATCCCCGCCACGGGGAGCGGCTCGTGCAGTACGGCTCCCAGGACCTGCCACCACGCGGCGGTCAGACCCGCGGGGGCGGCCAACTTGTCGCTGACGGCGAGGAATTGACCGTTCAGCCGGAAGACGCCGAGTGCGGTCCGGCTGAGCAGGTCCTGTTCGGCGCGGCTCACTCCCGGCCCGCCTGCTCCGGTGCCTGACCCGTCGCCTCTCCCGCCGCCTGTTCGGCGGCCTGTTCGGCGGCTTCGAGGATCTCGTACGCGGAGGCGTCCGAGTCGTGGAACAGCCGGTACCAGGCGTCGAGCACCTCACCCTCGTACACCTTGAGCAGCGCGAACACCTCGCGCGCGAAGGCGACCGGCTCGGTCGGACCCGCGGTGACGAGCACGCCGTCGGTCACCGCGTCCGTCTCGACGTACCGTTCGCCGCCCTTGTACTCGGTCGCGGCCAGATAGAAGGAGATGGCGCTGGTGTGCGCGCGGTCGTCGAGCAGTCCTTCGCGGGCGAGCCCGGCGGTCGCGCCGCAGATGGCGGCGACGGGCACGCCGGCGTCGAGGAACTCCCGCGCCTTGCGGGCGAAGGGCGCGAGATCGTCGCCGGAGTCCCAGAGGTCGGCGCCGGTCAGGATCAGCAGTGAACTGTCCTCGGGCCGCAGGTCGTCGAGGGCCAGATCGGGCGTGACGCGCAGCCCGCCCAGGGTGGTGACGGGCTCCAGGTCCGGTCCCACGGTCCGCGTCTCGTATCCGACGCGTACGAGACCGGTGGTCGCGTACCCCGTCTCCCAGTCGGCGAAGGTGTCGTAGACGGCGATGTGCACGGGCTTGCGGGTCATCTCGGCCTCCCGGTGGTGGCGGCTCGCTGCCGTCCACTTGACAGTATCTTGTCGCATTGACAGCAAGCTGTCAATAGATTCCCGTGAGGCCGTACGGCCCCGGCAGGCTTCCGTGAGGCCGTACAGCCTCGGCGGGCTCCCGTACGACCGCAGGGCCTCGACGCCCTGTCGAGGCCGACACCCGGACCCCGGACAGGACGCCGATGGAATGTCCGTATCGCGGACACTTACCCTCGCCCCCATGACCCCTCACGAAGCTGCTGACCTCGCGAAAGGCCGGGCCGTCAAGGCCGCCGACCGCGCGCATGTGTTCCACTCCTGGTCCGCCCAGGAACTCATCGACCCGCTCGCCGTGGCCGGAGCCGAGGGCGTGCACTTCTGGGACTACGAGGGCAACCGGTACCTCGACTTCACCAGCGCGCTCGTCTACACCAACGTCGGCTACCAGCACCCGAAGGTCGTCGCCGCGATCCAGGAGCAGGCCGCGACGATGGCCACGTTCGCGCCCGCCTTCGCGGTGGAGGCGCGCAGCGAGGCCGCACGGCTGATCGCCGAGCGCACCCCCGGCGACCTCGACAAGATCTTCTTCACCAACGCCGGCGCCGAGGCCGTCGAGCACGCCGCCCGCATGGCCCGGATCCACACCGGCCGCCCGAAGATCATGAGCGCCTACCGCTCGTACCACGGCGCCACCGCCACCGGGATCAACCTCACCGGGGATCCCCGGCGTTGGGCCTCCGACACGGGCTCGGCGGGTGTGGTGCACTTCTGGGCGCCGTTCCTGTACCGCTCGCCGTTCCACGCCGAGACCGAGGAGCAGGAGTGCGCCCGCGCGCTCCAGCACCTCGAGGACACCATCGCCTTCGAGGGCCCGGGGTCCATCGCCGCGATCATCCTGGAGACCGTGCCGGGCACGGCCGGGATCATGGTGCCGCCGCCGGGCTATCTCCCCGGCGTACGGGAGATCTGCGACCGGTACGGCATCGTGCTGATCTTCGACGAGGTCATGTCCGGATTCGGCCGCACCGGCAAGTGGTTCGCCGCCGACCACTTCGACGTCGCCCCCGACCTGCTGACCTTCGCCAAGGGCGTCACGTCCGGATACGTGCCGCTGGGCGGCGTCGCCATCAACGGGGCCATCGCGGAGACCTTCGCGCGCAAGGCGTACCCGGGCGGGCTCACCTACTCCGGCCACCCGCTCGCGTGCGCCGCCGCCGTCGCGACCATCAACGTGATGGAGGAGGAGGGCATCGTCGAGCACGCCGCGAAGATCGGCGCGGACGTGATCGGCCCGGCCCTGCACGAGCTCGCCGCCCGCCACCCGTCGGTCGGCGAGGTGCGCGGTCTCGGCGTCTTCTGGGCCCTCGAGCTCGTACGGGACAAGGCGACGCGCGAGCCGCTCGTGCCGTACAACGCGAGTGGTCAGGACGCCGCGCCCATGGGCGCGTTCGCGGCCGCGTGCAAGAAGGAGGGCCTGTGGCCCTTCGTGAACATGAACCGTACGCACGTGGTCCCGGCCTGCACGATCACCGAGGCGGAGGCCAAGGAGGGCCTGGCGGCGCTGGACGTGGCGCTGTCGGTGGCCGACGAGTACGTGACCGGCTGAGTCGCGGCGAGTTTCGAGGACGAGCTTTGCGGACACCGGGGCGCCCCCGCACGGGCGCCCCGGTGTTCTATTTGCATAAACGCGCAAGTATCTGTCATTCTGCGGGAGGTCGAGAGCCCTGGGCGACACCCGCCCAGGCATCCCCGTACCCCGTGATGCAGGAGAGAGGAGGCGGTCCCGTGAGCGACGACGACGCGCACAGTACGTACCGCCTCCACGGCGTCCGCTGAACCACCCCTGTCCTCTGCAAGGGTGGCCCCCGCCGCTTCCCCGTGGCGATTTCTCCGCATTCATCCCGACCCGTGGTCCGCTGAACCCTGCGCGCACGCGCCCGGCTCCGCAGCGGTCCCACAGGGGGTACCACCATGACCACCATCACCAGCCGCACGCCTCGCCGGGGTCTGACCTGGGTCGACTTCGCGGTCGCCGCCGGCGTGCTCGTCCTCGGCTATCTGATCCTCCAGGTCGGCAAGGGCACGACCGTCAACGTCGACCCGGCCGACGTCTCCGGTGTCGACACCGACCCCTCGCAGCTGCCGTACTACGCGGCCCGCAGCCTCCTGCGGATGTTCGTCGCGCTCGGCGCCTCGGTGCTCTTCACCTTCGTCTACGCGTACGCCGCGGCCCGCAGCCGGCGCCTCGAGCGCATCCTCATCCCCGCGCTCGACATCCTTCAGTCCGTACCCGTCCTCGGCTTCCTCGCCATCACCACCACCGGCTTCATCGCGCTCTTCCCCGGTTCGATGCTCGGCCTCGAACTGGCCTCCATCTTCGCGATCTTCACCTCGCAGGCCTGGAACATGACCTTCGGGTTCTACGCCTCGCTCACCAGCCTGCCGCGTGAACTCGACGAGGTGTCACGGTCGTTCGGCTTCACGCGCTGGATGCGCTTCTGGCGGATCGAGCTGCCCTCCGGCGCGATCGACCTCATCTGGAACGGGATGATGAGCTTCGCCGGCGGCTGGTTCTTCCTCGTCGCCTCCGAGGCCATCTCCGTCGCCAACCACAACTACACGCTGCCCGGCGTCGGTTCGTACGCGGGCGCCGCGATCGGCGACGGCGACCTCGGCAAGGTGGGCTGGGCCATCCTCACCATGGCCGTGATGGTGATCGGCGTGAACTTCCTGTTCTGGCGCCCGCTGACCGCCTGGGCCGAGAAGTTCAAGAACGAGCAGTCCGAGGCCACCCACGTCCAGCGCTCCCTCGTCCTGGACTTCCTGCGCCGCTCGCACTGGCCCGCACTCCTCGGCCGATTCCTCGCCCCCGTCCGCGAGGCCGTGAACCGCGCCGGCCGGATCTTCGGCCGCGACGACCGTCCGCTCAGCGTCGACCCGGCGAAAAGGCGCGTCGGCGACATCGTCTTCGGCGTCATCGCCACCGCCCTGATCGCCTGGGGCCTCTTCGACCTCCTGCGCTATCTGCACGACAACACCGGACTCGGGGTCTTCGGCGAACCGCTCGTCCTCGGCCTCGTCACCCTCCTGCGGGTCGTGGTCCTGGTCGCGGTCGCGACGGTGATCTGGGTGCCGGTCGGCGTGAAGATCGGCTTCTCGCCGAGGCTCGCGAAGATCGCCCAGCCGATCGTGCAGGTCCTGGCCAGCTTCCCGGCCAACTTCCTCTTCCCGCTGGCCATGTGGTTCTTCCTGCGCACCGGCCTCGACATCAACATCGGCTGCATCTTCCTGATGGCGCTCGGCGCCCAGTGGTACATCCTCTTCAACACCATCGCCGGCGCCATGGCCATCCCCTCCGACCTCAAGGAGGCGATGGACGACCTCGGCGTCCAGGGCTGGCAGCGCTGGAAGCGCCTGATCATCCCGGGCGTCTTCCCCTCGTACGTCACCGGCGGCATCACCGCGTCGGGCGGTGCCTGGAACGCCTCGATCGTCGCCGAGGTGGTCACCTTCAGCGGTACGACGCTGACCGCCACCGGCCTGGGCGCGTACATCTTCAAGGCCACCGAGGAAGGCGACTTCCCGCGGCTGCTCGCCGGCGTCGCCGTGATGAGCCTCTACGTCGTGGGCCTCAACCGCCTGTTCTGGCGCCGCCTTTACCGCCTGGCGGAGAACCGCTACAGCCTCTGACCCCTCTTTTCCGACTTCTGATACGACCCCGAGGAGGGGCCATGACCACCGCAACCCCCACCCGCCGCACCGGCGAGGTACTGCTCGCCGCGAACAACGTCACCAAGTCCTACGCCGGCGCCGACGGCGAACTGCCCGTGCTCGGCGGGATCGACCTGGAGATCCACGAGGGCGAGATCGTCGCCCTGCTCGGCAAGTCAGGATCCGGCAAGTCCACGCTCCTGCGCTGCCTCGCCGGTCTGATCCCGGCGAGCTCCGGATCGGTCACGTACCGGGGGGAAGAGCTGCACGGCGCCAACCCCGGTACGGCGATGGTCTTCCAGACCTTCGCGCTGCTGCCCTGGCTCACCGTCCAGCAGAACGTCGAACTCGGCCTCGAGGCCAAGGGAGTCGGGCCGAAGGAGCGCGCCGAGGCCGCCGTCCAGGCCATCGACCTGATCGGTCTCGACGGCTTCGAGTCCGCGTACCCGAAGGAGCTCTCGGGCGGGATGCGCCAGCGCGTGGGCTTCGCACGGGCGCTGGTCGTCGAACCGGACGTCCTGATGATGGACGAGCCCTTCTCCGCCCTCGACGTCCTGACCGCCGAGAACCTGCGCGGTGAGCTGATGGAGCTGTGGGAGTCGGGCCAGTTCCCCACGAAGGCCGTCGTGCTCGTGACGCACAACATCGAGGAGGCCGTCCTGATGGCCGACCGTGTGGTGGTGCTGGGCTCGCGTCCGTACGGCACGATCCGCGAGACCTTCGACGTCTCCCTGGTACGCCCGCGCGACCGGCAGTCCGCCGAGTTCGAGCAGATCGTGGACGCCGTCTACCAGGTGATGACCGGCCGTACGAAGGACGGCCCGAAGCTCACCGAACCGGCCCCCGCCCGCCGCACCCCGGCCTCGACCCCGCTGCCGGCGGCGTCCGTGGACGGCCTCTCCGGACTCGCGGAGATCGTCGCCCAGTACGAGGGCGGCGCGAGTGAACTCGCCGATCTGGCCGATGACTTGGGCCTGGAGGTCGACGACATGCTGCCCCAGGTCGACGCCCTCGAACTGCTCGGCCTCGCCGAGGTGGAGGGCGGCGAGCTGCGGCTGACCGGCACGGGCGCGGCCTTCGCGCGCGCGGACGTCCAGGCCTCGAAGAAGCTGTTCGCGGAAGCGGCCCTCGAAGCCGCCCCGCTGGTCCACCTCATCACCTCGACGCTCCTGCGCTCGGCCGAGGGCGTCCAGCGCGCGGGCTTCTTCCGCGATCTGCTCGCGCACCACTACACGAGCGAGCAGATCGACCGTCAGCTGGAGACGGCCACCGACTGGGGGCGCTATGCGGAGCTCTACGCGTACAACGCGGACAGCGAGGAGTACCGGCTGGACGAGGACGCGCAGTTGAGGGTGGAGCCCGGGGTTGAGTAGGCAGGTCCGCGCGGGGTGAGTATCCGTACTCATCCCGCGCTCGCCGGCCGAAACCAGACTGACGGACATGAGAAGACTTCCTGTCCTGGTCATCACCGCGATGAGCGCACTGACGCTCGCGGCGTGCGGTTCGCAGAGTGCGGATGGGGCACGTACGGATGTACGTGCGGACGCGGCCTCGAAGCCCAAGGCTTCCGCTCCCGCGCCCGGCTCGCTGGACGAGGTGAAGGAGGCCTTCACGCTCCCCGAGGCCCTGCGCAAGATCGAGACGGACTGCGGCGGCCAGGATCCGGCGGAGCTGCTCGGCGGCCTGGACGAGGTGCCGGAGGATGAGACGGCCGCGCCGCCGGCGGATGCCCCGGCCACCGAGGAGCCGCCGCAGGAGCCGGTGCCGCTGCCGGACGGTCAGGGCAGCGCCTCGCCGGACCCCGAGGACTTCGGACCGCCGCAGGAGGGCGGACCGGAGCAGGGGGAGAAGGACATCGAGAAGGTGGAGACCTGTGTCTTCGACGGGCACACCGCGCGCGTCACGAAGGCGCTGACGTCCCGCGCGAGCCTGACGCCGGACGATGTCTCCGCCGTTCTGAAGGACCTGGGCTACCCGGCCGAGCGCGTCGTGGCGCCCAAGTCCGCGGCCGGAGCGATCCAGTTCACGCTCGACCTGAGCGTGCCGTTCGGCCCGCGGTGCCTGTCGATGGGAGTGGCGGACGGGAAGGTGGCGGCCGTGCCGCACCACAACGTCCTTGCGGGCGACGGGATCCCGGAGTCCGAGGAGCGCTGCGAGCAGCGCAAGGCGGTACCGGCGAGCTAGCCGGACCGGTCCGAGGGCTTTAGATCCCAGACCCACACCCCGCCCACGAACTCCGGCTGCTGCCCGCCGAGCAGCCGGACCACCGTCTCCCGCAGCGCGTCCTGATGGTGCTGCGGGGCCAGGACCAGCGCGCCCGCCTTCCAGTACGCGAGATCCTCGCGGGCCTGGGCCTGCCAGGCCTCGCCGAGTGCGGGGACCTCACCGCTGCCGCGCACCTCGGCGAGCAGGTTGGAGGTGTGCCGGGGCACCGCTCCGTAGATGCCCTGGCGCTCCGGGCCCCAGGGCCCGTTGAAGTAGCCGCCGGGGAGCTTGAAGCCGAGGTCGGCGGCCGTCTGCCAGTGCAGCGGCTCGGCGACCCCCGGGTCCGGCAGCGGGACCGGGACGAGGGTCTCGCCGGGGCCGACGTACGAGCGGTACGTACCGTCCGCGAGGAAGGCGGGTACCGGGACCCGGTCCACGGCCTTCAGCGGAAGCGGGACGATCGGGATCAGGGCCGCCGCGACCGCCGCGTATCCCCAACTCCGGTGGGCGGCGCGTGCCGTGCGCAGCCGGGTCAGGGCCAGCGCGATCAGCATGCCGAGGACCGGGGCGCAGATCATCGCGATACGGGACTCGATCACCGCGGAGAGCAGCGGCTGGTTGGCGAGCGCCCGCCAAGGCCCCGTGACGGTGATCGCCGTGCCGGGGAGCTCGAAGCGCGGGCCCATCGAAAGCAGGGCCGCGCCCGCCGCCGTGAAGGTGAGCGCCTTGACGAGCGGACGCTCCCACAGGCGGACAACGATGCCCACCGCGAGCGCGGCGAGCGGCCAGCCGTAGAAGGCGTTCTGCTCGGTGATGTTCATCGCCAGGGACTGGGAGTTCTCACGGTCGCCGGCAAGGGAGCGCTCCGCGAAGGAGACCAGGGCGAGCGGGCTGTTGGCGGTGTTCGGCGCGTGCATCACGCCCGAGTAGCTCTGCGGCCCGAAGAACTGCCACCACAGCGGGACCGCGACCAGCGGGACGGAGACCGCCGCCGCGATGCCCAGACCCCGCAGGACCGGTCGCCAGGCGGCCGCGAAGACATCCCTGCGTACGAGCGAATAGCCCGCCGCGAACAGCAGCAGCCCCATCACGGCGAGCAGCAGCGGCTCCTCGCCGAGGAAGATCTGGTACGCGGCGAACAGGCCGAGCACGACCCCGTCCCGTACGACGTGCTCTCCGTCGACCAGGCGCAGGGCGCGGTCGATGATCAGCGGGATCATGAAGAGCACGATGAAGTTGGGATGCGCGTGCGCATGGCTGATCATCGGGGGTGCGAAGGCCGCGAGCGCCCCGCCGATCGCGGCCGGGACATGGGCGCTCACGACATGACGCCGGATCAGCCAGTACCAGGCGTACGCGGTCGCGGCGAGGCCGAGCGTCATCACCAGCTGGAGCGAGAGCGCCGGGCCGAAGAGCGCCGTGACGGGCGTGAAGGGGACGGAGAGCCCCAGCATCACCGTGTTCGCCATCAGGTTCACACCGTCGGGGAAGCCCTGGAGATCGGTGAACAGCGGGTTCTGGAGGTTCAGGACGTTGTGCGCGGTGACGTCGAAGAACCACTCCCATTGGTTCTGGTCCTGCAGCGCGTCCGGCAGATAGCGGCCGTCCGGATCCGTCCAGCGGTTCTTGTACAGCAGGAAGGACGCGAGGACGAAGAGCCCGAGGACCGCGAGCGAACCGCGGTCAAGGGACCGGGCCTTGAGCACGGTGAGCTCGCGCAGCGTGGAGAGGTAGTCGCGGGCGCGTACCTTCGAGCCGTCCTGGTGGGACCAGCGCACCGGGACCTCCGCCACGGGCAGATGATGACGTCGGAAGAACTGCAGCACCTCGACGTCGATCGCCCAGCCGTCCAGCCGGGACGCGGCGAAGGCGGCGCGGGCGTGCTCGCCGTCGAAGAGCTTGAAGCCGCACTGGGTGTCGCGGATGCCGGGCACCGCGAGCAGCCGGATCAGGAGATTGCCGGCGCGGCCGAGGGTCTCGCGCAGCGGATGCTGGTGCTTGTCGATCCGGGCGCCGGCGGCGGCACGGGAGCCGATCGCGGCGGCGTGGCCGTCGGCGAGCGCCTTGTCGAGGCGGTCGATCTCGCTGATCGGGGCGGCGAGGTCGGCGTCCGTGACCAGGACGCGCTCGCCGCGCGAGGCGGCCACGCCGCGGCGCAGGGCGTGGCCCTTGCCGTGGTTGGTGTCGCCGGGCAGGACGCGGATCCGCGGCTCGGCTATCGACGCTTCGAGGGCTATGCGGCGGGTGTCGTCGCTCGAACCGTCGTCGACGACGATCAGTTCCCAGCCGCGGCTGTCGCCGAGGTGGGCGGTGATCGCGTCCAGGGTGGGCCGCAGCCGCTCCTGTTCGTTGTAGGCGGGGACGACGACCGTCAGCTCAAGGGCCAACGGGGCTCACCCCACCAGCTTGTCGACGAGGTCGAGGGAGTGCCGGTTGTACGCGGTGATGATCTCGTACGCGGCCCGCGCGTCGCGTCGGCCGACCGCGTCCACCAGCTCGGTGTGCCCGTTCCACAGGCGGCCCCCGAGGGGACCGGCCGCGCGCAGCAGCGGTACGGCGAAGACCCAGGCCTGCACGCGAAGGCGGTGCAGGAAGTCGGTCAGATACGCGTTGCCGAACAGCGAGCTCAGCTCGCGCCAGAAACGCAGGTCGTAGCCGATGAGCACATTGAGGTCGCCGCTGGTGGCGGCCCGGGCCGACTCCTCGGCGCGCCGGCGCACCGAGAGGAAGTCGTCCGCGGGCTTGGTGATCCCGCGCTCGGCGATCCCGCGGAAGATGGCCTCGGCGACCAGGGCGCGCGCCTCGACCATGCCCTGGTAGTCGGCCACCGAGTACTCGTGGACCTTGAAGCCACGGTGCTGTGCGCTGTCGAGGAGTCCCTGGGCGGAGAGGTCGACGAGCGCCTCGCGCACGGGCGTCGCGGAGACCCCGTACTGCTCGGCGATCTCCTTGACGGTGAACTCCTGGCCCGGAGCGAGACGCCCCGCGAGCACCTCGTCACGCAGCGCGTCCGCGATCTGCTGGCGCAGCGTGCTGCGGGTGACCGCAGAGCTGCCGGTGCCGCGCATCGTGGGCTTCCCTCCCCTGGGTGACGCTATGGGTGCGCGGTCACCTTACGCGCCCGTCGCCGGGCGGGGTGCCCCCGATCCCTTGCGGACTGCGGCTTTACGGGCGCGCGCGGGGGCTTCGGCGGCTGCTTCCGCGGTACGGGTCCGCGCGGGCGCCTGTGCCTCGGGGCCCTGGGCGCCGGTCTCGTCGGCGGTGGCCCGCGCGGTGAGGAAGGCGTCCTCGAGCAGGGCGCGGACGTGGTCGCCCGCGGCCCGGTAGTAGATACGGGTGCCCTCGCGCCGTGAGGTGACGAGGCCCGCGGTACGCAGCCGCGCCAGGTGCTGGGAGACGGCGGCCACGTGGGCCCCGGTCAGCTCGGCGAGCTGACCGACCGGGCGCTCACCCTGCGAGAGATCCCACAGGATGGTGAACCTGGTCGGATCGGCGACCGCCTTCAGGACGGCCACGGCTCGGCTCACATCGGGGTGCGTTCCTTGCGTATCCACGCAAACAGGGTACGCCGCTCGCGTGACTCATACGCAGCTCGCGTGACACATACGCCGCTCACGCGACTCAGCTGAAGACGATCATCGAACCCTGTCCGAGACTCCGGGTCGCGGCCGCGTGCAGCCCCAGCCACACATGCCGTTCCCGTGCGAAGGGGCTGGCGTCGAAGGGGGCCGGAGCCGCGGGCTCCTCCAGCTCCGTGGGGCCCGGGGGCGGGGCG
>NZ_JAAKZW010000230.1 GCF_011044995.1 Streptomyces mesophilus | reverse complement strand
AGTATCGGAGCCCCCCAGCCCCTCATCTCCCGGAAGCTACACGGTTGTTCGACATTACGCGCCCCCTACCGGCCAGAAGCACCTCGGAATACCGGAATCCCTGCTATTCGGGACTGAAGGGCGGTACGCGGACGAGGAATGCTGCCCGCGTACGACGCCGAAATCCCCGGGAATCGTCCGCATCTCCGGGATACCGGATACCGGATACGGAATGCGGGGCGGCCCCACCCCCTCCGTGGGGCCGCCCCGCCGCTCTCGGTTGCGCCGGCCGTCCAGCCGGCTCGGTCACGCCAGCCGCCCCAGCTCCTCCTGGGTGACGAGCCCGCGCAGCGGCTCGCCCCGGGAGTAGCGCTCCAGCTCCGCCACCACGTGCTCGCCCAGGCGCCGCAGCTCGCTGCCCTGGACGCCCGCGATATGCGGGGTGAGCAGCACGTTCGGCAGGTCGTAGAAGGGGTGGCCGTGCGGCGGCGGCTCCGGGTCCGTCACGTCGAGGAAGGCGTTCAGGCGGCCGCTCACGCACTCGCGGGTCAGCGCATCGGTGTCCACGAGGGAGCCGCGGGCGGTGTTGATCAGTGTGGAGTTGTCGGCCATCAGGGCCAGGCGGCGGGCGTCCAACAGGTGCCGGGTCTCGGGCAGTTCGGGCGCGTGCACGCTGACGATGCTGGACTCGCGGCACAGGGTGTCCAGGTCGGCGGGTTCGGCGCCCATCTCCCGCGCGGCGGCGTCGTCGACGTACGGGTCGTGCAGCAGGATCCGGTGGCCGCGGCCCGAAGCAACCAGGCCCTCGATCACCCCGCGGCCGATCCGGGAGGCGCCGATGATGCCGATGGTCCGGCCGTCCACGCCTTCGCGTTCGGAGTGCGGCGGGAACGCGGTCCGGTAGGCGCGGGCGGCGGGCAGCGCCTGCTTTCCGGCGAGGACGATCGCGGCGAGGGTGAAGTCCACGACCGGTGTGGCATTGGCGTCGGCGGCCGAGGACACGAGCAGGCCCCGGTCCCAGACGGCCGGTGCGGCGATCCGTTTCACCGATCCGGCCGCGTGCAGGACGACTTGGAGCCGTGGCGCACCCGCAAGGACGTCCGCGGTCAGCGGCGGACAGCCCCAGCAGGTCACCAACACCTGGGCCTGCGCGAGCACTTCACGTGCCGCCGCGGTCGTGAGGTCACCGGCCAGCGGAACTCCGTCGCCGGCCAGGTCGGCGAGCCGGCCCATCCGATCCCGGAGGTCCGGCGGCAGCACCATGCCCGCTTCCTCGGCGGTCATGGCGAGCGCCACCGTGAGTCTGTCTGCCACTCGGACCTCCACTCGAGTAACCATTCAAGTAACCGTTTTCTACTAGGAGTCGCAGGCTAGAGACCCAGCACAGGAGCGGTCAAGGAAGCGGCAGGGTCAGAAGTATTGACCGGTCGATGTAACCGCTTTAGATTCCGGGCACCTTGAACAGCCGACGAAGGGGTGGCCCGTGGCCACGGTGTCTCAAAATGCCACGCGTACCGAGGCGGTGAAGCCGTCCAACGCAGGGACCAAGCAGGGCATACCGCCCAAGCGGCCCTTGAGTGAACGGTGGAAACGTTTTCAGCGCGACCGCACACTGGTCCTCCTGATGGTCCCCGGAATCGCCTACTTCCTGGTGTTCCACTACGGGGCGCTCTTCGGCAACGTCATCGCGTTCAAGGAGTACATCCCGTTCGAAGGCCTGTGGGTCAGCCCCTGGGTCGGCTTCGACAACTTCGAGCGGATGTTCGCGGACGCCGACTTCTGGCACTCGGTGACCAACACCCTGGTCATCGCGCTGCTCCAACTGGCCTTCTTCTTCCCCGTACCGCTGGCGCTCGCGCTGCTCCTGCACAGCCTCACCTCGGACCTGCTGCGGCGCTTCGTGCAGTCCGTGGTGTATCTGCCGCACTTCCTGTCCTGGGTGATCGTGGTCGCTCTGTTCCAGCAAGTCCTCGGCGGTACGGGCCTGTTGAACGGCGTGCTCGGCGACGCGGGCCTGCACACCGTGCACATCATCGGCAACCCGGACGCGTTCCAGCCGCTGGTCGTCGCGCAGGTGATCTGGAAGGACGGCGGCTGGGGCACGATCATCTTCCTCGCCGCCCTGATGCAGGTGAACGAGGAGCTCTACGAGTCCGCCGCGCTCGACGGCGCGGGACCCTGGCGCCGCTTCTGGCACGTCACGCTGCCCCAGATCCGGCCCATCATCATCCTGCTCCTGCTGCTCCGGATCGGTGACATCCTCTCCGTCGGCTTCGAGCAGATGCTGCTCCAGCGCGATGCGTACGGGCCCGAGGCCGCCGAGATCATCGACACCTTCGTCTACTACCAGGGCCTGCTCCAGGGCGACTTCGGCTATGCGGCGGCGGCCGGCCTGTTCAAGGGCGTCATCGGCGCCGTGCTCGTCTACACCGCGAACAAGGTCGCCCACCGCCTCGGCGAACAGGGGATCTACAAGTGACTCACACCAAGAACGCCGTACGCCCGGCCTGGATGGAGAAGCCGCGGCCGCTCACCAGCGCCGCGAAGGGCCTCGCCCTCACCGTCGTGATCCTCCTGGTCACCGTGCCCTTCCTCGTCGTCGTCTCGACCTCCTTCGCCTCCAACCACGAGGTCGTCGCCAACGGCGGCTACGTGCTGTGGCCCAGCGACCCGACTCTTCGGGCGTACGAGGCCATCTTCTCCGGCGGTGTGGTCGGCCGCGCCCTGTGGATCTCCGTCGCGCTCACCGCCGTCGGCACGGCGTTCAGCATGCTGTGCAGCGTGCTCCTCGCGTACGCGCTGGCCAGGCCCCGGGTGTACGGGGGCAAGCCGGTGCTGCTCCTGGTGCTGTTCACGTTCCTGTTCCCGCCCGGCATGATCCCCGGCTATCTGGTGGTCAAAGAGCTCGGGATGCTGGACAGTTACGCCTCGCTGATCGCCCCGGTCCTGATCAACGTCTTCAACCTCATCGTCCTGCGCGGCTTCTTCCAGGGCATCCCCGAAGAGCTCTTCGAGGCGGCCCGCCTCGACGGCGCCAGCGACTGGAAGATCCTCTGGATCGTCGTGGTCCCGCTGTCGAAGGCCGTGCTCGCGGTCGTCGGACTCTTCTACGCGGTGACGTACTGGAACTCGTGGTTCCACGCCTCGATCTACATGGAGTCCGAGCACTGGCCGCTCCAGCAGGTGCTGCGCACGTACGTGCTCGGCGGCGCCCAGCTCGCCGACAGCGGCGCGGCGGAGGCGGCCAATGTCGCGGCGCCGCAGACCACGCAGATGGCCGTCCTGGTGACCGCCACCGTCCCGATCCTCCTGGTCTACCCGTTCCTGCAGAAGTACTTCACCAAGGGCGTGCTCACCGGCGCCATCAAGAGCTGACCCGAGCCGAGCCCCGTCAGCTCACCGCACGTCGTCCGGGCCGGGAAGGCCCGAGCCCACCTCCCTTGCCATGAAAGGCAGACACGCATGTCCGCTTCCGCCCCGTCCCCCGGTTTCTCCCGGCGCACGCTGCTGCGCGCCATAGGCGCCGGCAGCGCCGTGATCGCCGCCCCCGCCCTGCTCACCGCGTGCAGCGGCGACGGCGGCGACACCTCCGTCGGCAACAAGGGCACCAAGCTGGCGCCGTGGCCCACGTACACCCCCATCACCAAGGGCCCCGAGCCCGATCTGCCGGGCAGCACGGAGGGTGTGCAGGACGGCTTCCTCAACTACCCGTCGGACACGTACCAGGCCACCGATGACAAGCCGGGCGACGGCTCAGAAGTCCATGTCATGGCGGTCACCTACGGCACCGCGCCCTCGCCGTACGAGAACAACAAGTTCTGGCAGGCGGTGCAGGGGGCGCTCGGCGTCAAGATCAAGTTCAGTGCCGTCCCGGTCGCCGACTTCCCGAAGAAGATCGCCACGGTGATGGCGGGCGACGACCTGCCCGACATCCTGGACATCGGCGGTATCGCGAGCTTCCCGCGCGAGGCGGAGTTCGTGAAGAAGAAGATGGCCGACCTGAGCGAGTTCCTCTCGGGCGACGCGGCCAAGGACTACCCGCACCTGGCGAACATCCCCACGTATGCCTGGGAGGGCATGGGCCGCATCTCCGGGAGGATCTACGGCGTCCCGGTGGCGCGGCCGGCCTTCGGCGACACCCTCTTCATCAACGCCGACATGTACAAGGCGGCCGGCTACCAGGACGGCGGCTCGGCGGACAACTTCATCCAGTCGGCGATCAAGGCCTCCAATGCCAAGCACTTCGCGCTGGGTGCCTACACCGGCTCGAACCCGTTCGGCCACCGCACGCACGCCATCCAGCACGGCACCCCGAACCTGTGGGAGTACAAGGACGGCACGTTCGCCGACATGTACGGGCACGAGGGCTTCAAGGAGACCCTCGACTTCCTGGTGCGGCTGCACAAGGGCAAGACCTTCCACCCCGACTCCACCTCGCTGTCCGTGCCCGACCTCAAGGCGCAGTACTTCAACGGAACGGTCGGCGGTGTGGTCGACGGCTTCATGGCCCTTCAGGCCAACCTCCGTGATTCCAAGGGCGCCTTCGAGGTCGCCGCCGCCATGCCGTACGACGCGGGCGCCGGTCAGCACGCCATGCGCAACCGCGGCTGCTTCGGCTACTCGGTCCTCAAGAAGGCACCGAAGAAGCGCATCCAGATGCTGCTCCGCGTGATGGACTTCCTGGCCTCGCCGTTCGGCAGCAAGGAGTTCGAGCTGCTCGAGTACGGCGTGGAGGGCACCCACTTCAAGCGGGACAAGGACAACAACCCGATCCTCACCGAGCTGGGCATCACCGAGACGCAGGCCCTGCCCTTCGGCCGTATCTGCGACGCACCGCCGGTCCTCTACCTGCCGGGCTTCGCGGAAGCCGCCAAGGCCAACCACGCCTGGCAGCAGAAGACCGTCCCGCTCCTGAAGCGCAACGACCAGTGGGGCCTTCAGTCCGCGACCTTCACCAGCAAGGGCGCCTCGCTCGACCAGATCGTCGCGGACGGCGTCACCGCCATCGTCACCGGCCGCCAGAAGGTGTCCGACTGGGACGCGATCTACAGCAAGTGGCAGCAGTCCGGCGGCAGGAAGGCCGCCGAGGAGTTCGCCGAGGAGCGCTCGGCACTCGACAAGTAGGGTTATGCCACAACGGCCGGGGGCGATCGAGCAGGTGCCCCCGGCCCGTAGACCAGGAGGCCCGGTGACGCAGAAAGTCACCATCAAGGACGTCGCCGCACAGGCGGGCGTCTCCGTCGCGACCGTCTCCCGGGTGCTCGCGGGCACCTACCCGACCTCGGCGCACGCGCGCACCAAGGTGATGCGCGCGGTCAATGAGCTCGACTACGTACCGAACGCCCACGCCCGCGGCCTCGCGGGCAACGGCCGCAAGACCGTGGCCGTCCTGATCCAGGCGGTGCACGCCCCGTTCTACGGTGCGATCGCGCACGGTGTGGAGGCCGAGGCGGCGGCATGCGGGCGCCTGTCCCTGGTGTGCCAGACGGGCGGCGACCCGGACCGCGAACTGGCGCTCGTGCAGATGATGCGCGAGCAGCGCGCGGAGACCGTGGTGCTCGCGGGCGGTGTCGTCGAGGACGACGCGTACCGGGAGAGGATCGCGCGTTACGCACAGGGACTCGAGGCGGCGGGTTCGCGTCTGGTGCTGTGCGGACGGCCGGTGCCGTCCGCGGATCTGCCGGCGCTGATCGTCGAGTACGACAACGAGGCCGGGGCCCGCGCCGTGACCAGCCATCTTCTGGCGGCGGGGCACCGCGACATCGCGTACATCGGGCACATCCCGGGGTTGTCCACGAGCGAGCAGCGGCTGGCCGGATTCCGTGCCGGTCTCGCCGACTTCGGTATCGCTCCCGAGCGGGCCCGGATCATCGAATGCGACGGTCTGGAGCTGGAGTACGGCCTCGCGGCGGCGCACCGGATCCTCGCCGCGTGCGGCGGGAAGCCGGACTTCACGGCGGTGTTCGCGGCCGACGACTGGGTGGCCACGGGCGTCATCCGGGCGCTGCACGACTACGGGCTCGACGTGCCGGGCGATGTGTCGGTGGTCGGCTACAACGACGAACGGCACTCGGCCCATCTCGACCCGCCCCTGACCACCGTGCACATCCCCGGCGAGGAACTCGGGCGCACCGCCGTACGGATGGCGCTGCGCGACGAGGCGCTGGGCACGGCGGGGGCGCGGCGGCAGGAGAAGCAGGTGCTCGGCACCCACATCGTGGTGCGGAAGTCGGTGGCGCGGGTCGGGAGTTGACCCGGACGCCAGCAGGGCGGCTGCGGGCAGGGTGACGGGTGCCGTTGTCCGTCGCCCTGCCCGCAGGGTCCTGTAACCGGTTACGCGGATCCGCGCATGCTCCCCGAACTCCCCTTGCTCACACCCTTGCCAGCCGTAGCAAGCGGTTACATGCTATGCGGCACCGCACGCGTCGACCGAGTCCCGGGAGTCCCGTATGCCCCAGCCCTCTCACATAAGCCGCCGCAGAGTCCTTGGCGCCACCGGCGTCGCCGGCCTCCTCGTCTCCGCGTCGGCGGCGGGGCTCATCTCCGCGCCGCAGGCAGCGGCGGCAGCGGCCGACGGCACGGAGGCCGGCGTGAGCGCCGACGCGTTCGACACCCTGCTCCAGCGCGCCGAAGAGCTGGTCACCGGCGGCTCGTTCAACGCCGCCGACCCGGACTTCGCCGCCGCGGTGGACCGCCTCGACACCACCGCCGCCGAGCTGTGGTCGACGATGGACCGCTCCGCCGGGCGCACCTTCCTGTGGCCGGACATGGCGCCCGTCACCAACCCCGATATGTTCGGCCAGAGTTACCCGCGCCTGGCCACGCTCGCCGCCGCCTGGAAGGTCCCCGGCACCTCGCTGAGCGGTCGCGAGGACGTGGCCCAGGCGGTCGTCGCCGGCCTGCGCTTCCTGCACGACCGCGCCTTCAACCCGACCGCCACCCGCACCGGCAACTGGTGGTTCTGGGAGATCGGCGCCCCGCGCGGCCTGCTGGACACCTGCGTCCTGATGCGCGCGAAGCTGCCCGCCGCCGACCTCTCCGCCTATCTCGCCACGGTCGCCAAGTGGTGCCCGAACCCCGACCGCCGCGTCTCCTACGTCGCCGTCGAGACCGGTGCGAACCGCTCCGACAAGTCCGTGATCGTGGCCCTGCACGGTCTGCTCGCCCGTGACGCGGCCAAGGTCGCCCAGGGCCGCGACGGCCTCTCGGACGTGGCCGGCTCCGGCGCCAACAGCCTTTTCACGTACGTGACTTCGGGCGACGGCTTCTACGCGGACGGCTCGTTCATCCAGCACAACTACGTGGCCTACACGGGCGCGTACGGCCAGGTCATGCTCTCCGGACTCGCGTACATCCTCGCGCTGCTCGCGGGCTCCGCGTGGGCGGTCACCGATCCGGACGTGGCCGTCATCCATGACGCGGTGGAACGTTCCTTCTCACCCTTCGTCTTCGAGGGTCTGATGATGGACTCGCAGTCAGGCCGCTCCGTCTCGCGCTGGAAGACACCCGACTCCGACAAGGGCGCCCGGATCGTCTCCGGGGTCCTGCTGCTCGCGCAGAGCGCGCCCGCCGCGTACGCCTCGCGCTGGCGCGCGCTTGCCAAGGGCTGGATCCAGCGCAACAAGCTCACCCCGTATCTGGCCGGTGCGAGCATCCCGCAGGTCGCCCGCGCCAGAGCGGTGCTCGACAACACCGCGATCGTCCCCACGGCTCCCCTCACCGGAGCCTTCGCGTACGCCGGCATGGACCGGATGGTGCACCGGCGCCCGACGTGGGCGCTGAGCCTCGGCATGTCGTCGGCGCGCGTCTCGGCGTACGAGTGCGGCAACTTCGAGAACAAGCACGGCTGGTACCAGGGCGACGGCGTCACGTACCTCTACACCGCGGGCGATCTCGGCCAGTTCGGGGACTCGTTCTGGGCGACGGTCGACCCGTACCGGCTGCCGGGCACCACCGTCGACACCCGTACGCGCGCCAAGATCGGTGACGCGG
The DNA here is from genome assembly GCF_011044995.1 of Streptomyces mesophilus. Classification (GTDB taxonomy): domain Bacteria; phylum Actinomycetota; class Actinomycetes; order Streptomycetales; family Streptomycetaceae; genus Streptomyces; species Streptomyces mesophilus. The sequence continues at coordinate 4,763 of NZ_JAAKZW010000230.1, read as the reverse complement.
CCGGCACCAAGACCTTCCAGCCCGCCAACGCCACCGCGGGCGGCGCGGCCCTCGGCAAGCGCTTCGGGGCGGCCGCGATGGACCTGGCCGCCGACGGCTGCACGCTGCGGGCGAAGAAGGTCTGGTTCACGCTCGACAACGCGGTGATCGCGCTCGGCGCGGGCATCACCTCCACCGACGGCCGGGCGATCGAGACGATCGTGGAGAACCGCAACCTCCACACCGCGGGAACGAACCGCCTCACGGTCGACGGTTCGGCCCAGCCGACCACCCAGGGCTGGACGAAGACGTTCACGGCGAGCCGCTGGGCACATCTGGAGGGCACGGGCGGGTACGTCTTCCCGAACAGCGTGGCGGTACGGGCGCTGCGCGCCGAACGCACCGGGACCTGGGCGGCGATCAACACCGGCGCGGACACCGGCGGTACGGACGACCCGGTCACGCGGCGCTATCTGACGCTCTGGCTCGACCACGGCAGCTCTCCGTCCAACGCCTCGTACGCGTACGCGCTCCTGCCCGGCGCCACCGCCGCCGCGACCGCCGACTGGGCGGCCTCGCAGCCGGTGCGGATCGTCGCCAACACCGCGGTGGTGCAGGCGGTCGAGGCCCGCGCCGACGGTCTGCTCGCCGCGCACTTCTGGGCCGCGGGCAACGCGGACGGACTGACCTGCTCGGCACCCGCCACCGTCCTTGTGCGCAAGCACGCGGGCGGCGTCTCGGTGGCGGTCGCGGACACCTCGCGCACGCAGGAGACGGTACGGATCGAGCTGCCGTACGCGGCGACGCGAGTGGTCTCCGCCGACGCCACGGTGACGGTCACGCCTGGCGGCCGGGCGGTGGTGACGGTGCGGACCGGCGGGTCCCGCGGCCGCACGCACGTGGCAGAACTGGCCTGATCCCGTGGGCCGCACGGCCCGCCTCACGACCAGCCCGGACCGGCCTGACACCGGCCGGTCCGGGCTGCACCGCACGACGTGCGGGCCGCACCCCGGCCCGCACGGCACAACGGAACGACTGAACGACCGAACGACCGAAGGAGCACGATGACCGAGCAGACGCCACCGGACGACCTGGGCACCCGTGCGGGCTGGGAGGCCCTCGCGGACCAACTCCTGGGCGCGGTGGAGCCGTTCGCGTCCCCCGGCTTCGGCCAGTACCGGCTGCCGGGCCGCGCCAGCCAGTCGGGGCAGGAGTCCGACGGCCTGGAGGGCTACGCCCGCACCTTCCTGCTCGCGGCCTTCCGTATCGCGGGCGCCCGCGGCGAAGTCGACCAGCGTCTGATCGACCGGTACGCGGCGGGACTTGCCGCCGGTACGGATCCGGCGAGCGGCCCCGGCGAGGCGTGGCTGCCCGTCACGGACCGGAAGCAGCCGATGGTCGAGGCCGCCTCGATCGCCCTCGGTCTGCACGAGACCCGGCCGTGGCTGTGGGACAGGCTCGACGACAAGGTGCGCGCGCACGTGGTCGACTGGCTCGGCGGCTTCATCGGCGCCGAGCCGCACGACAACAACTGGCTGCTCTTCCAGGTCGTCGCCGAACAGTTCCTCGCCTCGGTCGGCGCACCGCACTCCCAGGCCGACATCGACCGCGGCCTCGACCGGATCGAGGACTGGTACCGCGGCGACGGCTGGTACACCGACGGCGACGGACGGCACTTCGACCACTACAACGGCTGGGCGATGCACCTGTATCCGCTGCTCTGGGCGCGGATCGCGGGGGCGTCCGCGGACGCGGGCCGGGTCGCCACGTACCGGGAACGGCTGCGCCAATTCCTCGGCACATACGCGCACTTCATCGGCGGTGACGGGGCGCCCATGCACCAGGGGCGTTCCCTCGTCTACCGGTGGGCGGCCGCGGCGCCGCTGTGGATGGGCGAGCTGGCGGACTGCACACCGCTGTCCCCCGGTGTGACCCGCCGGGCCGCCTCCGGGATGCTGCGGCATTTCACCGCGCACGGGGTGCCGGACGAGCGGGGCCTTCTCACGCTCGGCTGGCACCGCCCCTTCCTTCCGATGGCCCAGAACTACTCGGGCCCCGCCTCTCCTTACTGGGCGAGCAAGGGCTTCGTAGGACTGCTGCTTCCGCCGGAGCACCCGGCGTGGACGGCGCCCGAGGAGCAACTGCCGGTGGAGAAGGGGGACTTCTCGCTCGCGCTGCCGCAGCCCGGCTGGCTGCTGCACGGCACCCGCGCCGACGGCGTCGTACGCCTGGTCAATCACGGCACCGACCACCAGCCCCGCGACCCAGACGAACCGCCGACGGCGGACCCGCACTACGCCAAGTTCGGCTACAGCACCGCGACCGCGCCCGAGACGGGCGAGGCGGCCTGGCGGCGGGGTGTGGACGGGCACCTCGCGCTGCTGCCGGCGGGCGCGGATCCGGCCGAGGCGGCGGGCGAGCCACGGCGGCGCATCCACCTGGTCGAGGTGGCTCCGGGCCGCGCCTCGTCCTGGCACGAGGCGCGGGTGGCCGGCGACCCCGAAGCGTACGGAATCGCCACGACCTCGCTGGTGCACGGGCGTTACGAGGTCCGCGTGCACCGCGTCTTCGCCCCCGTGGGCGTCACGGTCCGCGAGGGCGGCTACGCGGTCGCGGGCGAGACGGTCACCGCGGAGACCGGGCCGGGCTGGGCCGTGGCCCGCGGCGCCCGGGTGGCTTCGGCGGTCGTGGCGCTGCACGGCTGGGACGAGGGGGCCGGCGTCGTCCACACGACGGACGCGAACGCCCTGGGCCCGCGCTCGGCCACCCCGTACCTCCTGCGCCGCGACCATCCCGGCGGCCGGACCGTACACGTCACGCTGATCGTCCTGTCCGGCGAACCCCTGGACGCCACCTGGCTCCACACCCACACCACGGTCACCATCACCTCCGAGGACGAGGTGACGGTCCGCCTCCCGGACGGCACGGAGCTGAACGGATAGGCGCCGGGAACTCGCGTCAGGGACCTGCCGCCACACACGGCACTGCGCCGGAACACCCCTGAAAGGCAGGGCTGTTCCGGCGCAGGCGGGTACGGCTGTAACTACTTCGCGCCGAGGCCGACGACCAGGTAGTTCTTGTCGTCCGACGACAGCGGCTTGCTGGCGAAGACGTCCGAGATGAACAGCCGCCCGTTCGCATAGCGGTACTCCGCATGCGAGGTGGAGAAGCTGGTCTCCGCGTCGCGGACCGCCTCGTCGGACGGGTTCTCCAGGAACACCGTCTGCTCGAAGGTCTTCCCGTCGATGCTGACGATCTGCCCGCCCTTGTCGTACGGCGGAACCTTGTACGCGATGATGTTGCCGCCGTCCATGCGCAGCGGGAACATCGAGTACTTGTCGCCGGCGTCGGCCTTCTGGCCGCCTTCCTTACCGGTCGCCAGGTTGTACGAGATGATCTCGTTGGTCATGCCGTACTCGCCGCCGCCCTCGTGCTCGCGGGTGGCGAGGTAGAGGTGGTCGTTGCCGACCGCCATGTGGGAGCAGGGCTCCACGTTGGTGGCGTCGCAGTCGCTGTCCATCTTCTCCGGGTCCACCGCGATCTTGCTGCGCAGCTTGCCCGTCTTGGCGTCGATGGAGAAGTAGTCCGTCGGGCCCTTGGACTCATTGGTGGAGTCCACCGCGACGACCAGCGGGTCGGTGGACGGGATGTGCGCCCACTGGATGCCGGAGGGCAGCGTGTACTCGGAGATCGGCTTGCCCGCGTCGTCCAGCGGCTGCACCTTGCGCGGCGCCTTGTCGAAGTCGCTGCCGCAGCGGCTGATCGCGACCAGCGTCTTGCCGCCGCCGTAGCCCTGGTCGACGCACTTGTCGCCGGCGCGCGGCTCCCACTTGATGCCGCCGGTCTTCAGGTCCCAGGCCGCGCCACCGCTGGTGCTGCCCGCGGCGACCAGGTTGCCGCCGACGGTCACCTGGCTGAAGTTGATCGCCTGGTCACCGGCCTTGGCCTGCTCCTGCCAGAGCTTCTTGCCGTTGTCGATGTCGATCGCGGCCACCTCGGTGCAGCCCGGGTACGGGTCTTCCTTGGTGGGCTTGGCGTTGTGGAAGTTGACGGCGGTGATGCCGTCCGCGCTGACGTGCTCGGAGGCGCTGCAGACCTCGCCGTCGAGCGGGATCGTCCAGAGCTTCTCGCCGCTGTCCGGGTTGTAGCCGACGATCTCGTAGACGCCGACCTTGGCGTAGGTCTTCTCGGTCAGCCAGGAGCCCTTGACGGTGATGGCGTCGTCGCCCTTCACCTCGGGCGCGGGCACGTTGAAGAGGACGGCGCCCTTGGTGCTGGCCGGCTTCTTCTCCTTGCCGGTGCCGCCGCCCTTGTTCTCCTCGCCGCCACCGCCCTTGCCGCCGTCGGTCTGGCCCTGCTTGGACTCGTCCTTCTTGCCGCCCTCGTCGTCGCCGGAGGCGAGGAAGACGCCGGCGCCGATGATCAGGGCGACGGCCACCACGGCCGCGATGATGATCATCATCTGCGTGTTGAGCTTCTTGCCGCCACCGCCGCCGGGCGCGCCCATCGGCGCGGTGCCCGGCTGCTGGTAACTCCCGTACGGCTGCTGCTGATACGTGCCGTACGGCTGCTGCTGCTGTGTCCCGTACGGCTGCTGCTGGCCCGCCGCCTGCTGGCCGTACCCGATCTGCTGGCCGGGTGTCGGGGTCGGGTAGACCTGGCCCGGCGCGGGGGTGCCGTATCCGGGCTGTGCGGGCTGGCCCGGCGCCTGCGGGTAGCCGTAACCGGGCTGGCCGGGCGGCGGGGTGCTCGGCGGCCCGGCCGGAGGCGGCGGGGTCGCGGGC
>NZ_JAAKZW010000022.1 GCF_011044995.1 Streptomyces mesophilus | reverse complement strand
GGCAGGGGGCGGCCGGACGGACCGGGTGCGCACGGCCCGGTGCGGGAACGCAGTGAGCGGTCGGCGCGCTCGATTCGGCGAGTTCGTCGAGGAGCCGCACCGCGACGTCGCGCAACCCCGGGGCCGGTGGACCGGACGCCCCCGCGCGTTCCGGCGCCGGATGGCCGCCTGCCGCCAGCCAGCGCGACTCCGCCCACGAGGTGTCGTAACCCTCCAGGGCCAACTGCCGCAGCTCGTGGCCGATCAGGTCCTCCGGCTGGACCCACGTGAGGCGGAGATTCATCGGGCGTCCAGGAGTGCGGCGAAGGCTGCCTCGTGGGTGCGGCGGCGGGAGAGGTCCCGTGCGTAGATCTCGCGGGTCACCTGGGACAGGGCCAGTGCGGGGGACGACAAGTCGATACGGCTGGCCTCCGCGACCTGCTTCGCCCACTCCTCGGGGACCTCCGCACCCAGCGCCCCCGCCATCGCCCCGCTCATCGTGGCGATCGAGTCGCAGTCCCGGCCGTAGTTGACCGCGCCGAGCACCGTGGAGCGGTAGTCGCCGCCGCCGACGAGCAGCATGCCGAGGGCGATGGGGAGTTCCTCGATGGAGTGGAGGCGGGACGGGCGGCGGGCGCCGAGGGACGGGGCGCGGTAGTTGGGGCCCACGGTGTCGAAGGGCTCGACGGCCGCCCGCAGCGGGGCTAGGGCGGGTTCGAAGGAGTCGTACGACGCGGCCGTCGTGCACACCGCCTCGATCGCGGCCCGTGTGCCGTCCTTCGCCAGGGACAGACAGGTTTCCACGACGGAGGCGGGCGTCGCGCCCGGGGTGCAGGCCGCGGCCACGCCCGCCGCGAAGACGCCCGCCGCCTCACGGCCGTACGAGGACTGGTGCGCGCCCGCGATGTCCAGGGCCTCGGCGTAAGCACCGGCCGGATGGCCCGCGTTGACCAGGCCGACCGGCGCCATGTACATCGCCGCGCCGCAGTTGACGATGTTGCCCGCGCCCGCCTCGCGCGGGTCCACATGGCCGTAGTGGAGGCGGGCGACCAGCCACTTCTCCGCGAGGAAGACCCGCTGGAGCAGGATCGCCTCCGTCTCCAGCTCCGGGATCCAGCGCGGCTCGCCGGTCAGTTCGGGGACCAGGTGCTCGGCCACGGCGTACGCGTCGAGGTGGTCCCGTACCTTCTCGTACACCCTGATCAGCGCGTGCGTCAGCAAGGTGTCGTCCGTGATGTGGCCGTCGCCCTTGTGGTACGGGGCGATCGGCCGGGCGGTGCGCCAGTCCTCGAACCAGGGGCCGACGACACCGTGCACCCGGCCGCCGTGGCGCTCCAGGATCTGCTCGGGGCTGTAGCCCTCGACCGGTCCGCCGAGGGCGTCGCCGACCGCGGCGCCGGTCAGGGCACGGCTGATGCGGTCGTCCAGGGGAAGACCGCCTGCGTCAGATGCGCCTTTCCTGTCTGTCATGCGTGAATTGTCCACCCGTGGAGGCCGGTTCCCGGTCTGGTGCGAGGAGTTCGGCGAGTTCCGCCGCGAGTTCCACCAGATCGGTGCCCGCGAGCCGGGGCAGCGCACAGCCCGACAGGGTGCGGCAGGCCGCGCGCCAGGACTCGGGCACGCCCGCGGCCCCTTCGTACGCGCCCGCGAGCGCGCCCGCGAGCGCCGGCGCCGAGTCGGCGACGCGGGAGAGGCAGGCGGCGGCCGGTACCGCGCGTGCGAGGGAGCCGCGCGACGCAGTGGTCAGGGCGAGGGCGACCGGGACGGTTTCGGCGGCCGCGATGCCGTAGCTGTAGACGTGATCGACGATCTGGTGCTCGAGGACCGGCACGAGGGCGAAGGCGTCGGCCGCGTAGACCGGGTCCCGGGCGAGCTTCACGGCATGTTGGGCGTTGCGGCCGATCTCCGTCGCGTCCGGCAGCTGATCGAGCGCCGCGTCCACGGCCGCGTCGATGTCCCAGCCGCCGAGCAGTGCGGCACTCGCCGCGGCCATGGCGCGTGCGCCGTGCACACCGTCGCCGTCCTGGGTGTAGCGGGCGTCGAACTCGGCCAGGTCCGCGGCCTGTTGAGGATCGCCGGGGTGCAGCAGGGCGAGCACGCAGCCGCGTACACAGGCCGCGTCGTCGAAGTAGTGCGGATTGTCGTGGCCGGTCGCGGGCGGCCGCAGACCGCCGGCGAGATTGCCCAGACCCGCGCGTACGGAGATACGGGCCCGCAGCGGCACGACCGCGGACTCGACCTCGGGGGCGCGCTGTTCTGCCTCGGCGATCTGGGCCGCGAGGGTCTGCCAGGTGTGGTCCACGGCGGCTCGTACGCGCAGTGCGGGCACACCCGCGGCGGCCGACTTGAGCAGCGAGACCGCCGTGAACGCCGCCCACTCGGCGTCGTCGGACGGCCCCAGCTGCAGGGGCTCGGGCGGCTGGTTGAGGGCGATGGGCACGGGAAGCGTGGTGGTGGCGTTCTGCTCGGCGAACGTGTCGAGCTCCCGGGTGAGCCGGCGGGTCCACTCGGGCATCCGGGCGGCGCGGTGCCGGGCGGCGGGCCAGCCGGCGGCGTCTCCCGCGGCGATCCCGAGGAGGAGCCCTTCGATACGTGAGTGGCTCGGGGCGGGGTTCGTGTCGTGATGCGGCAGGGCGGCGTCGTCGCGCGTCATGGTGTCGTCTCCTCGTCGTCCGGGGTGAGCAGGTCGGCGACGTCCAGGACGTGATGGCCCGCCATGGAGGGCAGGCAGCTGCCGCGGACCGGGCCGATCGCCTGCGCCCACGGTTCGGGGATGGCCGTCTCGCCCTGCAGCGCCCCGGCGAGGGCGCCGGCGAGCGCGGCCGTCGTATCGGCGTCGCGGCCCATGTTGACCGCCATGAGGACCGATGCGCGGAAGTCGCCGCGCGCGGCGGCGAAGGCGCCGAAGGCCAGGCCCACCGCCTCGGGCGCGAGATCGGTCCACGGGTAGCCGCCGATGACGACCGCGCTGCGGACCGCGCGCTCCCCGGCGGGGGCGGCGATCACCGCGCGGCGCAGGGAACGTGCCGTCCACGAGTCCATGGGGATGACGGAGAGCGCGGCGCCGATCACCGAGGCCGCGCCCGCGCCGCCCATCGCGGCGGCGACTCCGGCGGCGACGGCCTGACCGCCGTAGATGCCCTCGCCGTCGTGGCTCACCGAGCCGTCGATCGCGACGAGGCGGGCGGCCTCGGCGGGGTTGCCCACCGCGTACACCCCGAAGGGCGCGGCCCGCATCGCGAGCCCGTCGCTCCAGGCGTGCCGGTGCTGGGCGGTGACGGGGGCGGCGAGGCCCCGGCGGAGGTTCTCGAGGGTGCCGCGCTCGCTGAACCCGGCCCCCTTGAACGGGCCCTCGTCGAGGTCGGCGATCCACTGGTGCCAGGCGGTCTCGGCCCGCGCGGTGGTGAGTCCCGAGCCGTAGCGGGCGAGCAGCAGGCCGGAGAAGATCGCGTACTCGGTGTCGTCGGTGCCGGCGGGGTCGTCGACGACGAACCCCTCGATACGGCCCCAGCGGGCGCGGATCTCGGAGGGCTTGAGGTTCTCGGCGGGGGCGCCGAGGGCGTCGCCGACGGCGAGGCCGAGGAGGGCGCCTCTTGCGCGGGTGCGCACGGAGGGGCTGTTCGTGGTGGGCGCCGCTGCTTCCGGCGGAACGTATGCAATCGGCTGCTGCATAGGGGATGCGTTCCCCGTCGGGTGCTTTGCGCTGCGTGTGTGGGGGCTTATGTCACCCCTTCGCCCGTGAGGGGCTTTTCTCCCCCACCCCGCCCCTTCCCGAAACCGAGGGCTTCGCCCCCGGACCCCCGCATCCGAACTTCGTTCGGATCTGCTCAAACGCCGCAGGGGCTGAAGGGTGTTAGCCAGGCCTTCCTTGCTGGCAGGAGCCATTTTTCGCGCGTACTTTCGAGGTCGTACGACGAGAAAACAGGGGGCCGGAACATGGCGATCATCGAGACCGAAGCACCACTCCACGAGGCGCACCGCGACAACCACACGCACCGCGATGTGAACGGCGGCTGGCTGCGGCCGGCCGTGTTCGGGGCGATGGACGGACTCGTGTCCAACCTCGCGCTGATGACCGGTGTGGCCGGCGGGTCCGTGTCGCAGCAGACGATCGTGATCACCGGGCTCGCGGGTCTCGCGGCCGGTGCGTTCTCCATGGCCGCCGGCGAGTACACCTCCGTCGCCTCCCAGCGCGAGCTCGTCCAGGCGGAACTCGACGTCGAGCGGCGCGAGTTGCGCAAGCACCCGGAGTGCGAGGAGCGGGAGCTCGCCGAGCTGTACGTCTCGCGCGGTGTCGAGCCCGGGCTCGCCCGCGAGGTGGCGCGGCAGCTGTCGCGCGACCCCGAGCAGGCCCTGGAAATCCACGCGCGCGAGGAACTGGGCATCGACCCGGACGATCTGCCCTCGCCTGCGGTGGCGGCCGTCTCCTCCTTCGGTGCGTTCGCGCTCGGGGCCCTGCTCCCCGTACTGCCGTATCTGCTCGGTGTCTCCACGATGTGGCCGGCCGTGCTGCTCGCGCTTGTCGGGCTTTTCGCCTGCGGGGCCGTGGTGGCGAAGGTGACGGCGCGCAGTTGGTGGTTCAGCGGGCTGCGGCAGCTGGCGCTCGGTGGGGCCGCTGCGGGTGTGACGTACGCCCTCGGCACACTGTTCGGAACGGCCGTAGGATAAGGGCTTGCAGGTCTATGCGGCGGCTGGCATAAGTAGTCGTTACCGAGCGGTTTCGATCCCATGACGGCCGGGCATGAGCCGTAAGCGCCGTGGGCAATGAGGCCCCGGCGTACCCATGGGCAAAGAAGCCCACGCGAAACATGGGCCCCCGGTCATTGATCTGCCCGCGTAGGTCCTGTCCCCGACGGGACGACCGTCACGCGCGGTGTCCGCATGATGGAATGCGCTATCCGATTTTCGAGAAGCGCCTCATCATGTAACCTGCACGAAATTTCGCGCAGTTCTTGAAGCGTGAGGGCCAACGTCGTCCCTCGGCACCTGCACTTTTGCCTCGACGACGACGGGAGAGCCGATGCGTTCCGACGCCTGGTCGCCCATGGACGGTCGCCCCGCCCAGCAGGGGATGTACGACCCCCGTAACGAGCACGACGCCTGCGGTGTCGGGTTCGTGGCCACCCTGACCGGTGTTGCCAGCCACCAGCTGGTGGAGCAGGCGTTGACCGTACTGCGCAACCTCGAACACCGCGGTGCCACCGGCTCCGAGCCCGACTCGGGTGACGGCGCGGGCATCCTGTGCCAGGTCCCCGACGCCTTCCTGCGCGAGGTCACCGCGTTCGAGCTGCCCGAGGCCGGTGCGTACGCCGTGGGCATCGCCTTCCTTCCGGTCGAGGGCGCCGACGAGACCGCCGAGAAGATCGAAGGTATCGCCGCCGAGGAGGGCCTGAACGTCCTCGGCTGGCGCGAGGTGCCGGTCGCGCCCGAGCTGCTCGGCGCTTCCGCCCGCTCGACGATGCCGGTGTTCCGGCAGCTGTTCGTCGCGGACGGCGAGAGCGAGGGCATCGCGCTCGACCGCAAGGCGTTCGCGCTGCGCAAGCGGGCCGAGCGGGAGGCCGCGACGTACTTCCCGTCGTTCTCCGCGCGCACCATCGTCTACAAGGGCATGCTGACCACCGGCCAGCTCGAGCCCTTCTTCCCGGACCTGTCCGACCGCCGTTTCGCCTCGGCGCTCGCGCTCGTCCACTCGCGCTTCTCGACGAACACCTTCCCGAGCTGGCCGCTCGCGCACCCGTACCGCTTCGTCGCGCACAACGGTGAGATCAACACCGTCAAGGGCAACCGGAACTGGATGACGGCGCGCGAGTCCCAGCTGGCTTCCGACCTCTTCGGCAGTGAGCAGTTGCAGCGGATCTTCCCGATCTGTACGCCGGACGCCTCGGACTCCGCGTCCTTCGACGAGGTGCTCGAACTCCTGCACCTGGGCGGCCGTTCGCTGCCCCACTCGGTCCTGATGATGATCCCGGAGGCCTGGGAGAACCATGCCTCCATGGACCCGGCCCGGCGCGCGTTCTACCAGTACCACTCCACGCTGATGGAGCCCTGGGACGGTCCGGCCTGTGTCACCTTCACCGACGGCACCCAGGTCGGCGCGGTCCTGGACCGCAACGGTCTGCGCCCCGGCCGCTACTGGGTCACCGACGAGGGTCTCGTCGTGCTCGGTTCCGAGGTCGGCGTGCTCGACATCGACCCGGCGAAGGTCGTCCGCAAGGGCCGGCTTCAGCCCGGCCGGATGTTCCTCGTCGACACCGCCGAGCACCGCATCATCGAGGACGACGAGATCAAGTCGGCCCTTGCCGCCGAGCACCCGTACGCGGACTGGCTCGAAGCCGGCGAGATCGAGCTCTCGGACCTGCCCGAGCGTGAGCACATCGTGCACACCCACGCCTCGGTCACCCGCCGCCAGCAGACCTTCGGTTACACCGAGGAAGAGCTGCGCATCCTGCTCACGCCGATGGCCAAGTCCGGTGCCGAGCCGATCGGTTCGATGGGCACCGACTCGCCGATCGCGGCGCTGTCCGAGCGTCCGCGGCTGATCTTCGACTACTTCACCCAGCTGTTCGCGCAGGTCACCAACCCGCCCCTTGACGCGATCCGCGAGGAGCTCGTCACCTCGCTGCTCTCCTCGCTCGGCCCGGGCTCCAACCTGCTCGACCCGCAGGCCTCGTCCTGCCGTTCGGTCACGCTGCCCTTCCCGGTGATCGACAACGACGAGCTGGCCAAGCTCATCCACATCAACGCCGACGGCGACATGCCCGGCATGAAGGCCGTGACGCTGTCCGGTCTCTACCGGGTCTCCGGCGGCGGCGAGACCCTCGCCGCCCGGATCGAGGAGATCTGCGCCGAGGCCGACGACGCGATCGAGGGCGGCGCCCGTCTGATCGTGCTCTCGGACCGGCACTCGGACGCCGAGCACGCGCCGATCCCGTCGCTGCTGCTCACCGCGGCCGTGCACCACCACCTCATCCGTACGAAGCAGCGCACCCAGGTGGGTCTGCTCGTCGAGGCCGGCGATGTCCGCGAGGTGCACCACGTCGCGCTGCTCATCGGGTTCGGCGCGGCCGCGGTCAACCCGTACCTGGCGATGGAGTCCGTCGAGGACCTCGTCCGGGCCGGAACGTTCCTGCCCGGCATCGAGGCCGAGCAGGCCATCCGCAACCTGATCTACGCGCTCGGCAAGGGCGTCCTGAAGGTCATGTCCAAGATGGGCATCTCGACCGTCGCCTCCTACCGCGGCGCGCAGGTCTTCGAGGCCGTCGGTCTCGAACAGGCCTTTGTCGACAAGTACTTCAACGGCACCACCTCCAAGATCGGCGGCGTCGGCATCGACGTCATCGCCAAGGAGGTCGCCGCCCGCCACGCCAAGGCCTACCCGGCCTCCGGCGTCCCCTCGGCGCACCGAGCCCTGGAGATCGGCGGCGAGTACCAGTGGCGCCGTGAGGGCGAGCCGCACCTGTTCGACCCGGACACGGTCTTCCGCCTTCAGCACGCCTCGCGCAACCGACGCTACGACATCTTCAAGCAGTACACCTCGCGTGTGGACGAGCAGTCCCAGCGCCTGATGACGCTGCGCGGTCTGTTCGGCTTCAACTCGGGCCGTCCCTCGATCTCCATCGACGAGGTCGAGCCCGTCTCCGAGATCGTCAAGCGGTTCTCGACCGGCGCCATGTCGTACGGCTCCATCTCCAAGGAGGCGCACGAGACCCTCGCCATCGCCATGAACCAGTTGGGCGGCAAGTCCAACACCGGTGAGGGCGGCGAGGATTCGGAGCGTCTGTACGACCCGGCGCGGCGGTCGAGCATCAAGCAGGTCGCCTCGGGCCGCTTCGGTGTGACTTCGGAGTACCTGGTCAACGCCGACGACATCCAGATCAAGATGGCCCAGGGCGCCAAGCCCGGCGAGGGCGGCCAGCTGCCAGGACCGAAGGTCTACCCGTGGGTCGCCAAGACCCGTCACTCGACGCCTGGTGTGGGGCTCATCTCGCCGCCGCCGCACCACGACATCTACTCCATCGAGGACCTGGCTCAGCTGATCCACGACCTCAAGAACGCCAACCCGTCGGCCCGCATCCACGTGAAGCTGGTCTCCGAGGTCGGCGTCGGCACGGTCGCCGCGGGTGTCTCCAAGGCGCACGCGGACGTGGTCCTGATCTCCGGCCACGACGGCGGTACGGGTGCTTCGCCGCTGACCTCGCTCAAGCACGCGGGCGGTCCCTGGGAGCTCGGTCTCGCCGAGACCCAGCAGACGCTGCTGCTCAACGGCCTGCGCGACCGCATCGTCGTGCAGACCGACGGTCAGCTGAAGACCGGCCGTGACGTGGTCATCGCCGCGCTGCTCGGCGCCGAGGAGTTCGGTTTCGCGACCGCGCCGCTCGTCGTCTCCGGCTGCGTCATGATGCGTGTCTGCCACCTGGACACCTGCCCGGTCGGTATCGCCACGCAGAACCCGGTCCTGCGCGAGCGCTTCACCGGCAAGGCCGAGTACATCGTCAACTTCTTCGAGTTCATCGCCGAAGAGGTCCGCGAGATCCTCGCCGAGCTCGGCTTCCGTACGATCGAGGAGGCCGTCGGCCACGCCGAACTCCTCGACACCGAGCGGGCCGTGCAGCACTGGAAGGCGCAGGGCCTGGATCTGGAGCCGCTGTTCCACGTGCCGGACCTGCCCGAGGGCGCCGTCCGTCACCAGCTGATCTCCCAGGACCACGGTCTGGAGAAGGCGCTCGACAACGAGCTGATCAAGCTCGCCGCCGACGCCCTCGCCGTGGACTCCGTCGAGGCCGCCCAGCCGGTCCGGGCCCAGGTCGCGATCCGCAACATCAACCGGACCGTCGGCACGATGCTCGGCCACGAGGTCACCAAGCGCTTCGGCGGCGCCGGTCTGCCGGACGACACGATCGACATCACCTTCACGGGCTCCGCCGGTCAGTCCTTCGGTGCCTTCGTTCCGCGCGGTGTGACGCTGCGCCTCGAGGGCGACGCCAACGACTATGTGGGCAAGGGCCTTTCGGGCGGCCGCGTCATCGTCCGCCCGGACCGCGCGGCCGACCATCTCGCCGAGTACTCGACGATCGCCGGCAACACCATCGCGTACGGCGCGACGGGCGGTGAGATCTTCCTGCGCGGTCGTACGGGAGAGCGCTTCTGCGTCCGTAACTCCGGTGCGCTCGTCGTCTCCGAGGGTGTCGGTGACCACGGGTGTGAGTACATGACCGGTGGCCAGGCGGTCGTCCTCGGCGAGACGGGACGCAACTTCGCGGCCGGTATGTCCGGCGGCACCGCGTACGTCATCGACCTGGACCGCGACAACGTCAACGCCGGGAACCTGGCGGCGGTCGAGGAGCCGTCCGACGCCGACAAGCAGTGGCTGCACGACGTCGTGCGCCGCCACGCCGAGGAGACCGGATCCACCGTCGCCGAGAAGCTGCTCGTCGACTGGGACGCTTCGGCCCAGCGCTTCACCAAGATCATTCCGCAGACGTACAAGGCAGTGCTCGCCGCCAAGGACGCCGCCGAGCGAGCCGGACTCTCCGAGTCCGAGATCACCGAGAAGATGATGGAGGCGGCGACCAATGGCTGATCCGAAGGGCTTTCTCAAGCACGGCCGCGAGGTCGCCTGTTCCCGTCCGGTCGAGGAGCGCGTTCAGGACTGGAAGGAGGTCTACGTCCCCGGATCCCTGCTTCCGATCATCTCGACGCAGGCCTCGCGCTGCATGGACTGCGGCATCCCGTTCTGCCACAACGGCTGCCCGCTCGGGAACCTGATCCCGGAGTGGAACGACTACGCGTACCGCGAGGACTGGGCCGCCGCTTCCGAGCGTCTCCACGCGACGAACAACTTCCCCGAGTTCACCGGTCGCCTGTGCCCGGCTCCCTGCGAGTCGGCCTGCGTCCTCGGTATCTCGCAGCCGGCCGTCACCATCAAGAACGTCGAAGTCTCGATCATCGACAAGGCCTGGGACGCCAACGACGTCAAGCCGCAGGCGCCCGAGCGCCTGTCCGGCAAGACCGTCGCGGTGGTCGGCTCGGGTCCCGCGGGTCTCGCGGCCGCGCAGCAGCTGACGCGGGCCGGTCACACGGTCGCCGTGTTCGAGCGTGCGGACCGTATCGGTGGTCTGCTCCGGTACGGCATCCCCGAGTTCAAGATGGAGAAGGTGCACATCAACCGGCGCATCGAGCAGATGCGCGCGGAGGGCACCCGCTTCCGTACGGGCGTCGAGATCGGCCGTGACCTCAAGTCGACGGACCTGCGCAAGCGGTACGACGCCGTGGTCATCGCCGCCGGCGCCACCACCGCCCGTGATCTCCCCGTCCCCGGACGGGAGTTGAAGGGCATCCACCAGGCGATGGAGTACCTGCCGCTCGCCAACAAGGTGGTCGAGGGCGACTTCGTGGCCCCGCCGATCACGGCCGAGGGCAAGCACGTCGTGGTCATCGGCGGCGGTGACACGGGCGCCGACTGCGTGGGCACCGCCCACCGTCAGGGTGCCGCGTCCGTCACCCAGCTGGAGATCATGCCCAAGCCGGGCGAGGAGCGTGCTTCCGGTCAGCCGTGGCCGACGTTCCCGATGCTGTACAAGGTGACCTCCGCGCACGAGGAGGGCGGCGAGCGGGTCTACTCCGTGTCGACCACGCACTTCGCGGGCGACGAGGACGGCAACGTCCAGGAACTGCACCTCATCGAGGTCGAGTTCATCGACGGCAAGCTGACCCAGAAGCCGGGCACCGAGCGGGTCATCCCGGCGCAGCTCGTGACGCTCGCCATGGGCTTCACCGGTACGGATGTCGAGAACGGGCTGGTCTCCCAGTTCGACCTCGAGCTCGACGCGCGCGGCAACATCGCCCGCAACGACGACTACGAGACCAACGTCCCCGGTGTGTTCGTCGCCGGTGACGCGGGCCGTGGTCAGTCGCTGATCGTCTGGGCGATCGCCGAGGGCCGCTCGGCGGCGCGCGGTGTGGACCGCTTCCTGACGGGTGCGTCGGAGCTGCCGGCCCCGATCCGCCCGACGGACCGGTCGCTGACGGTCTGACCCACGGGCCCGCTGCTTGCGCTGTTCGCGGCGGGCCCCAACTGACGCTCCGTACAACGGCGTACGGACCTGACGCTACGCCCACCCCTGTCCCCGACCGGACTGTGGGGTGGGCGTTGCGGCGTGTGCACCCTGTTCAGGGAGACGTGCCGTGGTGGGCTCTGCCGTCCTGATCCCGGCTTGTCAATCGTGGCTGAATACACGGCGGGCGCGAAGTTCGACGAGTCTGCATGTCGACGCGGCGAATTCGAGGTGGGACCCCTCGGAATCCGCGCTGAAACGGATCGTGCCGTCAGCATGGCGGTACAGGCGTGCGTGTTTGTTCCCCGGAGCCTGCCACCCTTTCACTCGAAGTCTCTCGACGTCGGTGAACTGCAAGTAGAACTCGACAGAGTTGGGGACGGGTGTCTGCTCGCCTTCGTGGTGCTCCGCATCCAATGGTGCATCGAGGCCGAGCGTGACGGAATGATGTCGCTCGTCCATCTGGACATAGAACAGGTCGCATGCGTCCAACGCCGGAGGAGTGTCCCAGTGGGAATTGAGTTCGTAAGTATTGGCGACCAGTGAAGCCCAGTCAGACTCGCTCATAGAAGGTCTTCTCATGAGGGGGCGGAACAGAATCATGTCGGAATCTGTCGATTCTGCTCAGGAACAAGTGAGGTCCGTCGTCGGATCCGTCCTCTCGGCTCCTGAAAGCGCTGACGTGGCCGATGAGAACGGATTTGTTGCACGTGAAGGACAAGATGACTTCGGGGTTCGAGACCGTGACCGCCATGCGGTTCTCGAAACCCAGGTCAGTGGTCGAAATGTCGGCGAGCGCGGCTGTGGGCCAATCTTTGAGTGAGAGGTCTTCCACAGCCAGAAACTGAACATGGCACTGCACGGTGTCCATGCCCCTTTCGACCCATACGGTCGGGGCGCCCGCCGGGTGCTCCGGCAGGTCCATGCGAAGGGTGAGGGCGGGGCCTCGCCAGTTCAGTTGGATCGATCTCAGCCGCACGTTGTGGAGCGGAGGGATCCTGCCGTAAAGGGCTTCGAGCGCACCGGAATTCTCGAAGCGTAGTTCACTTGCCACAGTAGTAGTGTTCCTCCGCACGGCACCCCGGCGGCCGGCACCGCCACGTCCAGGAGCCGAGCGCCGGAACTCACCGAGCATCGCGGCGAACTCGCGGCGATGCCCCTTCACCTCGGCCGATTCGTCCGGCTTCACGGGCGGCTCGCTGCTCTGCGTCTCGCTCCGCACCGGTTCGTGAACCGCTTCGAGCGGCTCCGCGTAGTCCGACAGTCGTGACCGTGGCGGATCGCCCGCCGTTCCCCCGTACTCAGACATGCGCCCGATCATCGCAACCGCACACGGACAGCAGCAACGCAAGCCTCGTCACAGGAGGCATGAAGAGGCATGAGGAGACATGAGGAGGCGTAAGGAGGCATGCCGAGGGCCCGGACCTCGACGGTCCGGGCCCGGTGGGGTGGGGTCAGCTCTGGGTCATCAGGAGCAGGCGGGTCTGCGGGACCAGCTTCCGGTTCACGCTGGTGCTCTGGATGAAGATGGTGAACTCGTCGTTGTGGTCCGGCTTGATGCGGACCTCCGCGTTCGGCAGGCCGAGGAGCGTCCGGGCCTGGGGGCCCGTGTAGATCTTGTCCGTCTTCTTCTCCAGGACCGCTATCTGCTTGCGGGCCTGGACCTTCTCGGACTTGCTCAGTTCGTAGTAGGCGGCGCCCGTACGGTAGGTGTGGCCGCCGTCGACGATCCACGTGCGGATCGTCTCCGCGCGGTCCACCGCGAGCAGTTGGTAGCCGGACGGGTCCACCGAGGTGAGGCCGGCCGCCAGAATCGTGTCCTTGTTGACCGCGTCCGCGCCCGTGGAGAACACGGCACGGGAGCCGCGGATGCCCTTGGTGCGGCCCACCATGAACTTCTCGGTGGCCTCCTGGATGACCTGGCCGGCCTCCTCGAGGCCCTGGGTGCTGGTGGCGTCCCAGATCGCGATGTTGTCCTTCGGGAAGCCGCACTGCATGGCCTCGCGCTTGCCCATCTGGTCGGGGACGAGGACGGCCAGCGTCCAGTTGTCCTCCTGGGTCCGCGCCAAGTCGGCGACCGCCCGCACCAGTTGCTGCTGCGTCTTGCCCTGGCTGTCCGAGCAGCGATGGCTCGTGTTCTCCTGGCCGTCGGTGAGGACGAAGGTCAGGAAGCTGTGGTCCCCGTAGAGCTGGGCTGTCTGGGCCAGTTCGCGCTGCGACTTCAGGGTGGCGGCGAGCAGCGCCGTCGAGCCGTTCGCCCGGTACAGCTGCTTCAAGGACGGCATCCGCAGCACGTCCTTGTCGTAGATGACGCACTCGACCTGGCTCGAGAAGACGTACACCGTCACGCGCGTCTCCTGGTCCAACTCCTGCGAGCGGCGCGCCAGATACGCGATCTGCTGGTCGGCGACCTCGACGACCTTGCTGCTCAGGTGGGACATGGACGAGCTGGCGTCGAGCACCAGTGCGACGTGGTTGATGTAGTTCTGCGCTCCGGACATGGATGATCCCCCTCGTCCCGGAAGCCCCTGCAGCTCCCGTTCGATGTCTCCATCTTCCCAGCCGGCACTGACAATTGATCTTGGTCGGAGGGGGTGACGCGCAGGGTGCCCAGGGCCGATGCCCAGGGCCGATGCCCAGGTCGAGGGGGCGCTGCTCAGCCGTGGAACCTCACGTACCCGTTCCCGTCCGGGTCGCTGCCGGCCTTCGTGTACGAGTGGACGTCGGCCCGGGGGCCGGACGGCTTGTAGAAGTAGATGGTGTCGCCCGGGTTGTTCCAGATGAAGTTGCAGTTGTTGCGGTAGACCACGTTGTTCGCGTCGGAGTCCGTGCCGTTGCCGCCGCGCAGCTTGATGTGGTCGCCGGGCTGGAGGGTGTGGTTCCTCGTGAACGTGAAGCGGTTGCCCGTCGCGTCCTTCACGAAGTAGCCCTTCAGGTTCACGGTCGTGCCGCGCGAGTAGTTCTTGATCGTCAGATACTCGTCCTTCGTATTGCCGCCCGAGCAGCGGTTGCTGTCCGTGCCCGGTGCGTCGTACTGCACGCCGTAGAGCTTGAGTGCGGATGAGTATTCGGCCGCCTGCGACGGGGCGGCGAGCGCGGTCAGGCCGCACGTGACGAGCGCGGCGGTGACTGCGGCTATGGCGGTGCGAGAGTGCAAGAAGACTCCTCGGGGCGTCCCGTGCAAGGGAGTTGAGTGACGAAGGGACACAAGTCACTCACGAAATCTCCACATTCGGCGGGCGTTGGCTGAAAGCGATCGATTGTGGACGTCAGGCAGCCAGGTGCGTTGCGTCAACTGCAATGGGCTGCGCGCATGTTGCAGTGTTTGCAATGGTCATTACGGTTCGGCCGCGTATCGGGAATGGCCTAGACCGCTCATGAACCCCTGTGCTGAGAATCACTTCACGCAAGTGGACCGCCATCCATGAAGGGGGCTCGTCATGAAGCGACGTGTCATCGCGGCAGCAATCGCCTTGACGCTCGGACTGACCGCCACGGCCTGCGGCGATGACTCGGGCGACAGCGGGGGCAAGGACGGTGCGACCGACGGGAAGGGCAAGACCCTGACCGTATGGATCATGGAGGGGACCAACCCCGACGCGCGCCCGTTCTTCAAGGAGGCCGCGGCGGCGTTCGAGAAGAAGACCGGCGCCAAGATCAAGGTCGAGTACCAGCAGTGGGCGACCGCGAACCGCAAGTTCACCACCGCGATCGCGGGCGGCGCGGACCAGGTGCCCGATGTCGCCGAGGTCGGCACCACCTGGGTGCCGCAGTTCGCCGAGACCAAAGCGCTCGTGGATGTGACCGACGAGGTCAAGGAGTCGGGTCTGACCGACGACCTCGTCGAGGGTCTCAAGGACGCAGGCACGCTCGACGGCAAGCAGTACGGCATGCCCTGGTACGCCGGGGTCCGCTCGATCCTGTACCGCAAGGACATCTTCGAGAAGCACAAGATCAAGCCCCCGACCACCTGGAAGGAGCTCCAGGAGGCGGCGAAGACGCTGAAGGAGAAGGAGCCCGGGCTTCTGTCCTTCCCGGTCGCCGGCGGCGCGGAGATGTTCGCGGCCCCCTTCATCTGGGGCGCCGGCGGCGAGCTTGCCGAGCAGGAGGGCGACTCCTGGAAGTCGGCGATCAACTCGCCCGAGGCGATCAAGGGCATCGAGTTCTACACGGGCCTCGCGACCAAGGACAAGGTCTCCCCGGCCAAGGTCAACACCTGGACGGAGAAGGAGGTCGGCGACGCCTGGAAGAAGGGGCAGATCGCGATGTCCATCTCCGGCAACTGGACCCCGAAGGCCTTCGTCGACGAGAACCCCGAGCTCGAGGGCAAGCTCGGCGCCGTACCGATCCCGGGCCCCGACGGCGGTATGAGCCGCTCCTTCCTCGGCGGTTCCTATCTGTCCACGTTCGACACGGACAAGAAGGAACTCGCCTGGGAGTTCGTGAAGATGCTCACCACCGGTGAGTTCGCCGCCAAGTGGGCCGAGCAGACCAACTACTTCCCCGGCCAGAACTCCGAGCTCGAGAAGGTCGCCGCGAAGAAGGATCCGCTCGTCGAGCCCTTCGCGCAGCAGATGCTGGAGGCCGGTGCCACGGTGCCGAAGACCGAGTCGTACGGGAAGATCCAGGCCGCTCAGGTCGTCCCCGGCATGATCCAGTCGATCATCACGGGCAAGGCCTCCGTCAAGGAGGCCGCGGACAAGGCGGCCCAGCAGATGGACGACATCTTCGCCAAGGACAAGTAGGGCGCTGCGAACCGTGAAGAACGCGCTCGTGGGCGGTGGGCAGAAGACTTCTGCCCACCGCCCCTCCACCGAGGGTGCCCGCCGCCGGCGCCTGATCCGGCTCACCCGCCCCTGGCTGCTGCTCGCCCCCGCGCTCGTGGTCCTCGCCGGACTCCTGCTGTACCCGATCTTCCAGGTGGGCAAGATCTCCTTGCAGGACTGGGAGGTCACGTTCGGGGGCGGGGTAGGGGAGTTCACCGGGTTCGACCACTACAGCGAACTGCTCTCCAGCGAGCTGCTGTGGAAGACGGTCATGCCCAACACCGTCTTCTTCGCCGTCGCCTGCGTCGGCCTCACCGTGGTGCTCGGCACCCTGGTCGCGCTGCTGCTCAACCGGCTCGGCACGACTTGGCGCGCCATCTGCTCGGTGTCGATCCTGGCCGCCTGGGCGATGCCGGCGGTCACCGGTACGTATGTCTGGATCTGGCTCTTCCAGCCGGAGGAGGGCATGTTCAGCCAGCTCGCCGGCGCCCTCGGCCTGATCGATCCGGCGACCACCAACTGGTTCACCGAGCGGCTGCCGTTCTACGCCATCGCGACGCTCAACGTGGTGCACCACGGCTTCCCGTTCGTGGCGATCACCGTCTTCGCCGGACTGCTCACGATTCCACGGGAGTTGTACGAGGCGGGCATGATCGACGGCGCCAATGCCTGGCAGCGGTTCTGGAAGATCACCGTGCCGACCATCCGTCCCGTCTTCCTGGTCGTCACGATCCTGTCGACCATCTGGGACTTCAAGGTCTTCACCCAGATCTTCCTGATGCCGGGCGGCAGCGGCTCCAACGAGGAGGTCTACAACCTCGGCGTCTACTCGTACGTGCAGGCCTTCGGCCAGGACGACTACGGGGCCGGGTCCGCGGCGGCGGTGCTGCTCACGCTGCTGCTTGTGCTGATCACCATCGTCTACATCCGGGCGCTGTTCCGACAGGGGGAGGAGGATCTGTGAGCACCCGCCGTACGTCCCGTGCCACGCGGATCGGCCTGCCGGCCGCCGTGTTCGCACTGCTGGTCTTCACGCTGTTCCCCGTGTACTGGATGGTGTCGACCTCGTTCGATCCGAAGGCGGTCACCCGAGGTTCGGACGTGCTGCCCAGCGGTTTCAGCTTCGAGCACTTCGAGTTGGTCTTCGAGCGGGGCAACTTCGGTACGTTCCTGCTGAATTCGGCCCTCGTCGGGCTCGGCACGATCCTCGCGGCCGCGGTGCTCTCGCTGTTCGCGGCGATCGCGGTGGCCCGTTTCAAGTTCCGCTTCCGCACCTCGGTGCTGATCATGGTCCTGATCGTGCAGATGGTGCCGCTCGAAGCCCTTGTCATCCCGCTGTTCCTCCAGATGCGGGACTACGAGCTGCTCAACTCCCTGCTCGGCCTGACCATCGTCTACATCGCGCTCTCGCTGCCGTTCGCCATCTGGACGCTGCGCGGCTTCGTCCAGGCGGTGCCCAAGGAGGTCGAGGAGGCGGCGTACATCGACGGGGCGTCCTGGTTCCGGATGTTCCGTTCGGTGCTGCTGCCGCTCGTGGCGCCCGGCCTCGTGGCCACCTCGATCTTCGCCTTCATCACGGCGTGGAACGAGTTCGTGTTCGCGTACACCTTCATGAAGGACAGCGAGAAGTACACGGCGGCCGTGGGCATCTACCAGTTCTTCGGCGAGAACTCGACGGCCTGGGGCCCGGTCATGGCCAGCTCCACGCTGGTCACGCTGCCCGTGATGATCTTCTTCGTCCTGGTGCACAAGCGGCTGGGATCGGGCCTGGCCGCGGGCGCCGTCAAGGGCTGAACCCTCCGCTGCGAGGCCCCGTCCGTACGCGGGCGGGGCCTCGTTCACTACACGCGGTACGGGTCCCTCGCGCCCTCACTTCACGCGGTACGGGTCCCCGTACACCTTCCACTCCAGCGGAGTCTTCAGCTGAAGGTTGCCCGCCTCGAGGAACACGCGCTGGGCGGTGTCGATCCGGGAGGTGTCGCGATGGGCCTCCTTGGTCTCCATCACCTCGCGCCGCACATCGAGAAAGGCCTTGAGGTACGCCTTCTCGTCGCCGCCCTCGGCCTTGGTCTTCGCCCGCTGCATGGCCTCCTCGCGGATCCCGTAGAAGGCGTTCGGGTCGGTGCCCGGGCCGTGCTGCACCATCGCGTCGTAGTAGACGAACTGGCCGAGCGTGCTCAGGCCGTCCATCTTGGCCTGCCGTACGGCGGGGTCGAAGTAGTCCTCGTCGCGCAGCCGGTCCTGCGCCTCGCGGAACTCGGCCCGCCCGGCCTCCTTCGCCCAGGCCTCGGGGAAGCCGTCCAGACCCTCGTGCGAGTCGGAGCCGTCGACCGCGCGCAGGGCGGGCAGATAGGTCGCGAGCCCGTTGTCCGGGTGGTCCTCCGTGTAGCTCTCGACGAGCTTGAGCATGTCGTGCGTGCCGGAGCAGAAGCCGATGATGCCCGCGGTGTAGCCGTTGCCGTCGCCGATGTCCTCGATGTAGCCGTAGTTCGCACGCCAGTCGAGCGTGGAGTTCTCGGCGCTCGACACGAGCTGCTGTGCCAGCTCCTTCTTGTCCTTCGCCGCGAGCCCGGGCGGCATCTTCGCGAGGCGCTCCTGGAGCTCCTTCTCGGTCTCCCGCGCCAGGCCGTCCGAGCCCTGGGAGGCCGAGGGCTTGTCGTCCGGGCCGCCCGCGTCGGGGTCGGGACCGAGCAGATAGACGACGAGGGTCGCCACCGGGGCTATGGCGAGAAAGAGGCAACCAGCACGTTTCATGCGCACAGGGTAGAGCTTGGGCCCAGGCCTCACTCCGTGCGGACCCGCCTCAGGCCGTCTGTCCACCATCGACCGAGAACTCCGTGCCCGTGATGTACGACGAGGCCTCCGAGGCCAGGAAGACCACCAGCTCGCCGACCTCCCGCGGCTGCCCCACCCGCCCGAGCGGCACATGGGACCAGTCGCGGCCCGCCGTGGCCTCGGCGATCATCGGGGTGGCGATGGCGCCGGGGTGCACCGAGTTCACGCGGATGCGGTACGGGGCGAGGTCGAGCGCCGCGGAGCGGGTCAGTCCGCGCAGCCCGAACTTCGTCGAGCCGTAGGCGGCGTGGCGGGGGAGGCCCTTCAGGCCCGCCGTGGAGGAGATGTTCACGACCGAGCCGCCGCCCGCCTCCTTCATCGCCGGCACGACGGCCTGGATTCCGAGGAACGGCCCGAGCAGGTTGACCCGGAGCAGCGCCTCGAAGTTGTCGTACGTCTCCTCCTCGACGGACGCGGTACGCCACAGCGCAGCGTTGTTGACCAGCGCGTCGAGCCGTCCGAAGCGGTCGAGCCCCGTGCGCACCGCCGCTGCCCAGCTCTCCGGGCCGGTCACGTCGAGCCGTACGAACAGGCCTTGGTCACCGAGGCACTTGGCGACCTGGTGGCCCTCCTCCTCCAGCACATCCGTCACCACCACGCGCGCGCCGGCCTCGGCGCACAGCCGCGCCTCCTCCGCGCCCTGGCCGCGCGCCGCACCGGTGATGAGGACCGTCCTGCCGTCGAGCGAGATCATGTGCGCCTCCCGAGCCCTCCCGCGTATATGACTGTTCGTCATATTCGTGCTGCGGCGCCGGAACATCAACAGGTGTGCCGCAACTGCCTAACCGGGGGCGCCTGTTGGCACCGGGGAGGGGTGTGCCTAACCTGGAGTACGCCTGAAGGGGAGAGGCCGGGGATGAGCAGCCAGGAGCGGATACGCAGTAATGGCCGGCCGGCACAGCCGGCCAAGGGTGAGAGCTTCGCCGACTGGGCCGACAGCCGGCTCGGCATCTACGGCCTCGCCAAGACGCAGATGCGCAAGGTGTTTCCGGACCACCCGAGCTTCATGCTGGGTGAGATCTGTCTGTACAGCTTCATCATTCTGATCCTGACCGGCACCTGGCTGACGCTCTTCTTCGAGCCGAGCAGTGTCGAGGTCGTCTACGGCGGTTCGTACGAACCGCTCAAGGGCGTCCTGATGACCAAGGCGTTCGAGTCCACCGTCGAGATCAGCATGGAGGTCCGCGGCGGGCTGCTCATCCGGCAGATCCACCACTGGGCCGCGCTGGTCTTCGTGGCCGCGATGCTCGTGCACATGATGCGGGTGTTCTTCACCGGAGCGTTCCGCAAGCCGCGTGAGATCAACTGGCTGTTCGGCTGGACCCTGTTGATGCTCGGTCTGATCACGGGTCTGACCGGCTACTCGCTGCCGGACGACCTGCTCTCCGGCACCGGCCTGCGCTTCGCCCAGGGCGCGATCCTGTCGATCCCGATCGTCGGCACGTATCTCGCGATGTTCCTGTTCGGCGGCGAGTTCCCCGGCACGGACATCATCGCGCGCCTCTACCCGATCCACATCCTGCTGCTGCCGGGCATCATGCTGGGCCTGGTGGTGGCCCATCTGATCCTGGTCTTCTACCACAAGCACACCCAGTTCGCGGGGCCAGGACGGTCCGAGAAGAAGGTCGTGGGTGCGCCGTTCTTCCCGATCTACGTGGCGAAGGCCGGCGGATTCTTCTTCCTGGTCTTCGGTGTGCTGGCGTTCATGGGCGCGGTCGCGACGATCAACCCGGTGTGGCTCTTCGGGCCGTACCGCGCGGACCTGGTCACCACGGGCGCTCAACCCGACTGGTATCTGGGCTTCTCCGAGGGCCTGATCCGGGTGATGCCGGGATGGGAGATCAACGCCTTCGGCCATACGCTCGCGCTCGGCGTCTTCATCCCGTTCATGCTCTTCCCGGTGTACATGACGCTGATCGCGGTCTACCCCTTCATCGAGGCCTGGGTAACCGGCGACAAACGCGAGCACCATGTCGCCGACCGGCCGCGCAACGTCCCGACCCGTACGGCGCTCGGCGTCGCCTGGCTCGCGGGATACGGGGTGCTTCTGATCGGCGGTGGCAACGACATCGTGGCCACCAAACTCCATCTCTCCATCAACGCGATCACCTGGTTCGTACGGATCGGCATCTTCGTCGTCCCGGTCCTGGCGTTCTGGATCACGCGCCGGATCTGTCTGGGGCTGCAGCACCGCGACCGGGACAAGGTGCTGCACGGCCGCGAGAGCGGCACGATCAAGCGGCTGCCGCACGGCGAGTTCGTGGAGATACACGAACCGCTCAGCCAGGGGGAGCGGTTCACGCTGACGGCCCATGAGCAGCGGGCGGCGCTCGACCCCGGCCCGGCGGCCGACACCAATGGGGTGCGGCGGCCCGTGCCACGGGGCGAGCGGATGCGCGTACGCCTGTCGAAGGCGATGTACGGGCCGGGCACCCAGGTGGAGAAGCCGACGGCCGAGGAGTACCGCGAGGTCACCAGCGGGCACGGTCACGGGGGTGACGGCGGCGGTCACTGAGGCGCGTTCCGCAGGTCCCCACCCTCCGCCATCCGCGCGCGGTGGCGCCTCATCCTGCGGGCGTGCTCGATCGCGTGCGGCAGAGCCAGCCGCACCGACCGCGTCAGATGCCGGGTGGACGGCCAGCGCACCAGGTCGTCCGCCACCACGCGCAACTTGATGTTGGTGTGCTGCGAGATGTACTTGAGGACCTCGAGGCCGTCCTCGGGAGGCAGTCCGCCGATGGTGATGACCACGCCGATGGCGTGATCGATGAGCGCCCGGGACTTCAGGGCCTGCCGCAGGTGTGCCACCTCGGACTCCAGGTCGGCGATCCGGCCCTCGTCCTCACCTCGTTCGATCATGCACAGAGCCTTCGTGCAGGTGGGGGACCGGGGACAGTCGGTAGGCGAAGCCCTCCAGCAGGGCTGTCCGGAAAACGAAAGCACCCGGCATGAGCGAGGCATGGGGACGTTCAGGTGTGGCATCTTCACATCTGTGGAGACGCTGACCTTCGAGAGCGACGACGTGGCGACGACCGAGGACTTCCTCTGCCGCGCGTACGCCAGGATGAGCATCGGCGGCGGTACACCGGGCTCCCACCGCGCCAGGATCTCCCGCACGGGCATCGGCGCGGTGAGCGTCGACGAGATCGATCTCGCCTGCGAGTTGAGCTACTCGGCGACACCGCTCGGCAGGATATGCGTGTGCGTCGTGCACGAGGGCACGATCCAGGACCACTCCTTCGCCGGCGTCGACGACGAGGCCTTCGGCCCCGGGGACGCCGTGCTGCTCGCCCCGCCCGAACTGCCGTACGCCGGGCGGATCCAGGAGGCCCGCTACACCATCGCCATGCTCGACCCCGAGCTGCTGGCCCAGCTCACGGGCAAGCCGGTGCAGTTGACGGGTCACCGGCCCGGCCCGGCTGCCGCCTCCCGGCAGCTCGCCAGGGCCATCGCCTATCTGCGCGACCATGTCCTCGCCGACGCGGCCGTCGCCGACGAACCCCTGGTGGCCTCGACGGCGGCGCAGCACCTCGCCGCGAGTGTGCTGTACGCGTTCCCGCACACCGCACGCGGTGAGGGGGCGGTGCGCGACCGCGTCGACGCGCACACGGCCACACTGCGCCGTGCCCTCGCCTACATCGACGACCACGCCGATCAGCCGGTCACCGTCGCGGAGATCGCCGCGGCCGCCCATGTCACCCCGCGCGCCCTGCAGTACGCGTTCCGCCGCCATCTGGACACCACGCCGCTGGCCCACCTGCGCCGGGTGCGCCTTGCCCACGCCCATCGCGAGCTGGCCGCCGCGGGGCCCGGCGACGGGGTCACGGTCACCGAGGTCGCCGCACGCTGGGGCTTCTACCATCCGGGCCGGTTCGCGTCCCACTACCGCGAGACCTACGGGCAGGCGCCGCACCGGACGCTGGGCGCGCCCTGACCGGAACGCGGGCCTCCCTTCACTGATCCCGCGGCAACGGGGGACTCGGCTTCCAAGTACCCCTTGTGTCCAGCCGAGTCCGCCGCGGCTTCGGCCGCTCTCATCACTGACTGGAGACCCGTCGATGGATGCTCAGACCTTGCAGAAGCACAACCGGCTGCTCATACGCCAGCGCGTACGGTTCATGGTCAACCAGTACGAGGTGCACACCCAGGCCCCCGACGGCTCGGAGGGCGACCTGGTGGCGTTCGCACAGCAGAAGCGGATGGCCTTCAAGGAGAAGGTGACGCTCTACACGGACGCGTCCAAGGAGCAGGTGTTCGCCGAGTTCCGGGCCCGCAACATCGTGGATGTGGGCGCCACATACGACGTCACGGTCCCGGGCGGCGGCACACTCGGCTCGTTCCGCAAGCTCTTCAAGCGCTCACTGCTGCGCTCCACCTGGCAGCTGGAACAGCCGGGTGCGCCCAAGGCCAAGGGCGAGGAGAGCAACGCGGCGCTTGCCGTGGTGCGCCGCGTCTGGGAGTTCATCCCGTTCCTCAACTCGGTGCCGTTCGCCTGGCCGTACCACTTCACCTTCACCTCGGACGGCGCGCCGTCCTTCTCGGTGACGAAGAAGTTCGCCCTGCGCGACAAGTACCTGGTGGACATCACCGATCCGGGCCTCGACCGGCGTCTGGTCATCGCGCAGGCGGTCGCGCTGGACGCCCTGCAGTCCCGCTAGGGCGCCCACGGCAGTCCCGGCTGAGGGCGCCCACGCAGGTGCCGTCCGCTCAGATACGGCCTGCCGGCGCTTGCGCCTCGGCGATCTCCGCCGCCTCCTGGGGCGTCTCCACCGAGGGCGGCGAGCCCTCGAGCGGCTGCTGCGCCGTCTCCTTCATGAAGGCGATGGCCACCAGGCCGACGAGCGCCGCGCCCATCGCGTAGAACGCCGGGAGCATGTCGGTCCCGGTCACCTGGATGAGTGCGGTGACGACCAGGGGCGTGGTGCCGCCGAACAGGGAGGCCGACAGGTTGTAGCCGACGGCGAGGCCGCCGTAGCGCACCTGCGTGGGGAACAGCGCGGGCAGGGCCGCGGACATCGTGCCGAGCAGGCACACCAGGGAGAAGCCGAGCATCAGCATGCCGGCCGAGACCGCGGCCAGGCTGCCCTGCTGCACGAGGGCGAAGGCCGGGATCGAGAGCACGAAGAAGCCGAGCATGCCCGCCGTCAGCAGGGGCTTGCGGCCGAAGCGGTCCGAGAGCCGGCCGACCTGGTTGATCACCAGCATCAGCACGATCATGGTGCCCACCAGGAGCAGCAGTCCATGGCTCTCGCTGTAGTGCATCTCGTCGGAGAGATAGGTCGGCATGTACGAAAGCAGCATGTAGTTCACGATGTTGTACGCGCCGACCAGGCTGATGCACAGCACGAGGGTGCCCCAGTACTGCTTGAAGATCTTCTTCAGATCGCCCTTCGCGGAGGTCTCCACCGCCGAGGCGGCATCGGAGGCCTTGTACGTGGAGGAGTCCTCCAGCTTCTGGAAGGCCGGGGTCTCGTCGAGCCGCAGCCGCAGATACAGGCCCACCAGGCCGAGCGGCCCGGCGACCAGGAACGGCACGCGCCAGCCCCAGTCCTCCATGCCCTCGCTGCCCAGCACGGCGGTCATCGCGGTGACCAGGCTCGCGGCGCCGACGTAGCCGGCCAGCGTGCCCAGCTCCAGGAAGCTGCCGAAGAAGCCCCGGCGCTTGTCCGGCGCGTACTCCGCGATGAAGGTCGAGGCGCCGCCGTACTCGCCGCCCGTCGAGAAGCCCTGCACCAGACGGAAGAGGATCAGCAGGACGGGCGCCCAGAAGCCGATGCTGTCGTACGAGGGGATGAGGCCGATCGCGAAGGTGCCGACCGCCATCATGATCATGGTGAGGGCGAGCACCTTCTTGCGGCCGACCTTGTCGCCCATGGGCCCGAACACCATGCCGCCGAGGGGCCGCACCAGGAAGGCCACGGCGAAGGTCGCGAACGACGAGAGCAACTGGGCGGTGTCGTTGCCCGAGGGGAAGAAGACATGGCCGAGGGTGACCGCGAGATAGCTGTAGATGCCGAAGTCGAACCACTCCATGGCATTGCCGAGGGAAGCGGCCTTCACGGCACGTTTGACCGCCGCCTGGTCCGTGATCGTGATGTCGGTGCGGCGCAGGCGGGGGTTGCGGCGACGCTCGAGCGCACGGAACAGAAGGCGGTGCCGTCTGCGGGCCTGCGGATCGGCCTCGGTCTCGTGGCCGTCGGAGGACATGGAGTGACCTTTCACTGAGGGGGCACCCGCTGAGCGGGCCGACGGAGCCCGCTTACCCGAAGATCCCGGCAAGATGCACCGTGCAACCGCTTTAGGTGTGTTTTGTGCCTCAGCCTTTCCCGTCCGGCCGTGGTCCCGCCAGTCCGGCCGGTCCGGCCGCGTGGCGCAGGACGTCGACGAGCATCGGCAGGGTCACGCGTTTGGTCGAGGTGTTGCGCTGGCTGGGGTGGTAGCAGCCGAGGACGGTCAGCTCGCGCCCGTCGACCGGGTCGTACGCGGTGAACCGGACGCCATGGCCGAAGGCCGGGCGCGGCCGCGGCAGCCGCCATCCCGCGGCGGCGAGCACCGGGAGCAGGGCCTGCCAGCCGAAGCCGCCGAGGACGACGACGGTGCGCAGGGTGGGGCGAAGCAGTTCCAGTTCACGGGCCAGCCAGGGCCGGCAGGTGTCGCGCTCCTGGGGTGTGGGGCGGTTGTCCGGAGGCGCGCAGTGCACGGGTGACGACAGGCGCACTCCGTACAGGCGCAGTCCGTCGTCCGCGGCGACCGAGGTGGGCTGCGAGGCGAGGCCCACCTCGTACAGAGCGGCCATCAGGAAGTCGCCCGAAGGGTCGCCGGTGAACATCCGGCCGGTGCGGTTGCCGCCGTGCGCGGCCGGGGCGAGTCCGACGACGGCGAGGCGCGCGTCCGACGGACCGAAGCCGGGGACGGGGCGGCCCCAGTACCGCTCGTCCTTGAAGGCGGCCCGACGGGTGTGGGCGACCTGCTCGCGCCACTCCACGAGCCGGGGGCACGCATGGCAGTCCGTGACCGCGAGGTCGAGCTCATCGACGGTGCGGCAGGCGGCGGCCTGGTGGCCGGGAAACGCGGGACTGCCGGGCGGGGGAGCATCCCTGTCGTCCATCCTCCGTGGCCTCCCTTCCCGCCGACGTCACCGCAGGACCGTATGCCCCTTGACCAGGCCTCCATGTGTACGGCACGCGGACGAGCCGGGCCGTCCAGGGGCCGTTACCCCTGGGTCGCCGCCTCGATCCGCGCGAACTGCTCGGCGTCGAGGGCGACTTCGAGCGCCCCGACGTTCTCGGCCAGATGGGCCGCGGA
This sequence comes from Streptomyces mesophilus, assembly GCF_011044995.1. Classification (GTDB taxonomy): domain Bacteria; phylum Actinomycetota; class Actinomycetes; order Streptomycetales; family Streptomycetaceae; genus Streptomyces; species Streptomyces mesophilus. The sequence continues at coordinate 27,910 of NZ_JAAKZW010000022.1, read as the reverse complement.
CGTCGTGCCCGGGATGGGCAGCACGGTCGGGGAGCGGTGAAGGAGCCAGGCGAGCGCGGTCTGCGCGGCGGTGGCGCCCAGCTCGTGGGCGATCGTGTCGAGCGGGCCGCCGGGTGCGGCGTGCGCGCCCATGGCGACCGGGAAGAACGGCAGGAAGGCGATGCCCTGCCCGGCGGTGTACGTGACCACGTCCTCGTGGCCGCGCGTGGCCAGGTTGTAGAGGTTCTGGACGCTCGCGACGGGCGCGGTCTCCTCGGCCTCGCGTATCTGCTCGACGGTCACTTCGGACAGGCCGATATGCCGCACCTTGCCCTCCTCCTGGAGCTGCTTGAGCGCGCCGAGCTGCTCGGCCACCGGGTAGGCGGGGTCGATGCGGTGCAGCTGGAGCAGGTCGATGCGGTCCGTACGCAGCCGGCGCAGGCTCAGCTCGGTCTGCTGACGCAGATACGCGGGGTGCCCGAGCGGCACCCATTCCGTGGGGGACGGGCGGACGACGCCGACCTTCGTGGCGATCATCAGGTCGTCGCGGTACGGGTGCAGCGCGTCGGCGATCAGCTCCTCGCCCGCGCCGAGCGCGTAGGCGTCCGCGGTGTCGATCAGCTGGACGCCGAGCTCGACGGCGGTACGGAGCAGAGCGATCGCCGCGTCACGGTCGGCGGGCGCGGTCCAGATGCGGGCTTCGGGTCCGGTGGGGTCGCCGGGGCCGTCGGCGAGGCGCATGGTGCCGTATCCCAGGCGGCGGACGGGAAGATCACCGCCGAGCAGGACGGTTGTAGGGTTCTCGGCCGTGAGCCGGGAGGGCTGCGTGGGCTGCGTGCTGTGCGTGGTGTTCGTCATGGCAGGGACGCTATGAGCTCACACCGATGTGAGGTTCAAGTGTCTGTGAGGGGGGTCACAGTGGACGGGATGAAGATCGGGCAGCTCGCTGCCGAGACCGGTGTCTCCGTACGGCTGTTGCGCTACTACGAGGAGCAGGGGCTCCTGGCGTCCACCCGGACGCCCGGCGGCCATCGGGTGTACGGAGTGGACGCCCCCGCGACCGTCCGGCGGATCCGCCGCTTCCTGGACGCGGGCCTGTCCACGCGCATCATCGCCGAGATCATCGAGTGCGTCTGCGGCAGCGAGCAGGAGATCGAGCCGTGCCTGAGCCCGCTGGTCCTCGAGCAACTCTCGCGCGTGGACCAGGAGATGGAACGGCTCGCGCTCACCCGTGAGTCGCTCGCGGAGCTGGTGGCTGCCGCCCGGGCCTGAAGGGCCCGGGGCCGCCCAAGTCTGAAGGGCCCGGGCCGCTCAGGCCAGCACCCGCTTCCTGCACGCGCTCGGCGTGCCCCAAGCGGTGCGCAGGGCCTGCGCCTTGCGGATCCACAGGGACAGGTCCAGCTCCTCGGTGTACCCGATCGCGCCGTGCAATTGGAGCGCCGTGCGCGAGGCGTGATACGCCGCCTCCGAGGCCGTGAGCTTGGCGGCGGCGAGGTCGGCGCGGGTCATGGTGAGGGCCGCGCCGTACAGGAGCGGGGTCGCGAACTCGAGCTTCACCAGCGTGTCCGCCAGCTGGTGCTTCACCGTCTGGAACGTGCCGATCTCGGTCCCGAACTGCTTGCGCTGCTTCACGTACGCGACCGTACGGTCGAGCAGCGCCCGGCCCACCCCGAGCGCCTGCGCGGCCGCGGCGAGCGTGCCCCAGGCGTCGGTGGCCGCGAAGGCCGCGCGGTCCTGGGTGAGGAGTTCGGCGGGCGCGCCCGGTTCGGTCAGCCGGCGGGCGGGGTCGGCGGAACGGTGGGTCGGGCCGTGTCCGGTGCAGGTGTGCAGGCCGCCGTCCGCGAAGGTGATGGTGAGGTCGGCGGCTTCCGCGTCCAGGGCGTACGGGCCGCCCGGCGCCTTGACTGTCGCCATCACGGAACCGGAGGCGATGCCCGGCAGGAGCTGCTTGGCATGCGCGGAGTCGCCGGTCGCCGCCAGGAGCCCGGCGACCGCCGCGGTCTCCACGACCGGTCCCGGTACGGCATGGCGGCCCAACTCCACGTAGGCGACGGCCAGTTCGACGGGCAGCGGCCCCACACCCTCGTACGCCTCGGGTACGGCGAGCGCGAAGACGCCCGCGTCCGCGAGCCGCGACCACAGGGCCCGCCCGGCCGTGAAGTCCCCGGCGCCCCAGGACCGTACGACCGCAGGAACATCCGTGGCCGTCAGCATCGCGTCCAGGCTGCGGGCGAACTCGCGCTGCTCGTCGTCCAAAAGGAACCTCATGTGCGCCGTCCCTTCGGCAGGCCGAGCAGCCGCTCGGCGATGATGTCGCGCTGGATCTCGTTGGTGCCCGCGTAGATCGGGCCCGCGAGCGAGAAGACATAGCCCTCCGCCCAGTCGTACGGGCCGTCGTGGGACTCCAACTCGCCGTCCGCGCCCAGGAGATCGAGGGCGGTCTCGTGCAGCGCGATGTCGTACTGGGACCAGAAGACCTTGTTCAGGGAGGACTCCGCGCCGATGTCCCCCACTCTCGACTCCGCTCGAGCGGGGGTGCCCCCACCGCCGGCGGCGAAGCGGGACGCGTTGGCCGCCGTGAACAGCTGGTACGCGCGGGCGCCGACCACCGCGTCCGCCACGCGGTCCCTGGCGGCCGTGTCGGCGGGGTTCCCCTGCTCGCGCCACAGGTCGACGAGACGGTCCGCCGCCGCCATGAAACGGCCGGGGGAGCGCAGCGTGAGCCCGCGTTCGTTGCCCGTGGTCGACATGGCGATACGCCAGCCCTGGCCGACTTCGCCGATCACGTCCTCGTCCGGTACGAAGACCTCGTCCAGGAAGAGCTCCGCGAACGCCGGTTTGCCGTCAAGGCGGCCGATCGGGCGGACGGTCACGCCGGGGGCCCGCAGATCGAACATCAGGTAGGTCAGGCCGCGATGGGGCCGGTCCGCGTCAGGATCCGTGCGGAAGATGCCGAAGGCCCGGTCCGCGAACGCCGCCCGCGACGACCAGGTCTTCTGGCCGCTGAGCAGCCAGCCCCCGTCGGTCCGTACGGCCCGTGACTTCAGTGAGGCGAGATCGCTGCCCGCCTCCGGTTCCGACCAGGCCTGCGCCCAGATCACCGCACCGCTCGCCATCGACGGCAGGATGCGCTGCTTCTGCTCCGGGGTGCCGTGGTCGAGGAGCGTGGGGGCGAGGAGGTTGATGCCGTTCTGCGAGACCCGGGCGGGTCCGCCGGCCGCGTAGTACTCCTCCTCGAAGATCAGCCACTGGAAGATGTCCACGCCGCGGCCCCCGTACTCCTCGGGCCAGGACACCACCGACCAGCGGTCCTCGGACAACCGCCGCTCCCACGTGCGGTGTTGGGCGAAGCCCTCTTCCGTCTCCAGCGAAATGAGCGGCTGCGAGGGGACGTTCGCGCGCAGCCACTCCCTCGCCTCCTGACGGAACGCCTGCTCTTCGGGTGATTCGTCCAGGTCCACGGGCCGCCCAACTCCCTTCCCTAACAAGTGTTTGGTAGGTTAGCCTCCTGCTGTGACTGACAACAAGCCTGGGACCGGCGACAAGCTTGGGGCCGACAACAAGCCGCAGTACGTGAAAGGCCACGGGCTCCTCGACGGACGCACCGCCGTGATCACCGCGGCGGCCGGTGCGGGGATCGGGGGCGCGACCGCCCGACGCTTCCTGGAGGAGGGCGCGTCCGTCGTCATCAGCGACGCGCACGAGCGCCGCCTCGCCGAGTCCGAGGCCGAACTGGCCAAGGAGTTCGGGGCGGACCGCGTGGCCTCGGTGCCGTGCAATGTGACGGACGAGGACCAGGTGCGGACGCTGTTCTCGTACGCCGCCGAACGCCACGGCGGGCTCGATCTGGTCGTCAACAACGCCGGACTCGGCGGGACTTCGGCGATCGTCGACATGACGGACGAGCAGTGGTCACGCGTCCTCGACGTCACGCTCAACGGCACCTTCCGCTGCGTACGCGCGGCCCTGCGCCACTTCAAGGAGTCCGGCTCCGGCGGAGTGATCGTCAACAACGCCTCCGTCATCGGCTGGCGCGCCCAGGCCGGACAGGCGCACTACGCGGCCGCGAAGGCCGGCGTCATGGCGCTCACCCGGACCGCCGCGATCGAGGCCGCCGAGTACGGGGTGCGGGTCAACGCCGTCTCGCCCAGCCTCGCCATGCATCCGCACCTGGTGAAGGTCACGACGCCGGAGCTCCTCGAGGAGCTGACGGCCCGCGAGGCCTTCGGGCGGTACGCCGAGCCGTGGGAGGTGGCCAACGTGATCGTGTTCCTGGCCGGGCCCTACTCCTCGTACATGACGGGCGAGGTCGTATCCGTCAGCAGCCAGCACGCATAGGGGCGGGACAATGAACGCGTGCCGAAGCAGAACGACAGCAAGAACGTGACCCCCTCGCCCGCCCGCCGCGGTGAACTCCTTGGCGTCGCCGCGGAGGTGTTCGCCGCGCAGGGCTACAACGCCACGACCGTCCGCAAGATCGCCGACGAGGCGGGCATGCTGGCGGGCAGCCTCTACTACCACTTCGATTCGAAGGAGGGGATCCTCGACGAGATCCTCTCCTCCTTCCTCGACGAACTCTGGCAGGGCTACGACGAGGTGCTCGCCGCCGGGCTCGGCCCGCGCGAGACCATCGAGGCCCTCGTCACCGAGTCCTTCCGCGAGATCGACCGGCACCGCGCGGCCGTCGCGATCTACCAGAAGGAGTCGCGGCACCTCGCCCAGCAGGAGCGCTTCGCGTATCTCGTCGAGTCGCAGCAGAAGTTCGAGAAGGCGTGGCTGGGCACGCTGGAGCGCGGGGTCGCCGCCCAGGTCTTCCGCTCCGACCTGGACATCCGGCTCACGTACCGCTTCGTGCGCGACACCGTATGGGTGGCCGCGTCCTGGTACCGGCCGGGCGGGCAGCACAGCCCGGAGGAGATCGCCCGGCAGTACCTGTCGATGGTCCTGGACGGAATCGCCGTACGTATCTGACCTGTTGAGGGAGTTGTGTCATGGCCGAGGCCTACATAGTCGAAGCGGTCCGTACACCGGTGGGGCGCCGCAAGGGCGGACTGTCCCAGGTGCACCCGGCGGATCTCGGCGCGCATGTGCTCAAGGCGCTCGTGGAGCGCTCGGGTGTCGACGCCGCCGCCGTCGAGGACGTGGTCTTCGGCTGCCTCGACACCGTCGGACCGCAGGCCGGGGACATCGCGCGCACCGCGTGGCTGGCGGCCGGGCTGCCCGAGGAGGTGCCGGGCGTGACCATCGACCGGCAGTGCGGCTCCTCGCAGCAGGCCGTGCACTTCGCCGCGCAGGGCGTGCTGTCCGGGACCCAGGACCTGGTGGTCGCCGGCGGCGTACAGAACATGACGATGATCCCGATCGCCTTCGCCTCCCGGCAGGCGGGCGAGCCGCTCGGGCTCACGGACGGGCCCTTCCACGGGTCGGTGGGCTGGCAGCAGCGGTACGGGAAGCAGCCGGTCAATCAGTTCCACGGGGCCGAGCTGATCGCCACGAAGTGGGGGATCAGCCGGCGCGACCAGGAAGAGTTCGCCCTCCGCTCGCACCAGCGGGCGCTGGCCGCCATCGACGAGGGCCGTTTCGCCCGCGAGACCGTCGCCTACGGGGACGTGGCCGTGGACGAGGGGCCGCGCCGCGACACCTCCCTGGAGAAGATGGCGGGCCTCAACCCTGTGGTCGAGGGCGGCACCATCACGGCGGCCTGCTCCTCACAGGTCTCGGACGGTGCGGCGGCGATGCTGCTCGCCTCCGAACAGGCCGTACGGGAACACGGGCTGACCCCGCGCGCCCGCATCCACCACCTCTCCGTACGCGGCGAGGACCCCATCCGGATGCTCTCCGCGCCCATCCCGGCGACGGCGTACGCGCTGAAGAAGACCGGGATGTCGATCGGCGACATCGACCTGGTCGAGATCAACGAGGCCTTCGCCCCGGTCGTCCTCGCCTGGCTCAAGGAGACGGGCGCCGACCCGGACAAGGTCAACGTCAACGGCGGCGCGATCGCCCTCGGCCACCCGCTTGGCGCCACGGGCGTCAAGCTGATGACCACGCTGCTGCACGAACTGGAGCGCACGGGCGGGCGGTTCGGGCTGCAGACGATGTGCGAGGGCGGCGGTCAGGCGAATGTGACGATCATCGAGCGGCTCTGACGACGGACGAACGGCGGGTCCTCCGGGGCCCGCCCGCTCGCTGGGCGACGGACCTCGGCCTCTAGGCGACTGACCTCGGCCTCGAAGCGGGCGCCAGGGCCGAGACGGACCCCAGCGCGGGATCCTGGCGCAGCACCGCGAGCTCCAGGTCCCGCAGCGCCCGGCCCGGCTCGGCGCCCAGCTCCGCCGCGACCCGGCGCTGATGCGTCCGGTAGGCGGCCAGGGCCTCGCCGTCACGGCCTGCCCGGTGGAGCGCGAGCATCAGCAGCCATACGAAACGTTCGTGCAGCTCATGGCTGTGCACCAGGCACTCCAAGTACGGGATCGCCTCGCGGTGCCGCCCCAGGTCGAGCTCGATCTCGGCGCGCAGTTCGAAGTCGACGAGCAGCCGTGCCCGGGTGAACGTCCGCTCCCGGTCCAGGAGCGGTGCGTCCAGACCCTCCGCCAGCGGGCCCGTCTTGAGGGCCCGTGCCTGGTCGAGCAGCCGCGCCGCCCCGGCCGGTTCGCCCGCGGCCAGCGCCGTCCGGGCGGCCGCCGTCAGCCGGTCGTAGGCGTACAGGTCCACGCAGGCCCCGCCCGGGTCGAGGCGGTATCCGGCCCCGGTCCACTCCACCGTCATCCCGTGATCCGCGAGCGCGGGACGCAGGCCCGACAGATACTTCTGCAGCAGATTCTTGGTGTGCGCGGGCGGCCGCTCGCCCCACAGTGCGTCGGTCAACTGCCGCAGCCCCAAGGTGCGTCCGGGCTGAAGCAGCAGGACCGCGAGCAGCGCCTGCTGCTTCGGCGGGCCCAGGGCGGCCTTCACACCGCCCCGGTGCACGGTGAAGGGGCCGAGCAGCGTGACCGAGGAGCGCTCGGGGTGCTCGCGGCAGTCGTGGCCGCCCTGTCGTTCGCGCAGCAGGACTCCGGACATCGCTCCCCCTGGTCGCCGCCGGGTGTCTCCGGTCTCTGAGTCTCAACTCCCGGCAGGCGCCGATCAGTTCCCGGATCTCCCGTGCTCCTTCCAGTGGATCTTCCAGCGGTCCTGGAAGCGATACGGACGAAGGTGGGCCGACCGTTCCCGTACCCACGGGGCCCGCTCCCGTACAGGAGACCTGCCGTGCAACCTCGCGATCCCCTCGCCCGCCTGGGGTCCGCCCTCGCCCGCCGTCCGCGCCGCGCGCTGTGGGCGAGCGTCGTCCTCACCCTGCTCGCCCTCGTCCTCGCCGCCGGGACCATGGACAAGCTGGTCCTCAGCCGCTTCGAGAGCCCCGGTTCGGAGTCGGTGCGGACGCGGGCGGTCCTGGAGAAGGAGTTCGGCACGGGCACGCCGTCGGTGCTCCTGATGGTCACCGCCAAGGAAGGCACCGTCGACACACCCGCGGTCGCCGAGGCCGGGCGGGAGCTGGAGAAGGAGCTGGCCGCGCAGGACGGGGTGGCCGAGACCGCCTCGTACTGGAGCCGTGGCGACTCGCCCGTGATGCGCGCCGAGGACGCCCGTCAGGCGCTGGTGATCGCCAGGATGGCGGGCACGGTCACCGAGGCGCGGGCGGAACTGGCGGAGTTCTCACCGGAGTTCACCCGGGACGGCGAGCTGGTCGAGGTCCGGGTCGGTGGCGGCGACGAGGTGTTCCGCCAGGCCGCCGAGCAGGCCCGTGCGGACTTCCTGCGGGCCGAGCTGATCGTGATCCCGCTGGTGCTCCTGCTGCTCTTCGCCCTCTACCGCCGCTTCTCGGCGGCCGCGCTCACCCTCGGCATGGGGCTGTTCTCGGTCATCGGAACGCTGGCGCTGCTCCGTATCGTCACCCTCTTCACCGACGTCTCGACCTTCGCGGCCAACCTCACGCTCGTCATGGGCATCGGACTCGGGGTCGACTACAGCCTGTTCGTCATCAACCGCTTCCGTGAGGCGCTGGCGTCCGGCGCCGAAGTGCCCGATGCCGTAAGGGAGTCGGTGGCGCGGGCCGGGCGTACCGTCGCCTTCAGCGGTCTGACCGTGGTCGTGTCCCTGGCCTGCCTGCTGCTCTTCCCGTTCCCGTTCCTGCGCTCCTTCGCGTACGCGGGCATCGGCACCGTGCTGACCTCGGTGTTCGCCGCCCTGGTGATCCTGCCCGCCGCACTCGCCCGTCTCGGCCACCGGATCGCCCGGCGCAAGGCTCCCCGGGCCGGCGGGTGGTGGCGGCGTACGGCGCTGCGGATGATGAAGCGCCCTGTCCTGTACGGGGTTTCGGCGCTCGCCGTGCTGCTGACGATCTCCGCGCCCGCGCTCGGCCTGACCTTCGGCACCCCCGACGAGCGGGTGCTGCCCTCGTCGACTTCGAGCCGGGTCGTGCAGCAGGACATCCGGGACAACTTCGCCGCCGAGGAGATGGACGCGATCCAAGTGCTCGACCCGGGTGCCGCACCGGCGGCGATCGAGGAGCGCGCGCTCGCGCTCTCCCGCATCCCCGAAGTGCGCCAGGTCGACGCGCTCACCGGTTCGTACGCCGAAGGCCGCAAGATCCGTGCACCGGGCGCCTGGTCGGATCGCTTCGAGGGAGGGCAGGGCACCTGGTACTCGGTCGTCGCCACGCACGAGGGTCTCGAAGGGGAGGTCGACCGTGTGCTCGCCGACATCCGCTCGACGGCCGGCGCCGAGGCGCGCCTCGCCGGCTATCCGGCCGAACTGGCCGACTTCCGCACCGAATTGACCGACCGGCTGCCGCTGGTGCTCGGCCTGATCCTCGCCGTGACCTTCCTCATCCTCTTCCTGATGACCGGCAGTGTGCTGCTGCCCGCGAAGGCGATGGTGCTCAACGCCCTGAGCCTGGCGGTGATGTTCGGCACGCTGGTGTGGATCTTCCAGGACGGCCATCTGTCCGGCCTGCTCGGCTTCACGGCCACCGGCAGTATCGAACCGTCCATCCCGATCCTGATGTTCTGCACGGCGTTCGGGCTGTCCATGGACTACGAGGTGTTCCTGCTCTCCCGTATCAAGGAGGAGTACGACCGGACCGGCGACACCACCGCGGCGGTCGCGCTCGGCCTGGAGCGCAGCGGTCCGCTGATCACCTCGGCGGCGGTGATTCTGGCTGCGTCCTTCGCGACGTACGCCTCGTCGGGGGTCGTCTTCCTCAAGATGCTGGCGATCGGCATGGTGGTGGTGATCCTGGTCGACGCGACCCTGATCCGGGTGGTGCTCGTGCCGGTGTTCATGCGGCTCGCGGGGCGGGCGAACTGGTGGGGGCCGGCGTGGATGCGGGCCGCGCACGTCCGCTTCGGCCTCACGGAGTCCCGTCCGGAGCCGGAGCGGCCCCGCGCACCCGCTCCGGCCGAGGTGTGACCCCCACCAAACTCTCTTGACGTCAAGATTCCTCGGTGTGAGACTGCCGCGGTGTCTTGATGTCGAGATAAATCGGGGGAGATGTGCGGCGTACGGGCAACGGCACCGGGCTGGTCGGGCAGTTGAGGCGGCCGCCCGGTGGGCGGGATGCGCGGCTGATGTTGTTCGGGCAGTTCGTGGACCGTACGGGGACCGGGGTGTGGGCCGCCTCGTCGGTGCTCTACTTCACCGTGGTCACCGGGCTCGATGCCGCCCGGGTCGGGCTGTTGCTCGGGGTGGCCGGCGTGGCGGGGATCGTCGGGTCGCCGCTCGCCGGGCGGCTCGCGATGACCTTCCCCGTACGCTCGCTGCTGATCGCCTGCCATCTGCTGCGGATCGGAACCGTCGGGCTGCTCCTCGCCCTGGACAGCTTCGCCGCGCTGCTGCCCGTGGTGGCGGCCGGCTTCGCCGGTGACCGGGCCGCGAAGACCCTGGAGATGGTGTTCGCGACCGAGGTGGCGGGGGAGCGGCGGGGCACGTACCAGGCGCTGTTCCGTACGGTCGCGAACGCCGGATACGCGCTCGGTGCCGGGATCGCGGCGGTCGGGCTCGCGTTCGGTGCGTACCGGGCGCTGATCCTGGCCAACGCGCTGTCGTTCCTGGTGGCCGCGCTGCTCGTACGGTGCACCCGGCTCCGCACGCCGGCCGGGCTCGCCAAGTCGGCTGCCGGGCACGGGGGTTCGCCTGCGGGGCGAGGTCCTTGGCGGGACCGCGGCTATCTGCGGTTCGCCTTGCTCGACATCCCGTTGAACCTCGACGACACGATCCTGATGGTGGGTCTGCCGCTGTGGCTGGTGACCTGCACGGACGCGCCGCATCTCCTGGTGCCGGTGTTCCTCGTGGTCAACACGGTGATGGTGGTGCTGCTTCAACTCCCCTTCTCCACACGCTTCGACGGGCCCGAGGGTGCGGTGCGGGCCCTGCGCGGTTACGGCGTCGCGGTCGCGGCGGGATGCGGACTGCTCGCGCTGTCCGACCGGGCCCCGGCGCTGTGGGCGGGAGTGCTGCTCGTGGCCACGGCGGTCGTGGTGACCGTCGCGGAACTGCTGCGTTCCGTCAGCTCCTGGGAACTGGCCGTCTCCCTCGCCCCCGTGCCGGAACGCGCCGCCTACCTGGGCGTCGCGGGCATGTCCCAGTCCGTGCAGAAGTCCGCGGGCCCACCGCTCATCACCGGTGCGGTGATGGCGGCGGGCCCGCTCGGCTGGCTGGCGCTCGGCGGGGTGCTGGCCGGGCTGTCAGCCGTACAAATGCGGGGCAGTGAGCGGCGGTTGAAGGTGCTGACGCCCGCGTCCACGGTGCAGGCGGCCGGCCCCGAACCGGCCGCCGTAACCGCAGGTCACGAGAGCGGGCGGGTCAGTCCACCAGCCGCCCCCTGAGCGCCGCGATCACCCCCCAGTTCAGCCCGAGCCCTTCCCGTACGTACCCCGTGAGCCCGCCGAAGTCCGCGTCCGCCTGGCCCAGCGCGGCCCCCAGATAGTCCGGCCGCACCTCCTGGACCGGGATCAGCAGATCCGGGTTCTGCATCAGGCCCAGCGCCCGGACCCCCTCGCGCGTACGGCGGTCGGCCTCGGCGCGGTACGTGTTCGACAGGAGGTAGTCCTGCGACGCGGTCGTCGCGGGCACGCCCACCAGACGCAGGAGCAGGTAACTCGTCCAGCCCGTACGGTCCTTGCCCGAGGTGCAGTGGTAGAGGACCGGGCCCCGTGCCCTGGCCAGATCGCGCAGGGTGTCGGCGAACCGGGCGCGGTTCGTGGCATCCGTGACGAACGCGCGGTAGATCGTGCGCATCAGCTCCGCGCCCCGGTCGCCGCCGAGGGCGGCCTCCTGGCGTACCGGATCGCGGGAGCCGATGATCTGGAGGAGCTGGGCGTACAGGCCGAGGTCGCTGACCGGGCGGGCCACCGCGGTCACCCCCGCCGGCAGCCGGTCCGCACCGTTCTGCTGGATCTCGAACGGGACCCGGAAGTCGATCGCCCGGTCAAGCCGCAGACCGGCGAGCGTGGTCACGTCCGCGTCCGTCAGCTTGCCGAGTTCGTCGGCGCGGTAGACGCGGCCGTGCCGGAACCGGTCGCCGTCGTAGGTGCGGTAGCCGCCCAGGTCACGGACGTTGACCGCGCCCTGGAGCGGGATGTGGCGTACGGATCCCGTCTGTTGGCGGGCCCTCGCAGGCGGCGCCGTGAGAGTGAGGGCGGCCGTGGCGGCGGTGGTGCTCAGCAGTGCGCGTCTCGTCAAGGGCATGACGCTCCTCCCTTACGGAGAAGAGGGATCACCCTGGTGTCGGCAGGGTGCCTTGCGCTTGCGCTGGTGCGGCTGGACGTGACTGCGCTTGCAGTCGCATGAGGACCGCGTCGGCCTCGGCCAGCACGCGGTCCACCAGTTCCTTGCAGGAGGGCAGGTCCTCGATCACACCGGCGACCTGCCCCGACGCCATGACGCCGAGGTCCGTGCGGCCCTCGACCATGGAGGCCTTGAGGAGCATGGGGGTGTTGGCGGCGAGCAGCACCTGGCTCCACGCCAGGTCCTTGCCGTGCTTCATCGCGAGCCCCTCGCGGACCATCTGCCGCCAGCTGAGCCCGGAGAGCTTGCGGAACGCCGCCGCATGGCGCACGGCACGCGTCAGGGTGCGGGTGCGGCCCGCGTTCTCCAGGGACGTCACCAGCTCCGTACGGAGCATGCGGTGCGGGAGGCCGTCCACGGCCGTCGTGACCGTGACGTCCTTGACGGTCGCGGCGAGATAGCGGGCCTTGACCGCGTCCGGGACGGTCGAGTCCGAGGTGAGCAGAAAGCGCGTCCCCATCGCGATACCGGCCGCCCCGTACGCGAGCGCGGCCACCAGACCGCGCCCGTCGTGGAACCCGCCCGCCGCCACGACCGGGATGTCCACGGCGTCCACCACCTGCGGCAGCAGCACGGTGGTCGCCACGTCCCCCGTGTGCCCGCCGCCCTCGCCGCCCTGCACGATCACCGCGTCCGCACCCCACGCCGCGACCTTCTCGGCGTGCCGCCGCGCCCCGATGGACGGCACGACGACCACACCCGCCTCCTTGAGCTCGGCGATCAGCTCCTTGGACGGCGCGAGCGCGAAGGAGGCGACCTTCACGCCCTCGTCGATGATGATCCGCACCCGGTCGCCCGCGTCCCCGGCGTCCGCCCGCAGATTCACCCCGAACGGCTCCGACGTACGGGACTTGACCTCCCGTACCGCCGTACGCAGTTGGTCGACCGTCATCGTCGCGGAGGCCAGGATGCCGAGCGCGCCCGCGTTCGCCGTGGCCGACACGAGACGGGGACCCGCCACCCAGCCCATCCCGGTCTGGACGATGGGGTGGCGGACGCCGACGAGGCGCGTGAGAGCAGTCTGCAGAGATGTGACAGCCATTACGCGGGCACCTCGCGGTCCCGCAGCGCACGTGGGTCGATGACCTCGCGGATCAACTCCAGCTCGTGCGCGGACGGTTCACGCGTGCGCGGTACGTCGTCGGGGACGACCAGCGCGAACCCGGTGGCCTCGGCCACCTCGTCCACCGTGACCCCGGGGTGCAGGGACGCCAGGCGCATCGCGTGGTCGGGGGTCTCGAAGTCGAAGACGCCCAGGTTGGTGACCACGCGCGGAAGGCGGTGGTAGCGCGTCGCGCTCGGGCCCGCCTCGGCGGCCCGCTGGTAGCCGACGCCGGACACCATGTCGACGTGCTCGACGAAGACCCGCCTGGAGTGCTTGGGGATCCAGTAACTCGTCGGATTGTTGAGGGTGTTGACCGGTGCGCCGCGCACCCCGAGCAGCTGGCGCTTGGGCTGTGCCCAGTCGCCGATGCAGGAGATGTTCTGGTTGCCGTAGCGGTCGATCTGGCTGGCGCCCATCATCACGTGCCGCTTGCCGCCCGTGACCATGGCGAGGTGCTGGCGGTAGGGCAGCCAGCCCTCGACCGTTCCGTCCAGGTCGACGAGCATCGCCTCGCCGTCGGTCAGGAGCAGATCGGGAGCGAAGGTGCGCTTGGCCAGGCGGGCGCCGAAGCCGGGGATCAGCCCCATGGGGCTGGCGAGCACTTCGCCGTTGTCGCGCCAGGCCTCGGCGCAGGCGATCACGCAGTACTCGGCGCGGGTCACAGTCGTCATGGTCGTCACTTCTGCTCCTCGTGCCAGGCCTCCACGGCCGACTGGTAGGCGGCCTCGTCCCCGGCGAGGAAGCGCTCGGCGAACTCGGCGTACGGCGTGGTCGCGTACAGCTTCTGGAAGGGCTCGTCCCGCTCGTAGTCGGGCGCGCAGGACGTGAAGTGCGCACCGTTCGGGGTCTCGATCACGCCGGCCACGCTGTGCCGCTTCACCAGGAGCGTCTGGGGTGCGGACTCCTTGGTGAGCTCGGCCGTCTCCACGATCCGCTCGCAGGAGACATACGCGGCGTCGGCGGCCTCGCAGAACAGGTCGTCGAAGTAGGGGTCGGGGCCCAGGTACTGGCCGTTGCCGAGCCGGTCGGCGCGGTTGAGGTGGACGAAAGCGGCGTCCAGCTTGAGCGCCGGCATCGCGACGAAGGTCTCGCTGTCCTCGTACGGTGAAGTCACCGTCCTCAGGGCCGGGTTGACGCGCATGACGTCCGAGCCGATCCCGGCCCGCACCGGCAGGAACGGCAGCCGGTTCACGGCCGCGTGCAGTCCCCACATGAACATCGCCTCGTCGACCTCCGTCAGCTCGAAGGCCCCGCTCTCGCGCGCGGCGCGGAAATGCGGTTCGAGCGGGATGGTGTCGAGGGTGGTGAAGGGGCTGATCAGCTTGCGGATCCGGCCGGCCGCGGCGAGCAGGCCCACATCGGGGCCGCCGTACGAGACCACCGTCAGATCGGTGACCTCGGACCGCAGCAGGGCGCGGACCAGGGCCATCGGCTTGCGGCGCGAGCCCCAGCCGCCGATGCCGAGGGTCATACCGCTCTCCAGGCGGCCGATGACGGCCTCGACGGTCATGGTCTTGTCGGTCACTTGTCTTCCCCTCCATCGGAGCCGAAGGTGTCGCGGACCCGGTCGGCCACCCCGCTGAGGTTGGCCTCGAAGGTGAAGCCCTGCTCGAAGCGGTAGCTGCGGTGGACGTCCACCGGGTCGATGCCGTTGATCGCGGCCTTCGCGAGCCGCAGCAGATAGCCGTCCTTCTGCGCGATCTCGCGCGCCAAGTCGAGCGCCTCGTCCAGGAGTTGCTCGCGCGGCACCACCTTCCAGACCGAGCCGTGCGCATGCAGCTCGGCGGCGGTCGCGGTGCGCGAGGTGTAGTACAGGGCGCGCATCAGATGCTGCGGGACCAGACGTGACAGATGCGTGGCCGCCCCGAGCGCGCCGCGGTCCAGCTCCGGCAGACCGAAGGTCGCGTCCTCGCTGGCCACGATGGCATCCGCGTTGCCGACGAGCCCGATCCCGCCGCCCAGACAGAACCCGTGCACCGCGGCGACGACCGGGACCTCGCAGTCGTACACCGCCGAGAAGGCCGCGTAACAGCCGCGGTTGGCGCCGATGAGCGCGCCGTGCCCGGAGTCGCGCTGCATCTCCTTGATGTCGACGCCCGCATTGAAGCCCCGGCCCGCGGAGTTGAGGACCACGACCCGCGTCCCGGGATCGCGTCCCGCCGCGAGCAGCGCGTCGGCCAGGTCGTACCAGCCTTGTACGGGAAGGGCGTTGACGGGCGGGAAGTCGACGGTGACCAGTGCGATGCCCTTGTCCGGGCTCGAGGTGGAGACGCCTTTGACAGTGGAGGCGGGCCTGACAGTCATTGCGGGATCAGCTACCTTTCCACCAAACATTTGTTAGGTGGGGAAGGTAGCAGCGAATGGAGATGGATGGGAGGGTCGCGGTCGTCACGGGCGGCACCCGTGGCGTCGGCGCCGGAATCGCCCGGGCCTTTCTCGCGGCCGGTGCGCAGGTGGTGATCTGCGCCCGCAGACCACCGGACGCACCGGTCGAAGAGGCGGGCCGCAAGGCGGAGTTCGTGGCGGCGGATCTGCGGGACCCCGCCGGGGTCGAGGCGTTGTTCGCCGAAGTCTCCGGCCGGTACGGCCGGTTGGACGCGCTGGTCAACAACGCCGGTGGCACGCCGTACCGGTTGCTCTCCGAGAGCGACGCGGCCCGGCACGTACGCGTCGTCGAACTCAATCTGACCGTCCCGATGGCCGTCTCGCTCGCCGCGTACCCGCTGCTGCGGGAGAGCCGCGGCTCGGTCGTCATGATCGGCAGCGTCAGCGGTCAGCGGCCTTCGCCGGGCAGTGCGGCGTACGGGGCGGCGAAGGCGGGACTGGCGAATCTGGCCGCTTCGATGGCGGTGGAGTGGGCGCCGGAGGTACGGGTGAACACGCTCGTGCTCGGGATGGTGCGCACCGAACTCACCGAGCTGCACTACGGCGACGAGGCCGGCGTGGCGGCGGTCGCGGCGACCGTACCGCTGGGGCGGCTCGCGGAACCTTCTGATGTGGGGGAGGCGGCGGTGTTCCTGGCCTCCTCGCGCGCCGCGTATGTCAGCGGGGCGAGTCTGCTGCTGCACGGGGGCGGGGAGCGGCCCGCCTTTCTGGACGCTGCGAATGCCAACAAGGAGAGTTGATATGCCGGTTGAGGCAACGGGTCTGTGTGCGGAGCGCGTGGTCGTCGTGACGGGAGCGGGCCGCGGCCTCGGCCGGGCGCACGCGCTGGCCTTCGCCGCCGAGGGCGCGCGGGTCGTCGTGAACGACCTCGGCGTGGGACTCGACGGAACGGCCGCCGGGGCGGACAGTCCGGCCGCCCGTGTGGTCGCCGAGATCGAGGCCGCGGGAGGCTCGGCGGTCGCGCACGGCGGCGACATCGCGACGTCCGAGGGAGCGTCTTCGCTGATCGGTACGGCCCTCGAGGCGTACGGCCGCGTGGACACCTTGGTGAACAACGCGGGCTTCCTGCGGGACCGGATGCTGGTCAACCTCGACGAGGACGACTGGGACGCGGTGATGCGGGTGCATCTCAAGGGCCACTTCCTGCCGCTGAAGCACGCTGCGGCCTGGTGGCGTGCGGAGGCCAAGGCGGGGCGCACGGTCGCCGCCCGCGTCGTCAACACCAGCTCAGGGGCAGGTCTGTTGGGCTCTGTCGGCCAGGGCAACTACTCCGCCGCGAAGGCCGGCATCCTCGGCCTGACCGCGGTGGCCGCCGCCGAAATGGGCCGCTACGGCGTCCAGGTCAACGCGATCGCCCCGGCGGCGCGCACCCGTATGACGCAGGAGACCTTCGCCGCGACGATGGCGGCCCCGGGGGAGGGGGACTTCGACGCGATGGCCCCCGAGAACGTCTCGCCCCTGGTGGTCTGGCTCGGCTCGTCCGCTTCGGAGGGTGTGACCGGCCGGGTCTTCGAGGTGGAGGCCGGCAAGGTGACGGTCATGGAGGGCTGGCGCCGCGGCCCGTCCGCGGACAAGGGTGCGCGCTGGTCGCCTGTCGAAGTGGGCGACGTGGCACTGAAGTTGCTGGCGTCGTCCGAGGCGCCGGGAGCGGTGTACGGAGCCGGTTGAGGGCCCCGGGCCGGCTGGTGCGATGTGCACTTCCGGCCCATCACCGCCCTGGCCGGATGCGGCCTGTACCGCCCCGTACCTGCGCGCGAGGATGCGAACCACGGCCGTCGCGCGGAGGTGCGGGGTGGACTTCGTAGGACGAAGGACAGCACTCGCCACCCTCGCCCACGCGCGCCACCTGGCGAGCGAGGGCCGGCCGCAGAGCGTGCTCGTGCAGGGCCCCGCCGGTATCGGCAAGACCGCTCTCGTACGGGAGTTCCTGACCACCGTCGACCGGGCCCTGCTCGTCGACGGCGACGAGGCCGAGGCGCAGCTGACCTTCGGGCTGCTCGAGCGGCTGCTCGACGGGCAGCGCACCCGCTGGGTCGACCCGCCGGCCGCGGGCGCCGCGCTCCTGGAGGCGCTCGACGAGGCGCAGGACAACGAGGCGCAGGGCAACGAGGCGCAGGACAACGAGGGCGGCACGGGCACCCCGGCGCCCGACGAGCGCGTGACCGCCTTCGACGAGGCCCAGGGCGCGCAGACCGGCGCGGCGGACGGGCACGTGGTCGCGCTCGTCGTCGACGACGCCCAGTGGGCGGACCCCGCCTCCCTGCAGGCCCTGGCGTTCGCCGTCCGCAGACTCCGCGCCGACCGGGTCCTGACCCTCCTCGTCGTACGCGATATCGACGACGCCCGGCTCCCGGACGGCCTGCGCCGTCTCTTCACCGCGGACACCACGACCCGGATCGACCTGGACGGTCTGGACACCGTGGAATTACGGGAGTTGACCGGCGGCGGTCTCACCGCACGCGCCGCGGCCCGGCTGCGCGCCCACACCGCGGGCAACCCGCTGCACACCCTCGCCCTGCTCGAACAGGAGGGCCCGGAGCTTCTCCTCGCCCTGGAACGCAGCGATATGGCACCCCCCGCGCCGAAGTCGTTCACCGCACTCGTCCTCGCCCGGCTCCGCGCCTGCACACCGGGCGCCGAGGCGCTGGTCAGCGCGGCCAGTGTGCTCGGCATGCAGTGCACCCTCGACGACGCGGCCGCCCTCGCCGACGGCACACCACCGCGGCCGTGCCCGGCCGAGGCCTCCCAGGCGCTCGAAGAGGCCGTGCGGGCCGGGCTCCTGACGGAGCGCCCCGGCGTTCAACTGATCCGTTTTCCGCACCCTCTCGTCCACGCCGCCGTCTACCACCAGCTCGGCCCGTCCCGCCGCACCACGCTCCATCTGCGCGCCGCCGCCCTGTACGGGGCCGATCCCGCGGGCGCCCTGCGGCATCGCGCGGCGGCCGCGACCGGACCCGATCCCGCCCTTGCCGCCGACCTCGCCGCGCTCGGCCGCCGGCTCGCGGCCGAAGGCGCGTGGGTGAGCGCCGCGGCCCGACTGGGCGCCGCCGCACGGCTGGTCAAGGACAGGACGGCGTACGAGCGCTACACCCTGGAGGAAGTGGAGTGCCGCATCCTCGCGGGCGATGTACCGGATGTGGCGGAGGCGGCCCGCGAGCTCGGCACGTTCGCCGCGACGGGCTGGCGCAGCTATCTGCTCGGCAGGCTCAGCCTGTTCGACATCGACCGGGCCGAGCGGCTGCTCAGGGACGCCTGGCGGCAGTGCGACCCGCAGGGCGAACCGGTGCTCGCGGCCCGGATCGCCGGCCAGTTCGCCGCGTTGTACGGGAGCATGGCGCGCGGCGCGGAGATGGCGGAGTGGGCCGGGCTCGCCCTGCGCACCGCACCGGACGACACCGCCACCGACATGATCCGCTACCTCGCCCTGATCGGACGGGCGATGAGCGGCGACGCGGCGGGCGCGCTCGCCGCACTGCCGAAGCTCCCCGACCCCGCACTCGCCTCGCCCGCCGAGCTCGAGGAACTGCTCGCGCGCGGTGGACTGCGCGAGATCGCCGGTGATGTGCGGGGCGCGGTGGCCGACCTGACCGGTGTGTTCGCGCACTGCCAGGGCCGGGCCGCGTCGTTCCGGGTGCTGACCGCCACCGCGCTCGCCTCGGCCGAGTACCGCGCGGGCCGCTGGGACGACGCCCTGGTGCACTGCGAGTTCGCGCTGACCCTGGCCGCGGACACCGATCAGCCGCATATCGCCCTGTACTGCCGCACCATCGCCGCCCTTCTGCACAGCGCCCGCGGCTCCTTCGGCAAGGCCGCGGCGGACGCCCGGGTCGTCCGCGAGTACGCCGCCTTGGGTCATCTCAACCCGGTCGTCTGGGCGTCACTCGCCGAAGCGCATCTGGCCCGTGCCCAAGGCCGCCACGAAGAGGTCGCCGCCGCCCTCGACCCGCTGCTCGCGCTCGACGGCCGGGGCGATTTCGCCGAGCCCGGGTCGCTGCCGTGGGCCGATGTGCTCGCCGACGCCTGGACGGCCCTCGACGACCACAAGCGCGCCGCGTCCGCCCTGGCGCCCTGCGAGACGGCGGCCGTGCAGCGCGGCCACCACGGTGCGCTGCTGCTCGCCGCCCGTGCCCGTGGCGCGCTGGAGGCGGCCCGCGGCGACCCGGCCGCGGCCGAACGCTCCTTCCGGCTCGCCCTGAAGCACGCCGAGCACGTCGAGATCCCCTTCGACCGTGCGCTGCTGCACCTCGCGTACGGGCAGTTCCTGCGCCGTACGGGGCAGCGCAAGCGGGCGGGCGCGCAGCTCGGCAAGGCCCGCGAGCTGCTCGGACGCCTCGATGCCCGGCCCGATCTGGAGCGCTGCGAAAGGGAGTTGGCGGCCTGCGGCCTCCAGCCGGCCGAGCGCCGGGCCAGGGAGTCGGCGCTCCTGACACCCCAGGAGCTGGCCGTGGCCAGTCATGTGGTGCGCGGACTCACCAACCGTCAGGTGGCGCGCGAGCTGGTGATCAGTGTGAAGACCGTCGAGTACCACCTGGGCCGGATCTTCTCCAAGCTGGGCGTGGACTCCCGTACGCGCCTCGCGGCGGTGCTCGCCGCCGAGCAGTAGGAGGCCGTCGCGCCCACCCTGGGGATTCCCCTGGGCCGCTCCCCGGGGCGGGCAACGTCCCTGCTCCCTAACGTCGTTGACACCTTCACGGAATGCCGCGGAGGGAATCGATCGGGGAAGTAGCCGTCATGGCCGACAACAAGGACAGCGTGGTGACCACGCTGCCGAACGCCAAGATCAAAGCGGTCACGGACCGTGTCGTACGCGAAATGCAGCTGGCTGCGGAGAAGGTCGCCTGCCACCACGCCGAGCCCACCAAGTACCCCATGCCGACGGCGAAGTCGGCCGTGGAGCAGCTGTTCGCCGCGCGGTTCAAGAGCCTGCCGGAAGGGCAGCGCAAGAAGGCGGCCGACAAGGTGGCCGCCGAGCTGAAGAGCCCGGCACGCGCCGGCCGCCTCGGCGACCTCGCGAAGGTCGATCTGCGCTCGCCGGCATCGGTGGAGTCGCAGGTCAAGGCACTGCCGTTCCCGGACAAGCTGAAGTTCCCCGCGGACGAACTGCGCAGGATGCCGGGGACCTCCCTGACCGGTGCCGAAGAGACCGCGGCGCAGACCGGGGCTCAGGCGGTCGCCGAGCTCAGGCAGCTCGAACTGCGGATCCACAAGGTCCAGTGCCTGGACGAGACCAGCGAGCTCGGCAAGGACGAGATCCACCTGGGCGGCACGAGCATCGACGAGAGCGGCGACACGAAGAAGGTCTCGGCCTTCAAGGTGCGCAGCTTCAACACCGGTGACGTGCAGACGTACACGCCGCCGAAGCGGTTCACGTTCTTCTCGCTCACCGAGTCCACGGTGACGTTCCCCAAGTCGTACTTCGTCACGCTCGTGCTCGCCGAAGTCGACTGGGGCGGCCTCGCCGACTTCCTGAACGGACTGCTCGAGAAGGTCAAGGCGAAGGTCGTCGCGGCGGTCGCGGCCGCCATCGGCGGGGCGATCGGCTCTCCCGGCGGGCCGGTGGGCATCGCCATCGGGATCGCCGTGGGCTACGCCGTGACCCAGATCTTCGAGTTCCTCAAGAACCTGTGGGGCGACGAGGTGTTCAAGCCGATCACCGTCAGCACCGTGATCCCGTCCCTGACCAGCCGCTGGGCCGGCCAGGACAACAGCAGCGACCGGTCGGTCGAGTACGCGGGCCACGGTGGCCGCTACCGGCTGACGTACGACTGGCGGATGTACAGCTGATCCGGCGGCAGGGCGCCGTCCGTCTGCGGGAGAGACGGGCGGCGCCCTCTCGTGCCCTCACACCGGCGCGCTCAGCCCCAACTCCCGCAGCACGAGCGCGAGATCCTTCGGCGAGGCGGCGAGCCGCACCCAACGCCCTCCGTCCTCGAGCTCGGCGATATGCCAGGCACGGGGCACCGACTCGGCCTCCTCGCCCCGGGCACGGCGTATCGCCCGTACCGCAAGGCGCTGGGCCGGGATCTCCTTCGCCGCGAACCGGCCAGGACCCGCATGCGGGACCACCGCGGGCAGCCCGTCGCCGAGCACGATGTGCGTGCCGAAGCCGTGCGGGTTGTAGTCGGTCGCGTCCAGGAAGCGGGCCGGTACGAACGTCTCACCCGTGACCGGAGCCGTCGCGGCCGCCGCTTGCGGGCGGCGGATCCGGGTCGCCCGCCAGGCCCAGGCGAACAGCGCCGCCGACGCCACCGCACCCGGGCCGAGCCACAGATACGCGGCGCGCGACAGGAACGGATCCGTCGTCAGCGTATGGGCGTACGGAAGGAGCCAGACGCCCGTGCACAGCAGGGCCATGAGGAACGGCCCCACCGACGGCAGGACTTCATCGGCGGGCAGCCCGCGCCCGCGCCGGCGGATCACCAGCTGGGCCGCCGGTACACCCGCACCCAACGCGAACAGCGCCGAGAGCACCGCCACTTCACCACCCGTGGCGAAGTGCTCCGTCCACCGGTGGTGCTCGCCGGTGATCCGGTATACGCCGCCGTGCCACAGCGTCAGCGTGACCCGGTCGCCCGGCTGGAAGGCACGGGCGGTGTCCTCGGGCACCGACTTGCGGTCGAGGGGCCGGTCGTCGGTGAAGTACACCCAGCTCTGGCTCTTGCCCGAGTTCGGATCGGTGTGCTCGACGACCGCCCGGACCGTGCTCAGACAGTCGCGGTCGACCTGGTCGGCGGGGCAGGCGACGGCGGACTTCCACGCCCGCAGATGGCCCGAGGCGGTCGGTACGAAGGACGCGGCGAGCGCACTGCAGGCGAGCAGCCCGACGCACAGCACGAGCAGGGCCTTCCAGGAGCGTCCCGCCGTACGGGAGTTGATCACCACGAGATAGTCCGTGGCGGGTGTTCCGTACCGGCGGTGCAGCGCGCGCAGGGACTCGAGGTCGGCGTCGAACAGGGCCCGGAACCGCGGGTGATCAGCGCCGTAGGGCCCCGGAAGCGTCACCTGGCGGCCGTCGCGCAGCCGCAGCACGACCCGCTGGACCGGGGTCGAGCGATAGACCTTGACCAGCTGCTGAACGTCCGCGATGTCATCCCAGGAGACGGTGCGCCGGCGCAGCCAGGTGGCGAGGTGCACGCCGTGCGCGTCGGCGCGCACGGAGATCGTGGCCATCCGGAACACGTACACCGCGAGCAGGACGAACGGCAGCGCGATCAGCGCCGCGGCGTCCGTGGGCTGGAACGGCGCGTCCAGGCCGAGCCGGACCACGCGATACGCCCAGGACGCCGCCGCCACCAGAGCGGCGAGCGCGCCGAGGCCGACGAGGATCCACGTACTCATGTGGCGTGGCAGACGGATGACCAGGGCGTCGTTCATGGCAGGAAGTGTCGCCGAGCGCGGGCGGCGTGCGCGCCGGGGGGTACCGGCAGTCTCACCGGCCGTACATTGCCGGGATCTGGCGCGGCCCGTGCGGCTCACTGCCCCCGCGGCGCGTACATGATCACGGCCATCCCGGCCAGGCAGATCAACGCCCCGATCACATCGAACCGGTCGGGCCGGTACCCGTCGGCCACCATGCCCCAGGCGATCGAACCGGCCACGAAGATCCCGCCGTACGCGGCGAGGATGCGCCCGAAGTTGTCGTCGCTCTGGAAGGTCGCGACCACGCCGTACAGACCGAGCGCGATCACTCCGGCGCCGATCCAGATCCAGCCCTTGTGCTCACGGACGCCCTGCCAGACCAGCCAGGCACCGCCGATCTCGAAGAGCGCGGCGACGGCGAACAGGGCGACGGAACGGGCGACGATCACCCGGTCATGCTAGGGCCTGATCCACAGGCCAGGCCCTGGGCCGCTTCACGTCCCCAGCCGCGGAAAGGTCCCCCGCAGCACAGCCCGCGCCCGTTCGTCGCCGACCTCGTCGACCGCCTCGGTCGCCGTGTCGTACGCGGCGCTGCCCGGCTCCCCGTGCGTCAGCAGCCGTGCGAGGGCGTCGACCGCGCGAGGGTCCCCGCGCCGGGCCAGACCGCGCGCCGCCTCGGCGGCCGTCGCGGGATCGTGGTCCGCCAGGAGCGCGGCCAGGCTCTCGCGTACCTCCATGGAGTCGCTGTCGCACCAGGAGAGCGCGATGGCCGCCCGGTTGCGGACCACCGGGTCGGGGTCGTTCGCCAGATGGGCCAGCGTCCGCACGGCCGACTCGTCGGCGTCCGGGCCGAGCGCGTGCAGCGAGGCCGCCGCCGCGGACCGCACCCCGGCGTCCGCGTGCCCGGCGAAGGGCAGCACGGCGGGCAGGGCGGATGGGTCGCCCGGCTCACTCAGGGCGCGTACGAGGGTGCGCGCGAGCACCGTGGCCCCGCCCTCGGTACCGGCCAGCGTGGCCCCGCCCCCGGTCCCGTCCACCGTGGCTCCGCCCACGGCCCCGTCCGCTCGCACCCGCTCCGCGGCGCTCACCAGGAGCGGCAGCACCCGTCCCGCGAAGGCCGGCGCGGTGTGTGCGAGCCGGCCGAGCACCTCCGCCCCGAACGCCCGCCGCAGCGCGGACGCGTCGCGGGTGAGGGCGGCCGCCGTCCGATAGGTCACCTCGTCGCCGCGCGAGGCCAGTTCGCTCGCTGCCTCGCGCCAGTTCTCGTTGCCGGGGTCCGCGAACGGCAGGGCGCGGTCGAGGAGTTCACCGAACGGCGCACGCACCCCGAGCCGGTGCTCGAGGACGGTCGCTATCGCGCCGTGCCCCGTCTGCTGCTCGCGCCCGTGGCCGCCGCCGTCGGGCCGCAGCACCTCCACGCTCACCGTGACCCCCGCGTACTCCGGAAAGCGGCGCACGACCACGGCGGCCGGATCGGCCCCGGCGGCCACCTCGCGCCTCAGCTCGGCCTCGATGTCCGTGGCCAGCCGGCGCCGCGCCTCGGTCAGCGCCTCGTGCGTGGGCCGCGCGCCATGGAAGAGCAGCGCCCGTACGGTCCCGAACGAGCCCCGCCGTACCGCCGAGACCAGCGGCGGCACCCCGTCGGGCCCCGGCCGCTCCGGGTCCGCGCCGGCCGCGAGCAGGGCCTCGGCGGTGTCGGCGTGGCCCAGCTGCACGGCCCAGGCGAGCGCGGTGAACCCGCCCTGCTCCACCTGGTCCGGCTCGGCGCCCGCGGCGAGCAGCGCCCGTACGACCTCGTGATGTCCCGCGCAGGCCGCGCCGCACAGCGGCAGATCCGCGCCCGAGCTCAGCCGGGCGGGATCGGCGCCCGCGGCGAGCAGCAGCCGCACGAGGCCCGGCCGGTTGTTCATCGCCGCCAGATACAGCAGGCTCTCGCCGTCCTCGTCCACCGCGCCGGGATCGGCGCCGGCGCGCAGCAGACGTACCGCGGTGTTCTCGTCTCCGTCGAACACCGCGGAGAAGAGGGCCGATTCGGTGGTTTGGTCCGGGGCGTGAGGGTTCTGCATGGTTCGACTACCTTCACTCGGAAAGGCCGCCGGACGCAAAGTTTTTCCACCCCTGTTCTCAAGATCACGTGTCTGTGCGCGGGCTTCCCGGGCTCACGTGTCGCATTCGAGGACCGATCCGCACAACGTGCAGCGCGCCCGCACCCGGCCGCGTACCGGCACCCTGATCCGCTGCCGGCAGGTCGGGCAGGGGAACGAGACCCGCAGCGGGCTCCCGGCGTCGAAGGCGTACGGTCCGCCGCACGCCCCGCCCGGACCGTGGTCCTGGGCATAGCGCCGGTCCTTGGCGTAGCGCCTGCGCCCCGCCCAGCCCGCCGCCGTCAGCGGCGGCTGCCGCTCGTCCTGGCGGGCCAGCTGCAGCCCCTTCGTATACGCCGTGTACGCCTGCGGGCTGGTGAACCAGATCGCCGGGTCCTCACCGAACGCGAGCGCCCGCTTGGCAAGCACGTACCCGAACTCCTCGGGCGTCAGATAGCCGAGCTTCTGCGAACTGGTGCCGTCCTCGCGGAAGGCGTCGAGCAGCAGCCAGCCCGCGCCGAGATAGGTCGTCGCGGTGTCGGTGAGGATCTCGTTGTCGCGGGTGCCGGGGAAGGAGAGGCCGAGGCGGTGCAGGTAGACGTGCATCGCCTCGTGCGCGAGCGCGGCGCCGATGTCGCGGCGGTGGCTGCGGAAGCGGTCGTTGAGCTCGATGAAGTACTCGGGTCCCGCGGCCAGTTCGACGTTGGCCGCGTGCTCCATCTCGCGGAAGGACACGATCATCCGGGCGTCGGGAAGCCGCAGATGCTGCACCATGACGCGGGCCACCCGCTGGGCGCCCATGTGGAGATCGTCCACATCGCAGAAGGCCACGTCGGCCGGGGCGACGCTGGTGTCGAAGGAGTGCACGGTGTCGTAGGAGAGCCGCTTGTAGAGCGCGGTGATCGCCGAGCGCACCGTCTCCAGATGCGGGTAGCCGTGCTCCACGGGTCCGCCGTTCGCCACGCCCGCACCCCCTCGCGTAGGTCGCTTCCCACTGTAAGTCGAGCCGCTAGTTCTTCCTGTAAGTCGAGCCGCCGCTGGTTCTTCCGGCCGATCGGGGTCCGCCCGGAGTCGGCCTTGCGCCCGAGGCAGCGCCGACCCCGGCGGCGTAGCGTCATACGTGGCATCGCAGGGCTGGATCAGCGCCGCTCCGGCCCTGCGGCCTCCTTTCGGCGACCCGCCCCCGGTTGCGCACCGCGCAGGGCGCCGGTCCCATGGAAGGCACATGTCAGGAACCCGGCGGGCAGGCGGCGTCATATGGCGATCACGGTGGTCATCGCGGATGACCAGGAGATGGTCCGCACCGGCTTCCGCATGATCCTGGAGAGCCAGTCCGACATCCAGGTCGTCGAGGACGTCGTGGACGGCGAGGCCGCGCTCGAAGCCGTACGGCGGCACGACCCCGATGTGCTTCTGCTCGACATCCGGATGCCCAGGCTCGACGGTCTCGAAGTGACCCGGCGTCTTGCCGCGAGCGGCAGCGAACGCCCCCGGATCGTCATCGTCACCACCTTCGACCTCGACGAATACGTGCACTCCGCGCTGCACGGCGGCGCCAGCGGCTTTCTGCTCAAGGACGCGAGCCCCGCGATGCTCGTCGAGGCGGTCCGGGCCGCGGCCGTCGGCGACTCCCTGGTCTCGCCCGCGATCACCGTGCGGCTCCTTCGCGAGATGGCCCCGATCTCCGCACGCCGCGAGGCCCGCGAGCCCGCCGAACCCCTCACCGAACGCGAGATCGAGGTCGTCCGCTGCCTCGCCCGCGGCATGACCAACGCCGAGATCGCCTCCGCCCTGTTCGTCTCGCTCTCCACGGTCAAGACCCACCTGGCCAACGTGCAGGCCAAACTCGACGCCCGTAACCGCGTGGAGATCGCCGCATGGGCCTGGGAGAGCGGACTGGCCTCGGGCGAGAAGTGAACGGGCTGCTCGCCTGGTTCGGGCGCAGCCGGCTGCGGGTCGCGGCCGCCAAGGTGCTCTTCGCCGCGGTGCTCATCGCCCTGGTCGCCTTCGAAGGCGTCGCGCTCGCCCGCCAGCCCACCTACCCGCACGCCCTCGTCGCCTTCTCCGGCGTCTTCGTCTGCCTGTGCGCGGTGCCGTGGACGGGGGTGCCGCTGCCGTTCCGCGCCTGGCCCGCGGCGGCCGTGTCCTGGGCGGTGACGCTGACGCTGTTCGCGGGGGACCACCCGCTGAAGGTCTGGGGCCTGGCCGAGGCCATCGCCCTGCTCATTCTGCTCAGCGGGGTCCTTCAGCGTGCCCCGACCCGGATGGCCGCGGTCCTCGGCCCGCTTCTGGGTCTCGCCGCGATGGCCGCTCCGGTACGGGACGAGAACCCCGGCCGCTTCACCACCCTGTTCGCGGTCCTGACCGTGGTGGTCGCCGCGTACTCCCTGCTCCTTCGCGACCAGTCCGTGCAGCGCACCCGCGATCTGCAGGCCGTACGGTCCGCCGAGCGCATCGAACTCGCCCGGGAACTGCACGACTTGGTCGCCCACCACGTCACCGGCATCGTCGTGCAGGCGGGCGCCGCACGCTTCACCGCCGTCTCCGCCGAGCAGGCCGCCGAGACCTTCGAGCGGATCGAGAAGGCGGGCGAGGAGGCGCTGGGCGCGATGCGCCGCCTGGTCAAGGTGCTGCGCGAAGGCGCCCCCGAGACCGCCCCGGTCGCCGGCCTCGCCGAACTGCGCGACCTGACCGAACGCTTCTCGCGCACCGGCCCGCCCGCGATCCTGTACGTGGAGCCCGGCCTCGACGAGAACCTGCCCGCCGACCTCGCGGCCGTGGCCCACCGCGTCGTGCGCGAAAGCCTCACGAACATCCGCAAGCACGCGGCCGACGCCACGGCGGTACGCATCGGCCTCCGCATGGTCCCCGCCGGCCTCGAGGTCCGCATCGCCGACGACGGTACGAAGCCCGCGCGCCTGAACGAACAGGCCAGGGGCGGGGGCTTCGGCCTGGCAGGACTGACGGAACGCGTCACGGCGCTCGGCGGGGAGCTGAGCGCCGGTCCCAGCCCGGAGGGCGGCTGGGAGGTGCGGGCGGTGGTGCCGTACGACGGTGGCCGCAACAACTCGCTTACGTAGGGGAGTGGTTGGTCAGCCCCCTACGCAGGGAAGCGGTTGGTCAGTCCAACACCTGCCCCGCGTTTGTCCATGGGCCCACCCGCCCCCAGCGC
>NZ_JAAKZW010000229.1 GCF_011044995.1 Streptomyces mesophilus | reverse complement strand
CCCCCGCGCCTCCATCAACGCGAACCCCAGCAAATTGAGCCCCCGCCACTGCGCGGGATCGTCCGCCCGGGCATCGTCCGCCGCGAGGCCGATGCCCCAGACGCGGTCCATCGGGCTCGCCTCGACGAGGACCCGGTCGCCGGTCCTGAGCAGGTACTCCCGCAGCTCCGGATGCGCGGCGAACTTATGGGCGCTGCCCTCGACCACGATGCCGAAGCGCTCGCGCTCCCAGACCGCGTCGTCGAAGCCGCGCACCAGGCGCCCGGCCTTCTTCGCGGCCGCGGGCGACTTGGCGGACAGCGCCTTGCGCTCCGCCTCCGCGTCACCGAACAGCCGCGCCTTGGCGGCCATCATCCAGTGCTCGGCCGTCGCGTACTCCTCCCCGTCCACCCCAAACGGAGCCGGCCACCACTGGCTGAGGACATGTTTGCCCACCACCCCGTCCGCCGGTGCCGTATGCCCCCAGAAGTGCAGGAACTTGACCTGCTGCCCGTCCTTGAGCCGCGCCTGAAGCTCCTCGGTCAGGTCCTGTCCGGAACTCGCACCCATGGCCACCCCCGTCTGTCGCTCCGAGCCATACACGCGAGTTTCGCAGGCACCACTGACAGTCCGTCCTGGGTTTTCGCCGCTCACTCGACATCTGGTCGACAGATTCCGTCGAGTAACCAAAAGGAAACAACGGAATCCCTTGGCGAGAGGGCCCACCTCTGTCAGGATCAGCACTCAAATCGAGCTGGAGCCACGGAAACCCCCGGATCCACGGAAGCCCTGGAGCCGCGGCAGCCCTGGAGCCACGGAGAAGCGCGATGAGCTACAGAGAGCGCGATGAGCTACGGAGAGCGCGATGAGTAACGCCGCACACCACCCGCACCCCCACGCAGTTCAGTTCCCCGCGCAGGAACGCCTCGCGTCCGGAGCCCAGTACATCGACGGCGCCCTGCGCCCCGGTACTTCGGGCCGCACCCACAGCGTGATCGACCCGGCCACGGGCGCCGAGGTCTACACGTACGAACTCGCCGGCACCGCGGACGTCGACGCCGCTGTCGCCGCCGCCAAGGCCGCCTTCCCGGGATGGGCCGGACTGACGCCCGGCGAGCGCTCCGACGCCCTGCACCGTTTCGCCGCCGTACTGGCCGAGCGCGCGGAGGAGTTCGCGCGGGCCGAGTCACTGCAGTGCGGCAAGCCGCTCAAGCTGACCCGTGAGTTCGACGTGCCGGGCACGGTCGACAACGCCGCGTTCTTCGCGGGCGCCGCCCGCCACCTCCAGGGCCAGAGCGCCGGCGAGTACAGCGGGGACCACACCTCGTACGTACGCCGTGAGCCCATCGGCGTCGTCGGCTCCATCGCCCCGTGGAACTACCCCCTGCAGATGGCCGCCTGGAAGATCCTGCCGGCCGTCGCCGCGGGCAACACGATCGTCCTGAAGCCCGCCGAGATCACCCCGCTGACCTCGCTGTTGTTCGCCGAGGCGGCGACCGCGGCCGGGATCCCCGACGGCGTGATCAACATCGTCACCGGCACCGGCAAGGAGGCCGGCGAGCATCTCGTCGCCCACCCCGATGTCGCGATGACCTCGTTCACCGGCTCCACCGCCGTCGGCAAGCGCGTCGCCGAAGTGGCCACCGCCACCGTCAAGCGGATCCACCTCGAGCTCGGCGGCAAGGCCCCGTTCGTGGTCTTCGACGACGCCGACCTGGAGGCCGCCGCCAACGGAGCGGTTGCCGGCTCGCTCATCAACACCGGCCAGGACTGCACCGCCGCGACCCGCGCGTATGTCCAAAGGCCGCTGTACGACGCCTTCGTGGAGCGTACGAAGCAGCTGATGGAGACCGTGCGGCTCGGCGACCCGTTCGCCCCGGACACCGATCTCGGCCCGCTGATCAGCCACGCCCAGCGCGACCGCGTCGCCGCTTTCGTGGAGCGCGCGAAGAGCTACGCACGGATCGTGACCGGGGGAGAGGCGCCCAAGAACGACGGCGCCTACTTCCAGCCCACCCTGATCGCGGACGCCGCGCAGGACAGCGAGGTCGTGCAGTCGGAGATCTTCGGCCCGGTGCTCGTCGTGCTGCCCTTCGACTCCGACGACGAGGGCCTCGAGCTCGCCAACGACACCCCGTACGGCCTCGCGGCCTCCGCCTGGACCCGGGACGTGTTCCGGGCGAACCGGGCCACCCGCGAGATCAAGGCGGGCTGCGTGTGGATCAACGACCACATCCCGATCATCAGCGAGATGCCGCACGGCGGCTACAAGGCCTCCGGCTTCGGCAAGGACATGTCCTCGTACTCCTTCGAGGAGTACACGCAGGTCAAGCACGTCATGTACGACAACACCGCGGTGGCCGCGAAGGACTGGCACCGCACGATCTTCGGGGACCGCTGATTCGATTTCCGGCTGCCGCCGGGTGGCCGTCAGGCCGCATGACCGGCGGCCGCTCCCTCCCTCACTGGGATCCTCCCGAAAGGGCACCACGCGCCATGGAGCAGTACGAGCCCGACCGCCCCACCGCCGTCCAACTCGCCGCCTGGCGGCGCAGCATGACCAGCGGCAGGGGCGCCATGTCCCGGCGTGCGATGCTGCGCGCCACATCCGCGGGTGCGCTCACCGTCGGCGGTCTCGCGGCGCTCAGCGCCTGCGGCATCCCCGCGGCGAGCAAGAACCCGGGCGGCGTCGCGGCGGACGACCACTCGAAGAAGGAGAAGCGCGTCACCTTCTCCAACTGGACCGAGTACATGGACGTCGACGACGAGGACGAGAACCGCCGTCCCACCCTGGAGGCGTTCACCAAACGCACCGGGATATCGGTCAAATACACCGAGGACATCAACGACAACACCGAGTTCTTCGGCAAGATCAAGCCGCAGCTCGCCGCCGGCCAGGACACCGGCCGCGACCTGATCTGCGTGACCGACTGGCTGGCCGCGCGCCTCATCCGCTTCGGCTGGGTGCAGAAGCTCGACCACTCCAACATGCCGAACGCGTTCGCCAATCTGGCCCCGCAGTTCCGCGACCCCGACTGGGACCCGGGACGCGCGTACTCGTTCCCCTGGACGGGGATCGCCACCGTCATCGCGTACAACGCGAAGGCCACCGGCGGACGTGAGGTCACCTCGGTCTCGCAGATGCTCGACGACCCCAAGCTCAAGGGCAAGGTCGGCTTCCTCACCGAGATGCGCGACACCGTCGGCATGACGATGCTCGACATGGGCAAGGACATCGGGTCCTTCAAGGACGACGACTACGACGCGGCCATCGCCCGTCTCCAGAAGGCCGTCGACAACAAGCAGATCCGCCGCTTCACCGGCAACGACTACACCGGCGACCTCGACAAGGGCGACCTCGCCGCCTGTCTGGCCTGGGCGGGCGACGTGGTGCAGCTGCAGGCGGACAACCCGGACATCAAGTTCCACATCCCGGAGAGCGGCTACCACACGTCCTCGGACAACCTGCTGATCCCCAACAAGGCCCGGCACAAGACCAACGCGGAACTCCTGATCGACCACTACTACCAGCTGCCGGTCGCCGCCGAGCTGGCCGCGTGGATCAGCTATGTGTGCCCGGTCGAGGGCGTGAAGCCCGAACTCGCCAAGATCGACGAGGAGCTGGCCAACGACCCGCTGATCGTCCCGGACAAGGAGATGGCCGCCCGCTCGAACTCCTTCCGCTCCTTGAGCAGCAAAGAGGAGTCGACGTACGAGGAGAAGTTCGCCAAGCTCACCGGCGCGTGAGCCCTGTGCCCACCGGCGCCCGAGCCCTGTGCCCACCGGCGCCCGGGCCCTGCGCTCACCGGCGCCCGAGCGTCGTCCCCCGCGTGCTCCCTCGTGTGCTCCCGCCCCTCTGAACCCCTTTGTAGGTACGCCATGACTGACACCACCCGCGGCGATGTCCGCCTCTCCGGGATCAGCAAGACCTACGGCTCGTTCACGGCCGTCCACCCGCTCGATCTCACCGTCCCGCAGGGCTCGTTCTTCGCCCTGCTCGGCGCCTCCGGCTGCGGCAAGACCACCACGCTGCGCATGATCGCCGGCCTGGAGGACCCCAGCTCCGGCACCGTGCACCTCGGCGACCAGGACGTGACGTCGCTGCCGCCGTACAAGCGTCCGGTGAACACGGTCTTCCAGTCGTACGCCCTGTTCCCGCACCTCGACATCTTCGAGAACATCGCCTTCGGTCTGCGCCGGCGCGGCGTCAAGTCCGTCAAGAAGCAGGTCGGCGAGATGCTCGACCTCGTCCAGCTCGGCGACCACGCGCGCAAGAAGCCGCACCAGCTCTCCGGCGGCCAGCAGCAGCGCGTCGCCGTCGCCCGCGCCCTGATCAACCACCCCAAGGTGCTGCTCCTCGACGAGCCGCTCGGCGCCCTCGACCTCAAGCTGCGCCGCCAGATGCAGCTCGAACTCAAGCGCATCCAGACCGAGGTGGGCATCACGTTCGTGCACGTCACGCACGACCAGGAGGAGGCCATGACGATGGCCGACCAGGTCGCCGTGATGAACGCGGGCCGGGTCGAGCAGCTCGGCTCGCCGGCCGACCTCTACGAGAACCCGCACTCCACCTTCGTCGCCAACTTCCTCGGCACGTCCAACCTCATCACCACCGAGGTCGCCGCCATGGACGGCGACCGTCTGGTGGTGAAGGCGGGCGACGCCAAGCTGTCCCTGCCGACCGCACGCACCAGCGCCGACACCCGCACCGGCGGCAAGGTGCTGCTCGGCATACGCCCCGAGAAGATCGCGCTCACCCACGCCGACGAGGCGGGCACGATCCCCGAGGGCCGCAACCGCATCACCGGAAAGATCGCGCAGAGCAGCTTCATCGGCGTCTCGACGCAGTACGTCATCGACTCGCCCGTCTGCGACGCCTTCGAGGTGTACGCGCAGAACGTCGAGCGCGACGGCCGGCTCACGCCCGGCGCCGAGGTCGTCCTGCACTGGAACCCCGAGCACAGCTTCGGACTCGACGCCGCCCAGTCCCTGCTTGCCGGGACCGCCGAAGCCGCGGGTACGGAAGACGAGGTGACCGCATGACGACGGTCGCCGACGCGCCGCCCACGGCGCTCGTCGAGCCTCCCGCGAAGCCCCGCAAGAAGCGCGGCCGCTTCACCCCGTACTGGCTGCTCCTTCCCGGTCTGCTCTGGCTGGTCGTCTTCTTCGCGCTGCCGATGCTCTACCAGGCCTCGACCTCGGTGCAGACCGGCTCCCTGGAGAAGGGGTACGAGGTCACCTGGCACTTCCAGACCTATCTGGACGCGCTCGGCGAGTACTGGCCCCAGTTCCTGCGCTCCGTCCTGTACGCGGGCATCGCCACGGTCCTGTGTCTGCTGCTCGGCTATCCGCTCGCGTACCTCATCGCTTTCAAAGCGGGCCGCTGGCGCAACCTGGTCCTCATCCTGGTGATCGCACCGTTCTTCACCAGCTTCCTGATCCGTACGCTCGCCTGGAAGACGATCCTCGCGGACGGCGGCTGGGTGGTGGGCAGCCTCGACGCCCTGCACATCCTGGACGTCACCAGCTGGATCGGCCTCACCGAGGGCGACCGGGTGCTCGCCACCCCGCTCGCGGTGGTCTGCGGACTCACGTACAACTTCCTGCCGTTCATGATCCTGCCGCTGTACACCTCGCTCGAGCGGATCGACGGCAGGCTGCACGAGGCGGCCGGCGACCTGTACGCGCGGCCCTTCACCACCTTCCGCCGCGTGACCTTCCCGCTGTCGCTGCCCGGTGTCGTCTCCGGCACCCTGCTCACCTTCATCCCGGCGAGCGGCGACTACGTCAACGCCCAACTCCTCGGCTCCACCAGCGAGAAGATGGTCGGCAACGTCATCCAGTCGCAGTTCCTCACCGTCCTCGACTACCCGACGGCCGCCGCGCTCTCCTTCATCCTGATGGCCGCGATCCTGATCATGGTCACGCTCTACATCCGCCGGGCCGGAACGGAGGACCTGGTCTGATGACCGCCGTCACGCGCTGGATACGCCGCAACCTCGTCGTCCTCGCAGGACTTCTGACGCTCGCCTTCCTGATCCTGCCGAACGTCATCGTCCTGGTCTTCTCCTTCAACAAGCCGAAGGGCAAGTTCAACTACGCCTGGCAGGAGTTCTCCACGGAGGCCTGGTCGGACCCCTGCGGGGTCGCCGACATGTGCGGTTCGCTCTCGCTCAGCCTGCAGATCGCCCTGTGGTCCACGCTCGGCGCCACCGCGCTCGGCACGGCGATCGCCTTCGCGCTCGCCCGCTACCGCTTCCGCGCCCGCGGCGCCGTGAACTCGCTGATCTTCCTGCCCATGGCCATGCCCGAAGTCGTCATGGCCGCCTCGCTGCTCACGCTCTTCCTCAACATGGGCGTCCAGCTGGGCTTCTGGACCATCCTCATCGCGCACATCATGTTCTGCCTGAGCTTCGTGGTGACGGCGGTCAAGGCGCGCGTGATGTCGATGGACCCGCGCCTGGAACAGGCGGCGCAGGACCTCTACGCGGGTCCCGTGCAGACCTTCGTACGGGTCACGTTGCCGATCGCGGCGCCCGGCATCGCAGCCGGCGCCCTGCTCGCCTTCGCCCTGTCCTTCGACGACTTCATCATCACCAACTTCAACGCCGGCTCGACCGTGACCTTCCCGATGTTCGTCTGGGGTTCGGCGCAGCGCGGCACACCCGTGCAGATCAATGTCATCGGCACGGCGATGTTCGCCATCGCCGTGATCTGCGTCCTGACCGGAATCCTGGTCGGGAACCGCCGGAAGAAGCACGCATAGGCCCCCGTTCACGGGAGCCTGCAAGGGAGTTGGAAATCATGGCCCCACGTGCCATGAGCAGCACCACGCAAGCCGTGAGCCGCGAGGACATCCTGTCCTCGCTCGCGGACGCCAAGCCCGTCTCGTACTGGCTCGACGACCCCGGCCGGCCCGCGGCCCTCCCCGCCCTGACCGGCGACGAGCGGTGCGAACTGCTCGTCGTCGGCGGCGGCTACAGCGGTCTGTGGACCGCGCTGATCGCCAAGGAGCGGCACCCCGAGCGCGAGGTGGTCCTGGTCGAGGCACGCGAGATCGCCTGGGCCGCCTCGGGCCGCAACGGCGGCTTCTGCGCCGCGTCCCTGACCCACGGCCTGGGCAACGGGCTCGCCCGCTGGCCCCGCGAGATCGGCCTGCTCGAACAGCTGGGCGCGCGCAACCTCGACGCCATCGAGGAGGCCGTGAAGCGCTACGGGATCGACTGCGACTTCGAGCGCACCGGCGAGATCGACGTCGCCACCGAACCGCACCAGGTGGCCGAACTCGCCGAGATGTACGAGGAGCTGAAGGAGCTCGGCCTCGAAGGCAACGTCTCGCTCCTGGACGCCGACGCCATGCGCGCCGAGGTCGACTCACCGACCTTCCTCGGCGGCCTCTACGACCGCGACGGCGTGGCCATGCTGCACCCGGCGCGCCTCGCCTGGGGCCTCAAGCAGGCCTGCCTCGACCTCGGCGTACGCATCTACGAGCACACCCGGGCCACCGAACTGGCCCGCACCGCCGAGGGCATGGCGGTCCGCACCCCGTACGGACGGATCTTCGCCCGCGACGTGGCGCTCGGCACCAACGTGTTCCCGTCCCTGGTCCGCCGGATGCGCCCGTACACGGTCCCGGTCTACGACTACGCCCTGATGACCGAGCCCCTGACCGACGAGCAGCTCGCGTCGATCGGCTGGCAAGGACGCCAGGGCCTGGGCGACTGTGCCAACCAGTTCCACTACTTCCGGCTCTCCGCCGACAACCGCATCCTGTGGGGCGGTTACGACGCGATCTATCCGTACGGCGGAAAGGTCCGCGACGAGTACGACCAGCGGCCCGAGACCTTCGCGAAGCTCGCCGAGCACTTCTTCACCTGCTTCCCGCAGCTGGCAGGCCTGCGCTTCAGCCACGCCTGGGGCGGCGCGATCGACACCTGCACCCGCTTCTCGGCCTTCTTCGGTACGGCCCACAAGGGACGGGTCGCCTACGCGGCCGGCTATACGGGACTCGGCGTGGGCGCCTCCCGCTTCGGCGCCGAGGTGATGCTCGATCTGCTCGCGGGGGAGCGCACCGAGCGCACGGAGCTCGAGATGGTCCGCAGCAAGCCGCTGCCGTTCCCGCCCGAGCCGTTCGCCTGGACGGGCATCGAGCTCACCAAGCGGTCCCTGGCCCGCGCGGATCTCAACGGGGGCCGCCGCAACGGGTGGTTGAAGGTCATGGACCGCCTCGGCTTCGGCTTCGACAGCTGACCTGGTCACGGGCCGCACGCGTGCCTCGCCTGCGCAGGCGCACGCCCCGTACCGGTGATGTGACCCGCTTCACTACCAACAAGTA
This sequence comes from Streptomyces mesophilus, assembly GCF_011044995.1. Taxonomy (GTDB): domain Bacteria; phylum Actinomycetota; class Actinomycetes; order Streptomycetales; family Streptomycetaceae; genus Streptomyces; species Streptomyces mesophilus. Next base: position 4,424 of record NZ_JAAKZW010000229.1, on the reverse strand, counting down.
GCGAAACCCGCGTAAGCAAGTCGCCTCCAGCCCCTCTCCTTCGTGTCAGGCCCAGCCACGCACACGAAAAGGAGGCCCCGCCATGACCGGCACCGGGGCTAAGGCGGCAGTCGAATGGCTCGTTTCGGTCGCACCGGATCCCGAGGCCTGCCGCTGGGAGTGGGAGCGCAACCCCCATGGGATCGCTCTCCTCCCGGCAGGCAGGCTCTGGGACGTACTGATCCTGCCGGGCGAGCTCGGCTACCCCACGCTCGACATCCTCACCCGCTGCCTCGACCGACCAGGACCCGTCCTCGCCGACTTCGGCGACGCGAGGATGGGTTTTTTCGTGCCCGCGGGCACGGCGGGCCGCTGGGTCGGCACCGGCGTACGGGGCGCCGGGCACGGCACCTGGATCGTCGTCCCGTACCCGGGCCGCGCGACCGGCAGCGGAGTCCGCTGGCTGATCCCGCCGGACGGCTCCGGCACCCTCATCGACCCGGGGCTCCTCGAGCTGGCGATGCACGAGGCGGCGGCGGGGATCGCGCGGGACGAGTGAGGGAGCCCGGGCCGGCACTGAAGGGGCGGGCGCGTACCTTTCCGGTCACTCACGCATTGCGCGCCGACCCGCCCGTCTGCAGGTCTGTCCCGTTGTCTTCAGTTCTCTCTCGTACGACGAAGGCGAGCGCGGTCAGGATGAGGCCGCCCAGACACCAGCTCGCCAGCACGTCCAGGGGCCAGTGGTAGCCCTGCCGCACGAGACCGAAGCCGTTCGCCGCCACCACGAGGGCGCAGACGGCGATCAGTTGGCGCCCGAAGCGGGTGTGCGTACGGAGCAGGAGGGCCGCCGCTCCGTACGCCACGATCGCGGTGGCCGCATGGCCCGACGGATAGAAACCGCCGGATCCGTCCATACCGGGCGGGCCCGGCCGGTCGATCAGCGCTTTGATCGGTGCGACCAGGGCGGGCACGGCCGCGAGAGCGAGCGCGGCGGCGAGCTGGGGCACCCATGCCGGTCTGGTCTTCAGGGTGATCCAGGCGAGGGCCGCGCCGAGCGCAGGGACCGCCACCGCGATATTGCCGAGATCGGCGAAGACCTCCGCGATCCCGTGCGGGAAACCGCCGGTCCTGATCGCGTTCCCGACCCGCTCGTCGAGCCGCCGCAGCGGACTGTCGGTGACGACTTGCCAGGTGGAGAGGGCGAAGGCGATGACGCAGAGAAAGGGGAGGTGGAAATTCGGCCGTCCCGTAGCCAAGTCCCTGGTTCCTTGGTTGGGCCTATTGGTGGGGGGACCGGGTCGGGGACGGGATACGGGAGGGGCCATATGACCAGCCTCGCAGGCCTGACAGGACGCGAGTACCTCCAGGTATCCGCAAAGGGGGGAGCGCAGCATCCCCGAGCAGCACGACGAGAACGTCCGCGCAGCTGAGCTCGAAGGCGTGTCGCTAATGGCGGCGTACAGCGATGAGGGGAGCGCGAGTCGTTACGCCACCACAGTCCGTGAGGGTTACAAAGGGCTCGTATCCGATCTTCGCGCCGCGTAGGCGAGTGGGTGACCCTGATCGAGTTGTGCGAGGAGCGGGGCGTGAAGGTGTACGTCGCGACGCACGGTCGTGCGTACGACCCGGCCGACCCGCGTGATCGCCGGTCCCTGCTGGAGGATGCGCTGGACTCCGAGCACGAGTCCGCCAAGATCAGTGCCCGCACACTGCGCGGTCTTGACGCCAATGTCCGGGACGGCAAGCCTCACGGCATCTGCCCGTTCGGATACGACCGGGAGTATGAGATCCGGCAGGGCAAGCGTGTTCCCGTCCGTCTCCGTAAGACCGGGAACCGGACCGTCAAGGCATCATGGCCGTCACTGGTCAGCGAGGAGCTGTTCCATGACGTGCAGGCGATCATCAGCGAACCGTCGCGCCGCACGACGACCCGCGGGCCGCAGGTGCACGAGTTCACCCGAGCTATGACATGCGATGTGTGCGACGGGCCCGTCTCGGTCTCGTATAAGCGCAACAGAGAGTCTTACGTCTGCAAAACGCGTTCCTGTGTCCGCATCAGCAAGGAGGCAGTGGACGAACTGATGACCGGCCTGACGGTCGCCTACCTTGCTCGCCCCGATGTGTACGCAGACCAGGCGCCCCCGGCTGAGCTTGCGCAGCTCAAACTCACGCTGGGAGCGCTTGACGGGGTCCGAGCGGACCTCAAGGAGCTGGAGGAGGCGGAGCCGAAGACGCTGGCCGAGGCGCGAGTCATCGCCCGGACCATTGATCGTCTGGAGAGGGAGGCCGCCGAACTGGAGGTGGCCGCCGTGGAACTGTCCCGTCCGAACCGGCTCGCCTCCCTGTTCTCGCCGGAGGGCAATGTCATGTCCAGGTGGCTGCGTACGCCGGTGCCGGTGCAGCGGGCGATCGTGGCGCTGTTGTTCACCCCGGGCGTGCTGGGCCAACCCCGGATCAAGCGCGGGAAGTTCGGCCCTGCGGACCTCGCTGCTTGCGAGCGGATGGAGTTTCGCCGGGACACCGACTGACAACGTGCGGTGGGTGGCTGTGCATCAGGGAGGGGGTGGGCACCGTCCGAAAGGGCCGAAGGGCCAGCGCAAGGGGGGGTGTGCGCTGGCCCTTCGGAGTCCGCCGATCCTCAGGGACGGCCGACTGGACCGGTGTGCCGCGCGCCCCGGGGGGTTTGGGGCGGGCGGCCGTCCGATCTGTGAGGTTCGCCGGAGCCTGGGACTCCGACCGTGTGCGCTAGGGCACGTCCGGAACGGGGCTGGGGAGGCTCCGCGCCGGAATCGCCCGCAGTCCCCTGCGGGCGGGGTGTTTCTCTCATCTGGGAAAAACCTACGCCTGGGGGTGCGGGTGCGACAGGCGGAACGACATCCCGCCATCGCCCTCGCACAGGGTCTTCACAACCTCTGACTGTTACCCCAGGTCCACGGGTCCACATCCGGAAACGTCCACACATGGAGGGACGCATCCGGAGGCGGTTCTCCCGTGGATATCCCGCTGATACCGGGTCAGATCCGGGCGAAGGCCTGCTCGAGGATGTCCAGGCCCTCGTTCAGGAGGTCCTCGCCGATGACCAGCGGCGGCAGGAAGCGGAGGACGTTGCCGTACGTGCCGCAGGTCAGGACGAGCAGACCCTCGGCGTGGCAGGCCTTGGCCAGGGCGGCCGTCGCCTCGGCGTCGGGCTCCTTCGTGGCCGGGTCCTTGACGAGCTCGATCGCGATCATCGCGCCGCGGCCGCGGATGTCGCCGACGATCTCGTACTTGTCCTGGATCGCGGTGAGACGGGCCTTCATGATCTGCTCGATCTTCTTCGCCTTGGCGTTGAGGTCGAGCTCCTTCATGGTCTCGATCGCGCCGAGCGCACCGGCGCAGGCGACCGGGTTGCCGCCGTACGTGCCGCCGAGGCCGCCCGCGTGCGGGGCGTCCATGATCTCGGCGCGGCCGGTGACGGCGGCGAGCGGCAGACCGCCCGCGATGCCCTTGGCGGTGGTGATCAGGTCGGGGACGACACCCTCGTCGTCACACGCGAACCACTCGCCGGTACGGCAGAAGCCGGACTGGATCTCGTCGGCGACGAACACGATGCCGTTGTCCTTGGCGAACTGGGCGATCGCGGGCAGGAAGCCCTTGGCGGGCTCGATGAAGCCGCCCTCGCCGAGGACCGGCTCGATGATGATCGCGGCCACGTTCTCGGCCCCGACCTGCTTGTTGATCATGTCGATGGCCTGGGCGGAGGCCTCGGCGCCGGCGTTCTCGGGGCCGGTCGGCCAGCGGTAGCCGTACGCGACGGGGACGCGGTAGACCTCGGGGGCGAACGGGCCGAAGCCGTTCTTGTACGGCATGTTCTTGGCGGTCAGCGCCATCGTGAGGTTGGTGCGGCCGTGGTAGCCGTGGTCGAAGACGACGACGGCCTGGCGCTTGGTGTACGCACGGGCGATCTTGACCGCGTTCTCGACGGCCTCGGCGCCGGAGTTGAACAGCGCGGACTTCTTGGCGTGGTCGCCCGGGGTGAGCTCGGCGAGCGCCTCGGCGACGGCCACGTAACCCTCGTACGGCGTGACCATGAAGCAGGTGTGGGTGAAGTCCTGCAGCTGGGCGGAGGCCTTGCGGACCACGGCCTCGGCGGAGGCGCCGACGCTGGTCACGGCGATGCCGGAGCCGAAGTCGATCAGACGGTTGCCGTCGACGTCCTCGATGATGCCGCCGCCGGCGCGCGCGGTGAACACGGGCAGCACGGACCCCACGCCGCCCGCGACGGCGGCGGTGCGCCGGGCCTGCAGCTCCTGCGACTTCGGACCGGGGATGGCGGTGACGACGCGGCGCTCCTGCGGAATTGCGCTCATGAGGGGCTCCTTGGGCGATGTGGGGGTTTCGGACGCGGTTGTTCTCCTTCGCAGGCTAGGGGTGGGTGGCGGGTCGGGGCATGCTCCGTGCTGGAG
>NZ_JAAKZW010000228.1 GCF_011044995.1 Streptomyces mesophilus | reverse complement strand
GGCCCCTGCCGAGTGGGAGGACGACCCGGTACGGGATCAGGTGGAGAAGTTCGTCGCCGCGCGCACGGGTTCGTCCCCGCTGCGTTGGCGGGTCGAGAACCTGATCGCCGCTCGTGCGGACGCGCCTGGTGTCCCGTCCTGCGGTACGGAGCCGGCGGTCCCGGTCACGTACTCCGTCCTGGAGGGCGGTGCCCCCTCCGCGGCCCTCGTCGACGTGGCGGCCAAGGCCCAGCTCATGGTCATCGGTTCGCGCGGCCTGGGCGGTTTCGCCGCTCTGCTGCTCGGCTCCACGGGCCGCAAGCTGGCGATGCAGGCACCGTGCCCGGTCGTGATCGTGCCGCACGCGGACCGCATGGCGGACCGGCCCGAAGCCACGGGGCGCGAGCAGATCGTCCTGGGCCTCGCCCCCGACGAGACCGCCGACGCCGCCATCGAGTTCGCCTTCGCGGAGGCCGAGCGCCGCGGCGCCGAACTCCAGGTCGTCTCCACCTACTTGGTGCCGCTGACCTCACTCTTCGTGGTCGGCGAGCTCGCCGACACCTCCGACACTCCCGTCGGCCAGGACCTCGAGGAGGCGCAGACCGCCCGCCTCGCCCCCTTCCGCACCCGCCATCCGTCGGTGCGGGTCGAGCAGATCGCCACGGCGGGCGACCCGGCCGGCCGCCTGGTCACGGCGTCGAGGACCGCGACCTTGACCGTGGCCGGCCGTCACCGCCGCCGTCTTCGCCCGGACGCCTTGCTGATGGGTTCGGTCACGAACGCGGTGCTGCAGCATGCGCAGGGGCCGGTGGCGGTGGTGCCGGGGGAGTGAGCTCCCGGTCGGCCCAGAGGCTGTGCCGAGGGTGAGCCCCGATCACCCGAGGGCTTCGGCCTCGGCCTCAGCACTTCAGGCCGATGATGCCCCAGCCGCGCTCGGCAGCCCGGCTCACGACGTCGCCCCACTCGGTGACGAGCCGCGAAAAGGACGCGAAGTCCTTGATCCAGCCGATGGGTTCGACCACATGCAGTTCGAAAGGCGCCCGCAGGGACGCCAGTTCCGGCTCGGCCCGGACCCAGAACCGGTGCAGGGCGGTCACGTCCTCGGGTTCGAGCCAGAGCATGGTCGCGGTCCGCGGCAGCCAGTCGGTTGGACGCGAGACGATCGCCGGAGAGAACGGCGGCTCGGGCGGAGGCGGCAACGTGTAGTTGTGGTCGCCCCAGAACAGCGGGGCGCCGAACTGGTCGAGGGCCGCACGCAGCGGCGGGCCGACGAACGGGCGCAGCTCCTCCCAGCGTTCACCGGCCCAGAAGTGCGCCTTGTACGAGGTCATCGTGGAGACGAACTCGTACCGCGCCCACCAGCGGGCCTCTGCGGGATCCGGCCAGGTCCAGCCCTCCGGCGGGTCGTAGTCGTACGCGCCGTCCGGCCCGAACGCGGCCTCCTCGACCATCCGGACCCGCTGCTCCACCGGCACCGACCGCAGATGAGCCCAGTCGACGATCAGCACCTCCATGCACACACCCATCTGCAAAGCCTACGAAAGCGGTACGGCCACGTCCGTTCCCGCCCCCGTCGAACCCATTGACGAGTCCATGCCCCTGCACAACCATCGCGTGGGAGCGCTCCCGTATGTCCCCTGCGAGCCAGGAGTGAACCATGCGACGTCGAGCAATTCCCCTGATAGCAGCGGCAGTTGCCCTCGTGGCCGCCGCGCTCTCCGCACCCGCGGCGACCGCCGATGACGCGCCGGCCCCCGTCGCGCCCGCCGTATCCGACGGCGGCCCCGACGACCGGCACAGACCCCGCCTGTACACACCCGCCGCCAACCCCGACGCGTACACCCAGGCATTCGACCTCGTCCGCGCAGGCCAGTACCGCGACGCGGCCGGGATCCTCGCGATGGCCCGTACGCCGCAAGCGGTCTGGTTCGGGGACCAGAGCCCGGCCGAGGTCGAGCGCGAGGCGCGACAGGTCGTACGGGACGCGGAAGGCGACACCGTCGTGTTCTCGCTCTACAACGTGCCCGGCCGGGACTGCTCCGGCTACTCCGGCGGCGGGGCCAACACCACCGCCGAGTACAAGGCGTGGGTGGACGCCGTGGCCCGCGGGATCGGCCGCAGCGAGGCGATCGTGATCCTGGAGACCGACTCGCTCGCCCTGATTCCGAGCGACTGCGGCCAGGACGACGCACAGGGCACGAAGACGGCCGCCCGGTATGCCGAAGTCAACTACGCCATCGACCAGTTGGAGCCGCTGCGGGGCACGCGGGTCTACCTCGACACCGGGCACCCCGGCTGGCACGGCCCCGACTCCATCACGCCCCGCCTCCTCAAGGGCGGCATCGCGAAGGCCACGGGCTTCTTCACCAACGTCTCCAACTACAACACCGACCCCGCCAACTCCTGGTACGGAAAGCTGGTCTCGGCCTGCATCGCGTACGCGGGGGAGGGCGGCGACACCCGCCAGTGCCCGCACCAGTCGTGGCCCCGTGCGCAGGCGGACGAGTGGATCGCCGCCAACGTCCGTACACCGTCGTCCGGTTGGAAGCACTTCGTGACCGACTCGAGCCGCAACGGCCAGGGCCCCTGGGTGCCGCCGCCCGGCAAGTACACGGACCCGCAGGACTGGTGCAACCCGCCGAACCGTGGGCTCGGTGCGCGCCCGACGCTGCGGACGGGTGACCCGCTGCAGGACGCGCGTCTGTGGATCAAGATCCCGGGAGAGTCGGACGGACTGTGCCTGCGGGGCACGCCCGGCCCCGAGGACCCGGAGCGCGGCATGGTCGACCCGAAGGCGGGCGACTGGTTCCGGGAGCAGGCGCTGGAGCTGGTGCGGCTGGCCAATCCGCCGATTCTGCCGGGGAGTTGAGCCCCGCCGGAGACTTGGCCGGGGCATCGCCGCCCAGGCGGTGCCCCACCCTGTCCGCCTCCTGGCCAGGGGCAGGCTCTCAGGCGAACGGGTCGACCGAAGTCCAGCCGGTGCCATGGCGGGCGAAGACGATGCCGCCGGCGACCAGGAAGTCGGGGTATGCGGTGGTGCCCAGTTCACTGCCGCCGTCGACGGTGAAGCGCTGGACGACCTTGCGTGCGTTGAGGTCGACGACCACGCCCTTGGGTCCGCAGGCGAGGTAGGCCAGCTCCCCTGTGACCACCACCGGCGCGGGTGCGCCGGCATCGCACGCGACACCCAGGGGCGCATGCCACTGGGTGACGCCCTCGGTGTCGAGTTCGGCGAGGACGATTCCGTGCGGAGACTCGGAACGGACGACGTAGAGCTGCCCATTGCTCCGCGTGTACGAGAGCACGAGACCTTGATCGGGGAACTGCCGGCTGAAGGCCGGCCCTTCGGGCCCCGGTACGTGCACACGTGCTTCGAGCAGACCGGGGCTTTCCGTCAGCTGCGTGTCGGGCTGACAGAGATAGGAGTAGCCCCGGTCGGGGGAGGTGGCCACGGCCAGGCTCCAATGGTCACAAGGGCGCTCGAGGCGCACCTGTCTCACCACTTCGCCGCCGGCCGCGCGCAGCAGCGTCAGTTGGTCGGCCCGGGCCGCGGCCGGAGGTGGCTTCGAGGAGCCGAGCACGTGCACCACGGAGTCGGCGACTCTCACGACCGGGTTGCTCATCGCGGTGGGGATCCGCCGGCGCCAGGCCTCCTTGCCCTCGGCCGGGTCCACCGCGATCAGCGTGCCGTTGGACGTCGTCCCGTAGACCCGTTCGCCGTCCGCCGTGAGGCGGCGCACAGTTGCCCCGAGCGGCAGCGACCACTGCGGGCTCCCGTCCGAGAGGCGGAAGGCCCGAAGTCCCCCTTCGCTGCTCGCGATCACCAGATCGTCGAGCACCACGGGTGCCTCGTCCCCCTTCACCGGGGCGGGCCGCGACCAGACGGCCTTGCCGTCGGCGGCGCCGAGCCGCGTGACCTGCGGAGTCTCGTCCCCGTCCGTCGCGACGCACAGGAGGGACCCGTCCGCATAGACACAGGGACCGGCCTGCGCCGCCGAGGTCCAGGCCTGCCAGCCTGGCGGCCGACGCCCGGGAGCGTCCGCGTACGCACTGAAGCCCGTACTGGAACCCCCGTACACGGCTTGGTACTGCGGACCTCCCCGCATCTGCTGGGCGGTCGGCCCCTGCCGGGCCGTGTCCGGTGACGACGTGCCACCTGCGGTGGGACGCGAGGCGTCGGGATCGGAGCCTTCGCGGAGTCCCAGGTAGGTACCCGCGGCCACGAGCACGGCGCCCGTGGCCACGAGGGCGGCGATCCGCCATCGGCGCCGGCGCACCGCGCCGGGTGCGGCGGCAGGGGTGCGGGCTCCGACCCTCCGATCGGCGTGCCGGGCCGGCCGCGCTCCCCATTCGGATTCCGGTGCTCTGCGGAAGGCCTCGAGCAGATCGGCGGGCCGCGGGCGCTCGTCCGGATCCTTGGCCAGACACCACTGCACGATCTCGCGGATCGAGCCGGACAACTGGGCGATGTCGGGGGGCTCATGGACCACCTGGTACGCGGTCAGATAGTGATTCTCCGCGTCGAAGGGGCCGCGCCCGCAGGTGGCGTAGGCGAGCACCGCGCCGAGCGAGAACACATCGGACGACGCCTGCACCCGGTGCGGTGCGGACAGCTGCTCCGGGGACATGTACGGCGGTGTGCCGAGAATCCGCCCGGTGACCGTGAGCGTGTGATGGTCCGTGGCACGCGAGATCCCGAAGTCGATCACGCGCGGCCCGTCCTCGGTGAGGAGCACGTTGTCGGGCTTGAGATCCCGGTGGATCACGCCGACTTGATGCATATCGCGCAGCGCCTCGACCAGTCCGACCGCGAGACGGCGCAACTCCGCGCCGGACAGCGGTCCGAGTTCCTCCACCTGTGCGCGCAGCGTGCGGCCCGGCACGTACAGCGTGGCCATCCAGGGCTGTTCGGCGTCCGGATCGGCGTCGACGACCGGCGCGGTGTACGCACCGCTGACCCGGCGTGCGGCGGCCACCTCCTGGCGGAAGCGGATCTGGAACTCGTAGTCGTCCGCGAGCTGTTGATGGACCACCTTGATGGCGACGAGCCGTCCGGATTCGGCCTGGCCGAGGAAGACGGTGCCCATGCCGCCGGCCCCGAGCCGGTCCATCAACCGGTAGCCGCCGATCTGTCCGGGATCTCCTCCGCGCAGTGCCACAGTCCCCCCACTTGGACGCGCATTCGGCCATGACCAGCGAAGACTAGCGGCCCTTGGTGCGGTCGACGGCGGGAGTGGCAGGTGCTGCGTTCCTGCCGCGAGTGGGCCGGCTTCCCGGCGGGCTCGGTGAAGTGCCCTTGCGTTGCGCCGACTTGGTGTGGAGAAGGCGCGGTCGGCAAGTTTCTCCTTTCTGTGGACAAAGTATGGACGCTCAGCGACACCGTCCCTACGCTGAGCGTCGCCCAGCCACAGAAGTCTGCGTTGACCACAGCGGAACCACGCAGGAGGAACCGTGGAGCCACGCCCCGCGCGCATATCCCGCACCATCCGCCGCAGAGCCCGAAGAACCACCGGCCTTCTGCTGACCGCTCTCCTCGCGGGCGCGCTCGCCGCGCCCGTGCACGCCGAAGAACGCGACGACCCCCGCCCCTTCGCCGATCTGCCCCCGCAGGAACCCGGCGTCACCCTCCGCGTGTTCGACGTGCAGGCGCGGCTCGAGAAGATCTGCGATCTCAAGCCCGCCCAGACGCCGAACGTCGACAAGCTGATCCCGACCGCCGACTGGACCTCGACCGAGGGCTTCGGGTTCTCCGACAACTTCGTCAGCCAGATCCTCGGCAATCTCAACGTCCCCGAGGCCGGCAGCTACGGCTTCCGGCTCATCAGTGACGACGGTTCCCGGCTCTTCCTCGGCGACCAGCAGGTCATCGACCACGACGGGCTGCACGGAGCCGAGCCCAAGGACGGCGAGATCACCCTCAATGCCGGCTATACGGCGCTGAAGATCGACCACTTCGACGCGGGCGGCGGCCAGCAGGTCACCCTGCAGTGGAAGCCGCCGGGTGCGAGCGACTACACCACCGTGCCGGGCTCCGTGCTCAGCACGGACGCCGGCGTCGTACGGGTCACGGCGCCCGGACGCAAGGAGTGCGAGGGGACGTACGACACCCCCGGCGACGGACTGCCGCTGACCGAGGTCAACCCGGGCTACCGGCTCACCGATCTGCGGCCCGAGGGCTTCGAGCCGCAGGTGTCCGCGATGGACTGGCTGCCCGACGGCCGCCTCGCGATCACGACCTGGGGCGGCAGCACCGAGACCAAGGGCGAGGTGTACCTGCTCGACAACGTTGCCGGGACGACCGGGCCCGACAAGGTCACGTACAAGAAGATCGCCGAGGGGCTCAAGGAGCCGATGGGGATCAAGTACGTGGACGGCAAGCTGTACGTGTCCGAGAAGCACCAGCTGACCGAGCTCTCCGACACCAACGGTGACGATGTCGTCGACGCGACGAAGAAGATCGCCGAGTGGCCCTACGGCGGGAACTTCCACGAGTTCGCCTTCGGGCTGCTCTATGACAAGGGCGACTTCTATCTGAACCTGTCCGTGGCGATCAACTACGGCGGCGCCACGACCGATCCGCAGCCCGCACCGAACCGCGGCACCACGATCAAGGTCAACAAGGCCACCGGGAAAGTCAGTTACGTCGCCGGCGGCCTGCGGACCCCGAACGGGATCGGCCGCGGGCCCGAGGGCGATCTCTTCGTCACCGACAACCAGGGCGGCTGGCTGCCGGCCTCCAAGCTGATGCACATCAAGCAGGACCGGTTCTTCAACCACTACATGAACCCGGACGGCCCGTTCGACGACCAGCCCGTCACCAAGCCGGCGCTCTGGCTGCCGCAGAACGAGATCGCCAACTCGCCCTCGACACCTCTGCAGTTGAAGAAGGGGCCCTTCGCCGGGCAGATGCTGTTCGGTGACGTGACCTACGGCGGACTGCAGCGCGCCGACCTGGAGAAGGTCGACGGCCAGTACCAGGGCGCGGTCTTCCGGCACACCCAAGGGCTCGAGTCCGGGATCACGCGGATCAGCGAGGGCCCCGACGGGGCGCTCTATGTCGGCGGTCTCGGGGCCGACGGCAACTGGGGCCAGACGGGCAAGCTGCGGTTCGGGCTCCAGAAGCTGACGCCCAACGGCAAGACGGCCTTCGACATCAAGACCATGCGCGCCACCGGCGACGGCTTCGAACTCACCTACACCAAGCCGCTGTCGGACGAGACCGCGGCCAAGCTGACCGACGGCGCCTACGCGGTCGAGCAGTGGCGGTACGCGCCGAGCCCGGCGTACGGCGGCCCGAAGGTCGACGAGGAGTCCCTGCCGGTCACCAAGGCCACGCTGTCGGACGACCGGCGCAAAGTGCGGCTGACCATCCCGGGCCTGCGGTCCGACCGGGTGGTGCATGTGCGGTCGCCGCGGCCGTTCTCCTCCGACGGGGGCGAGCAGCTGTGGTCCACCGAGGCCTGGTACACGCTCAACTCCAAGCCCGGCCCCGACAACCCGGTGACCACGTACGACGCGGAGTCCGCCGAGCGCGGCGGCAGCGCCGGGGTCGACACCGAGCACGCCGGATACACCGGCAGCGGCTTCGTCGACGGGTTCGGTGAGCAGGGCGCGTCGGCGAGCTTCTCGGTGAACGTCGAGGAGGCGGGCGCGTACGACGTCGGCCTGCGGTACGCCAACGGCCCGCACCCCGCACCCGGCACGAAGACCGTCTCCGTGTCGGTGAACGGTGGCGATCCGCGGCAGACCGGCCTGCCCACCACGGTCGAGTGGAACCGCTGGTCCACGCGGACCGAGCGGCTGAACCTCCGCGCGGGCCGCAACACGATCACGTACGCGGTACGCGAGGGCGACACCGGTCACGTCAACCTCGACGCGATCGATCTCCGCAAACCAGGGGAGCGCCGGCAGCTCTTCGACGGCGGCAGCATCGCCGCGGCCTGGCAGCACACCGACGGCCGGGGCCCCGAGTGGCCGCACACGGCAGAGAAGTCCATGGAGGTCTGCTGCGGTGATCTCCGTACGAAGGAGTCCTTCAAGGACTTCAAGATGCACGTCGAGTTCCGCGTCCCCAAACTGCCGGACGATGTGACCGGCCAGAACCGCGGCAACAGCGGGGTGTACATCCAGGAGCGGTACGAGGTGCAGATCCTCGACTCGTTCGGGGACTCCACGCCCGCGAACAACGAAGCCGGCGCGATCTATCTGAAGAAGCCCGCCGACTTCAACATGTCCACGGCCCCCGAGACCTGGCAGTCCTACGACATCACCTTCCGCGCCGCACGCTTCGACGCGGACGGCAAGAAGACCGAGGACGCCCGGATCACGGTGATCTGGAACGGCCGCAAGGTGCACGACGACGTCGCGATCGACGGCCCCACGGGTGCGGGTCTGCCCGAGACCCCGGCCGCCGGCGCGATCAAGCTGCAGGACCATGGCAACAAGGTGCGGTTCCGGAATGTGTGGGTGGAGCCGCTGAGCTGACCTAGCGCCTGATCCAAAGCCAGGCCCTAAGGGCGCGGGCCCGGGACCAAAGTCCCGGGCCCGCCTCCGTAGCACCTGGGGACTGGGGACTTCTGCCGCACCGGATGATCGATCAAAGGGTGTGCAATGGAGAGGTAGCTTCCCTCACCGTCGCTGGGAGTCTGTCGTGGGCGTCGTCGAAAAGCGCGGGTACTGCACCTTGTGCAAGTCCCGCTGTGGCGCGATCTTCACCGTCGAGGACGGCCGCCTGACCGGCGTACGCCCCGACCCCGACCATCCGACGGGCGCCGCGATGTGCCCCAAGGGCCGCGCCGCCCCGGAGATCGCGCACAGCACCCGCCGGCTGACCACGCCCCTGCGGCGGACGAACCCCAAGTCCGATCCCGACCCCGGCTGGGAGCCCGTCACCTGGGACGAGGCGCTCGACGACATCGCCGCCCGGCTCACCGCGTTCGCCGCCGAGACCGGCCCCGAGTCCGTGGCCTTCGGGGTGGCGACCCCCAGCGGCACGATGGTGTCCGACGCCACCGAGTGGATCGAGCGGTTCATCCGCGGCTTCGGCAGCCCGAACACCGTCTACAGCGCCGAGCTCTGCAACTGGCACAAGGACGTCGCCCACACCTTCACCTTCGGCACCCCGCTGCCGCCGCCGGACTACGCCCACGCCGACCTCGCGCTGCTGTGGGGCTTCAACCCGGCCAAGACCTGGCTCGCCCAGTCCGCCGCCGTCTCCGCCGCGCAAGCGAAGGGCATGAAGCTCGCGGTGATCGACCCCCGCCGCTCCACCAGCGCCCTCCAGGCCGACCACTGGCTGCGCATCCGCCCCGGCACGGACACGGCACTCGCGCTCGGTCTCGCGCATCTGCTCATCCAACAGGGCTGGTACGACGAGGAGTTCGTGCGCGCCTGGACCAACGGGCCTTTGCTCGTACGGGAGGACGACGGCACCTTCCTCAGGGCCGCCGACTTCCTCGAAGGCGCCGAGGGCCATGTGGTCTGGAACGAGCAGACCGGCGCCGCGGAGACCTACGACACCCGCCGCCCGGCCGGCCGGCCCGAGCGGTTCGCGCTGCGCGGCACCCGCTACGTGCCGACGCTCACCGGCGGGGTCACCTGCGTCCCCGCCTTCCAGCACTACGCGGACGCCTGCGCCGAGTGGACCCCGGAGCGCGTCGCCCGTACGACCTGGATCCCCGAGCGGGAGATCCGGGAGCTGGCCGAGCAGATCGGCAAGGCGAAGTCCGTGGCGTACTACGGCTGGACGGGCGTCGCGCAGAGCGAGAACGCCACCCAGACCGAACGCGCCCTCGCCACGCTCTACGCCCTGACCGGCTCGTACGACACCAAGGGCGGCAACCACGTCTCGCCCCCGCCGCCCTACCGTCCCGCCGCCGGCCGGCTGGCCCCCGAGCAGCGCGCCAAGGCCCTCGGACTCGACCGCCACCCGCTCGGCCCGCAGGCCTCCGGCTACATCAACGCCGGCGACCTGTGCCGGGCCATCGAAGACCAAGACCCTTATCCCGTACGGGCGTTGGTCTGCTTCGGCTCGAACCTGGTCGTCGCCCAGCCCGACTCCGAACGGGTCGCGCGGGCGCTGGCGCGGCTGGACTTCCAAGTCCATCTCGACCTCTTCGAGAACCCCACCAGCGCCACCGCCGACTACCTCCTGCCGGTCAGCAGCGCCTACGAGCACGAAGGGCTGCGCTTCGGCTTCGAGATCGGGCACCGCGCCCAGGAGCAGGTGCAGCTGAGGCCCCGGACGGTCGAGCCGCAGGGCGAGGCCCGCTCCGACACGGAGGTCGTGTTCGCGCTCGCCTGCCGGATGGGGATGGGGGAGCTGTTCTTCGACGGCGACATCGAGGCCGCCTGGAACTGGCAGCTCGAACCCCTCGGCCTGACCGCCGAGGCCCTGCGCGAACAGCCCGGCGGGGTACGGATTCCCCGGCCGGTCGCGTACCGCAAGTACACCCGCGACGGCTTCGCCACCCCGACCCGCCGCGTCGAGCTGTACTCGGAACGGCTGCTCGCGCACGGCTACCCCGCCGTGCCCGCGCACCGCGAACCGGCCGCTCCCGACCCGGAGTTCCCGCTCGTCCTGACCAACGCCAAGCACGGCTACTTCGTGCACAGTCAGCAGCGCGGCCTGACCACCCTGCGCCGCCGCGCCGCCGACCCGTGTCTGGACATCGGCCCCGACACGGCCGCGGCCCGCGGGATCGCCGAAGGCCAGTGGGTCGAACTCGCCACCCGCCGCGGCTCCATCCGGCTGCGCGCCCGCTTCGACGCGTCGCTCCACCCGTCCGTCGTGGTGGGCGAATACGGCTGGTGGCAGGCGGCCACCGACCTCGCGCTGCCCGCCGCCGATCCGCTCAGCGCGCTCGGCAGCAACTACAACCGGCTCGTCGACCACGCCACGGCCGACCCGCTCAGCGGCTCCGTACCGCTGCGCTCCCAGGTCTGCGACGTACGGCCGCTGCCCGGCGATGAAGCCTGGACGGGCCGCCGCACCTTCACCGTCACGGCCTGCGGCCAGGAGGGCCGCGGCGTACGCACCCTGTCGCTTGCCCCGGTGGACGGCGGCCGGCTGCCCGACTACCGGCCCGGCCAGCATCTGACCGTACGCCCGCAAGGACAGGACGAGCTCGCGCGCAGCTACTCACTGACCGGCCCGGCGCTCGACGCCGACCGCGCCGTCTACACCCTGGCCATCCGCCGGATCGCCGAGGGCGCCTTCTCCGCGTACGCCCATGACGCACTGCGCATCGGCGACCGGCTCGAACTCGCCGCGCCCGGCGGTGTGTTCGGCATCCCCACGCACACCGACACCCCCGTGGTCCTGGTCGCGGGCGGCATCGGCATCACCCCGTTCCTCAGCTACCTGGAGACGCTCGCCGCGACCGGCGGCACCGTCCCCGAGGTGGTGCTGTACTACGGCAACGCGCACGGCGAGGACCACCCGTTCCGGGAGCGGGTGCGTGAACTCCGCTCTCGCATACGGCAGTTGCGTGTCGTCGACTACTACGCGAACCCCTTCCCGTACGAGAAGGAGGGCCGCGACTTCGACCGGCGCGGCTTCATCGGGGTGGACGACATCGCGCCGTCCACGATGATCTCGGCACGTGCCCGGTTCTACTTCTGCGGTCCCGAGCCGATGATCGAGGCGCTGACGGCCGGTCTGCGGGAGCGGGGCGTGCCGCGCTTCGAGATCTTCAGCGAGAAGTTCCGCCCGGCCCGGCGCGAGGTCACCGTCCCCGAAGACGCCCGCTTCACCGTGCGGTTCGCCCGCTCGGGGCGCGAGGCGGAGTGGACGCCGGGCGCCGGGACGCTCCTCGAGGTGGGCGAACGGGCCGGCGTGAAACTGTCCTCCGGCTGCCGGGTCGGCCAGTGCGAGAGCTGCGCGTGCGCGGTCCTCAAGGGGGATGTGGCCCACCGGGTGGTGCCGTCCGAGGACTTGCCACCGTCGGACGTGCTGACCTGTCAGTCGGTGCCGCTGTCGGATGTGGTCCTGGACGCGTAGCTCTTGGCGATGCCGCCTGGTTCCGGGCGGCGCTCACCCGAACCCGCGAGCGTCCTGCTTCAGCGCCGTGTCCACCGTGAGGGCCGTCGCCACGACCAGGCTGAGGAGCGGGTCCTGGAGGGGGCGGTGGATCTGGAGGACATAGTTGTCCGCCGTGGTGAACATCGTCTTCGCGAGGCCCTCCCACGTCTTGGTGATCCGGGCTATCTCGGTGTCGGTGTGGTCGACGATCGAGAAGTTCCAGGCACGCCAGTTCTCCGCCTTGATGGCGCCGATCTGCTGCCCGTTCACCACGATCGCGAAGTTGATCTTTCCGATGGCGTTCTGCTGGATGATCTCGCCGATCGGCTGCCCGTTCGCGGCCTCGACGATCACCCGCGACTTCACGAACTTGGCCGGGCGCGTGAGGCGCATCAGCGGCTGGCCGTACGCGTCGCGGATCTCCAGCTTGTGCGTCATGAACTGGTCGACGCTGGCGACGAAACGCAGCACCTTGCGGGCCGCGGACTGGCCGACCTGGACGACCGAGCCGAGGGTGTTGCCCTGCTGGTCGAAGACCGCGTACTCGTTGGTGAGCTCGACCAGCTTGGCCTTCTGGTTCACGACCAGGACGGGCTCGCTGAACAGGGTGCCGCCGCCGCTGTGGCCGGTCGGGGTGAGGCCCGCCTGCTCCTGCACCTGGCGCTGGACCTGGTGCTGGTCGTAGGGGCTCGCCTGGGGCGGCACCTGGCCCTGTCCCTGTCCCTGGGCGGGGGAGGTGTGGGCGGTCCACTGGTGGCCGTCCCACCAGCGAAGGGTCTGGGGGGTGC
>NZ_JAAKZW010000227.1 GCF_011044995.1 Streptomyces mesophilus | reverse complement strand
GCCCCCATGCCCCCGCTTGTCGCGCCTGCGGTTGCGTCGTGGGGTCGGTGCCGGTCCGGGGTACCTGTCATACGGGCAATGGCGCCGTCTCCGCGAAGGGGTGCCGTTTCCGACGGGGGCGCCCGTATGACAGGCACCCCTCCCCGTCCCCTTCCGCCGTCGCGCGGCTGACGGCCGGTGGGGGTGTGCGTCACATCCGCGCTCGCCGGATTCCCTTCCGCCGTCGCGCGGCTGTCGGCTGGTGGGGGCAGGCCGCCCTCAACCACCCGTCGGCTACGCGCCCGTGGGGGCTGACCGCCTCAACCACCTTTCATCTACGGGCCGTTGGGAGCGCAGCTGTCAGCCGAGCGCAGAGGTCCGTGGGCGGTGCAGTGGGCCCTGGGGGCCGAAGGCCAAGGGGAGGAAGCGGTTTGCCATGCGTCGGTAGCCGGCGGGGTTGGGGTGCAGGCCGTCCGGGAGGTCGGTGGTGTCGGACGGGCCGAACAGGTCGGGGCCGTGCAGCAGGTGGAGGGCCTTGTCTCCCTCTGTGCGGCGCAACTCGACCTGAGAGCACAGGAGTTCGCGGATGCGGCCGAGCGACAGGCAGCCGCCTGAGCTGTCCGTGGGGCGTTCGACGGCGGTGAAGCGGCCGTCGGGGCCGTAGGGGGTGGGGCCCGGGCGGTCTTCGACGGTCGGGCAGTGGATCGGTGTGAGGATCAGGAGCGGTGTGCCGGGGTGGCCGTCGCGCACCGTGTCGAGGAAGCCGTGGAAGGCCGAGACGAAGGCGCGTTCGCGCATGCTGTCGAAGTTGACGACGTTGATGCCGAGTTCGAGGCTGATCGCGGCCGCGGGCAGGTCCCTGATGGTGCGTGCCATGAACTGGTCGAGATGGCACTGACCGCCGAGGCCGAGGTTGAGCAGGGAGACGCCGGCCGCGCGCGCCACGGCCGCCGGCCATGACCCGGTGGGGCGGTCGGCCTCGGAGCACTGGCTGAGCGAGCTGCCGTGGTGCACCCAGAGAGGACCTGTGGGTGGTGCGGGGCTCAGGGAGGTCCCTTCAGAGATGCGTACGTCGAGCAGCTTCATGGCCGCGGCGACCGGGAACCACAGCTCGATGCGGCGCTCGGTCCCCGCCTCGCCGAGCTCGAACCGCAGGGTCACCGGTCCTGCCGGGCTGACCTGCGTCTCGCGGGTGCGGAAGTCGAGGTGGACGACGGTTTCCCGGCGGGTGTGGACGCGCTCGCGCACCGCGCCGTCGACGACGAGGTCCAGTGCCGTGCCGGCGGACTCCTGGCCCAGGGGCACCAGATGGGTGAGCTGGAGGTCCAGTTCGAGGGCCGGGGCGTCGGTGACCGCCTCGAGGCGCACGCCGGAGGGCACCGTACTCATGAAGTCCAGGGTGGGGTCGGCGATCCGCGCCCGGGCCGCGGCGGGGACCCGGTGGAAGGTGACGCCCGCGTCGTCGGCGGTGGTCTCGACGGCGCCGACGACGCAGTCGAGTGCGGACTTCAGAGCGGATACGACGCCCACGGCTGCGGTCCGGTCGGGATCGCTCACGAACGCAGCCCGGTCGGGATCGCTCACGACTGCAGCCCCGTGAGGATGAGGTCGGCGAGCTCTTCGCCGATGTCGGCGGGAGACTTGCGGCCCTCCGGCCGGTACCAGGTGTGCATGGAGTTGGTGAAGCCGAAGACCGACCAGGACGCCACTTCCGGTGAGGCCTTCGACGAGAAGACACCCGCGTCCTGCCCGTCTCTGATGACCTGGCGGAAGCCCTCCTGGTAGCGGCGCCACTGCTCCTGCATGGCCTGCCAGTGCGGGGAGTCGGCATGGCCGCCCCGGGCGAAGACCGCCGACTCCTTGGTGATGGCAGCGGTGTGGGAGACCAGGTCGACGATGATCGTGCGCAGGGTCCGCACCGGGTCGTGCCCCTCGGCCACGATCCTTTGCAGGGACTCCAGTTCGTGCCCGAAGACCCTGCCGTAGATCTCGAAGAGGATCTCGTCCTTGGACTTGAAGTAGTGGTAGAGCGCACCCTTGGTCACGCCCGCCTTGGTCACGATCTCCTGGACGCCGGTGGCGGCGAACCCCTTCGTCGCGAACAGGTCGAGGGAGACGTCGAGGATGCGCCGGCGCACCTCCGGGTCGGGGTCTTTGGTGCGGGCCATCGCTGTCCTCCGGGTGCGCTCGCGAGGCGGGGTTCTGCGGCACACATCACAGCGCGGCACCGGAAGAAAGTCAATGCCGACCGGTTGGTATGCCTATGAACTCGTGCTAGAAAGCGGCCATGTTCACCACGCCGCTCGAGCTCTCGGGCCCCCTCAGGTCACCGCGCAACCTGCTGCTCGACCAGACCTACGGGGATCACGCGAGCATCCATGACCCGGCCACCGCACAACAGTTGGGCGTCGCGGGGGCGGCCGTGGAGGGTCCGACCCACTTCAGCCAGTACGACCCGCTGGCGGCTCGCATGTGGGGCGAGAGGTGGTTCACCGACGGCTGCCTGAGCGCGCACTTCGAAGCGATCTGTGTCGAAGGGGAGCAGACCCGGGCGACCGCCTCCTTCACGGAAGACCGGGCGGATATCAGGACATTGAAGGAGGACGGGACGGCCGTCCTGTCCGGCACCGCGACCCTCGGCGACGAACCGACCGCCCTGGACGCGCGGTTGGCCCGGCTCCGGCCCCTGGAGCGGCCCGTGATCTTCGAGGGCTGGACTCCCGGCCGCAAGGGCGCGCGGCCCGAGCACGTCCGGATGGACTTCGACACGCACATGGGCGACCTCTATCCGTTCACGCTGCGCCGCAAGCTGGAGACGATCACCGAGACCAGCCCCTGGTACACCGATGGGGACAACCCCTGGGGCCGGCCGATCGTGCCGATCGAGATGATCAGCGTCCTTTCGATGGCCACATGGGCCGAGTCCGGACTGGTCAAGGCCGAGCCGTCCGTCGGGCTCTTCCTGGATCTCCAGATCAGACTGCTCGGGAGCCCGGTCTTCGTGGACGCGCCCTACACCCTGGAGCGCGAGATCGTCGCTCTGGGTGAGACCCGGCGGACCGAGACGGCCTGGGTACGCACCACCGTCACGTGCGCGACGACCGGTTCCGCCGTCGCCGAAGTCCTGCTGCACCAGGGCGTCTTCAAGGAGTCGTACCCGAACTACCCCGCCTGACCAGGCTCGATCGATCGTCAGATATTGCCCCTTGATGTCACTTTTCCAATACCGACCGATCGGTATTGACAAAATTCCCCGCCCCGAGTGTGATGCATGCGATATCTCGCATGCAGTCGAGAGGGTCACCGTGAGTCACTACCGCAGCAATCTGCGCGATCTCCAGTTCAACCTGTTCGAGGTGCTCGGCCTGGACGGCCGGCTCGGCCGTGCGCCCTTCGAGGACATCGACGGCGACACCGCCCGCGCCATCCTCGGCCAGGTCGAGCGGCTCGCCACGGGGCCCGTGGCCGCGTCGTTCACGGACGGCGACCGCAACCCGCCGGTGTACGACCCGGCGACCTTCTCCGTCACCATGCCGGAAGCGTTCCGCCGCAGTTACCAGGCCTATATGGACGCCGAGTGGTGGCGGCTCGACCTGCCGGCGGAAGCCGGCGGCACGCCCGCGCCCCGCTCGCTGTGGTGGTCGGTCATCGAGCTGATCCAGGGCGCCCACGCCCCGGTGTACATGTACGGCAGCGGCCCCGGCTTCGGCGGTCTGCTGCACAAGCTCGGCACCCCGGAGCAGACCAGGATCGGCGACCTGATGATCGAGCGCCGCTGGGGTGCGTCGATGGTCCTCACCGAGCCGGACGCCGGATCCGATGTGGGATCGGGCCGCACCAAGGCGGTCCGGCAGGCCGACGGCAGCTGGCACATCGAGGGCGTGAAGCGCTTCATCACCTCGGGCGAGCACGATCTGGCCGAGAACATCCTGCACTTCGTCCTGGCCCGGCCCGAGGGCGCACAGCCCGGTACCAAGGGCCTGTCGCTCTTCCTCGTACCGAAGTTCCACTTCGACCCCGAAACCGGCGAACCGGGCGCGCGCAACGGCGTGTTCGCGACGAACGTCGAGCGGAAGATGGGCCTGAAGGTCTCCACCACCTGCGAGCTGACCTTCGGCGGGGAGATACCCGCGGTCGGACAGCTCCTGGGCGAGGTGCACGACGGCATAGCCCAGATGTTCCATGTGATCGAGTCGGCCCGTATGCAGGTGGGCGTCAAGGCGATCGCGACGCTCTCCAGCGGATACCTCCACGCCCTCGCGTACGCGCGGACCCGGGTCCAGGGCGCCGATCTCGCCCGGGCCTCGGACAAGACCGCGCCCCGGGTCACCATCGATCAACACCCGGACGTACGCCGGATATTGATGCTGCAGAAGGCGTACGCGGAGGGCCTGCGCGCGGTCTATCTCTACACGGCGGACTGGCTCGACCGGGACGACGTGGACACGAAGACCGCGGCCGCCATGAACGACCTGCTGCTGCCGATCGTCAAGGGCGTCGGCTCCGAGCGCTCCTACGAGCAACTCGCCCTGTCGCTCCAGACGTTCGGCGGCTCGGGCTATCTGCAGGACTATCCGCTGGAGCAGTATCTGCGGGACGTCAAGATCGATTCGCTGTACGAGGGCACGACCGGCATCCAGGGCCTGGACTTCTTCTTCCGGAAGATCTCCCGGGACCGTGGTGCCGCGCTGTCGATGCTGACCCGGGAGATCCAGGACTTCCTCGTACGGATCGAGGGCGAGGGCCGGCTCAAGACCGAGCGGGCCAAGGTGAACGCCGCGCTCTGCGACGTACGGAGCATGGCCGATGTGATGCTGGCCTGGCAGCAGGAGGCGCGGGAACAGTCCGGCGAGGTCTACAGGATCGGGCAGAACACCACCCGGTTCCTGATGAGCGTCGGTGATCTGGTGATCGGCTATCTGCTGCTCCGGGGGGCCTCGGTGGCCCTGGCCGCACTGGACGCCGGCTCGGCCGAGAGCGACTTCTACAGCGGCAAGGTCGCCGCCGCCCGGTTCTTCGCCGCCACCGTCCTGCCCGAACTGGCCGCCCGGCTCTCCGTGTTGGAACAGACCGACCAGCATCTGATGGACGTGCCGGACGGGGCGTTCTGATGCCGGAGCAGAGGCAGGGGCAGGGGCAGAAGCAGGGGCAGCTGCACGAGCTCAGCGCGTTGGAGCAGGCAGCCGCGATACGGGGCGGTGAGCTGAGCCCGGTCGAGCTTGTCGAGCACTACCTCGCGCGGATCGAGAACCTGAACGAGCGGGTCGGCGCGTTCTCGTACGTCGCGGCGGACCAGGCGAGGGCCGTGGCTTCACAAGCGGAGAAGCGCCTCGGCGAGGACGGTCTGCCGCCGCTGTTCGGGGTGCCCACCGCGATCAAGGACCTCACCGGCACCAGCGATATGCCGACCTCTTTCGGCTCGGCCGCCTTCCGGGGCTTCACACCGCCGGTCGAGGCCCATCTGGTCCGGCTGCTCCGCGAGGCGGGCACGATCAGTCTGGGCAAGCTGAACTCCGCCGAGTTCGGGCTCTCCGCCTACTCCGACACCTACGCCGGATCGGCCCGTACGCCCTGGGATCTCACCCGTACCGCGGGTGGATCCAGCGGCGGTTCGGGGGCCGCGGTCGCCGCCGGGCTCGTGCCCTTCGCGCACGGCAACGACGCCGGCGGGTCCATCCGCGTTCCGGCGAGTGTGTGCGGGGTCTTCGGGTTCAAGGCCTCCCGTGGCCGGATCAGCAACGGTCCGCTCGGGCTCGACCCGGTCGTCCAGCTCTGCCAGGGCCCGCTGTCGCGGACCGTGGCCGACGCCGCGGCCATGCTCGACGCGATGGCCGGTCCGGTGCCGGGCGACCTGTTCTGGGCTCCGCCGCTGCCCGACGGGGAGAGCTTTCTCGGCTGGTCACGCCGGGAGCCCGGGAAGCTGCGGATCGGGCGGTTCAGCGATCCGGGCAGCGAAGAGGTCTCCGTACATCCGGATGTGCTCGCCGCGTACGAGCAGGCCACCGAGCTGCTCGTATCACTTGGTCACGAGGTCGAGGAGATCGAGCCGCCCTTCGGCCGCGCGATGGTCGAGGAGTTCCAGGACGTCTGGTCCGTACGGTCCCTGCGGGTGCCCGTGGCCGACGAGGAAGAGCTGCTGCCGCTCACCCGGCACTGGCGGGCGCGCGGCAGGTCCGTCAGTTCGGAGCGGTTCCTCGGGGCGCTTCAGGACATGCAACTCCGCGGCACGCAGGCGATGATCGCCACGCAGCGGTACGACGCCGTGCTGAGCCCGACGCTCGCGCTGCCGCCGCAGCGGCCGGAGTGGTTCAAGGAACTCGGTGAAGAGACCGATCTGAAACGTCAGTTCCTGGCCTGCCCCTACCCGGCGGCCCAGAACGTCACCGGCCAGCCCTCGGCGAACGTGCCGCTGCACTGGTCGGACGAGGGCCTGCCGATCGGCGTGATGCTGACGGGCCGGCTGGGCGAGGACGCGCAACTGCTCTCCCTGTGCGCCCAGCTCGAGGCAGCCAGGCCCTGGGCCGCACGGTGGCCCGACCTCTGAGTCAGGTCACCTACCTCAGGTCACCCTCCACAACACTCACTCCTCCCTCACGCACACCCCTATCCAGCGGTCTCGCATTCGCGCATCCGCGCACATCAGGAGGCTCCAAATGGCACGTGTCCCCCTCGCTGCGGGCGTCTGCACCCTGGCCCTCGGCCTGGCCGTGACGGGCTGCACCACCTCGGCCGACTCCACCGGCGGCGGCAAGGACGGTGGCAAGAAGGTCAAGGCCACCATCGCGACCTCCTCCGACCCGACCAGCCTGGACCCGAACCTGGGCACCGTGGCGGCCGACTTCGTGTTCGCGCGGATGCTCAACGACCAGCTGGTCCGCCGCGACGACAAGGGCGAGATCATCCCTGGCCTCGCGTCCGAGTGGAAGGCCGACCCGACGTCCGCGGAGTTCACGCTCCGCAAGGACGCCAAGTGCACCGACGGTACGAAGGTCACCGCGTCCGGCGTGGCCAAGGTCCTGACCCGGTTCGCCGACCCGGCCACCAAGTCGACGGCGGCGAGCCAGGTGTTCGGACCGGGCGCGAAGGTCACCGCCACCGGCGACGACGCCACCGGCAAGGTGTCCGTCAAGCTCGACAAGCCCTGGTCGGACCTCCTTTACGGGCTCGCGCTGCCGCAGGCCGGCATCGTCTGCCCGGCCGCCTTGGACAAGCCGGAGCTGCTCAAGTCCGGCAAGAAGGGCGCCGGTACGGGCGCGTACTACATCCAGTCCGCGAAGCCCGGCGACAAGTACACGCTGACCGCGGTCAAGGGTTACGACGGCTGGGCCACGTACAAGAACATGCCGAAGGGCACCGTGCCGGACACCGTCGAGATGCCGGTCATCCAGTCCGAGGCCACGATGGCGAACAACCTCCAGGCGGGCACGCTGGACTACGCGGCGTTCACCGGGCCGGACGTCGCCCGGTTCGTCAAGGACAAGCGGTTCACGATCAACCCGGCGCCGATCATCCGCATGATGGTGGTCTTCAACGAGCGCGAGGGCCACCCGGGCGCCGACCCGAAGGTCCGCGAGGCGATCGCCAAGGCCCTGGACCGCAAGGCGTTCAACCAGGCCGTCACGCGCGGCACCGGCACCCTGATGGCCAGCATCACCGACGGCAGCGTGCCCTGCGCCAACAAGGACGAGTCGCTGCTCGCCAAGACCGACGTGGCCGCCGCCAAGGGCGTGCTCAAGGGCGTCAAGATCAAGCTCGTCGGTACGAACGCGGTCGCGGGCGGCTCCGGCAACGACTACGTCCAGGCCGCGCTGAAGGCCGCAGGCGCCGATGTCTCCCTCCGTAACGCCGACAGCGCCACCTGGGGCAACGACGTCATCAGCAACAAGGGCGACTGGGACCTCACGATCCTGCCGAACCTCAACCTGACGAACCTGCTGACCACCCCGGCCAGCCTGTTCCTCGGCCCGGACCCGGCGGACGGCGGACGCAACTTCCCCGGCGTCGACAACAAGGGCTTCGCGAAGGGCTTCGGCGAGGCGATGGCCACCACCGACGAGACCGCGAAGTGCGCGGCCTGGGGCGACGCCCAGAAGTCGCTGCTCGGCAGCCACGACGTGGTGCCGCTCGCGACGGTGAACCTCAACTACACCACCGCCGCCCGGATTTCGATCGCCGCCCCTGACGGTCTGCTCGCGCCGGAGACGGTGCGCGTCACCAAGTAGTACGCAGTCCAGCGGCACCCGGACCGGCCGGGGCGGCGTTGCCCCAGCCGGTTTCTTCCCCAGGTGAGGAGAGTCGTGGAGACTCTGATCGCATCCCCCAAGGCGCCCGAGCCACCCGAGCCATCCAAGGCCTTCACGCCGAAGACCGTCAGGTCGCCCTGGCCGCGGTTCCTGCTCGGCCGTCTCGCCGGCCTCGCGGGTGTCCTCGTCATGCTGATCGTCGGCACGTTCCTGATCGTCCAGCTGATCCCGGGCGACCCCGCCCAGGTGATGGCCGGACCCGATGCCAGTCAGGCGCAGGTCGAGCGGATCCGGCAGGAACAGGGCCTGGACCAGCCGCTGTTCACCCAGTTCACGGACTATGCGGGCGGTCTGCTTGAGGGCGATCTCGGTACGTCCTTCAGCAGCGGTCTCCCGGTCTCCGAGATCATCGCCAACCGGCTCCCCTTCACCGCCCAGATCGCACTGCTCGCGGTCGTGATCGCCCTCGCCGTGAGCGTCCCGCTGGGGATGGCGGTCGCGGTGGCCTGCCGGGGCGGCCGCCGCAAGGCGCTTGACACGGCGTTCACCTCGGTGACCGCGGTGCTCGGCTCGATCCCCGAGTTCGTGCTCGCGACCCTCCTGATCATGTTCTTCGCGATCAAGCTCAACATGTTCCCGCCGTCGGGCGCCGCCACCCTCGACTCGATGGTCCTGCCGATCCTCGCCCTGACCATCGCGCCGATCTGCACGCTGGCCCGTGTGGTGCGGCGCGAGACGGCGGCCGTGCTCTCCATGGACTACATGCGCACCGCAAAGGGCCGCCGCCTCAAGGCACTTCGGCTCTACGCACGTCACGCGCTGCCGAATCTGATGACCAGCACCCTGACGCTGGGCGGCCTGGTCCTGACCGGACTGCTCGGCGGCGCGGTGATCGTCGAGTTCGTCTTCGCCTGGCCCGGACTCGGTACGGGCGTCCTCGACGCCCTCGTCAAGCGCGACTACCCGGTGATCCAGGGCGTCGTGCTGCTGCTCGGCGTCCTGGCCACCCTTCTCAATCTGCTCGTGGACGTCGTGCTCGGCCTCCTCGACCCCCGCAGCCTCCACGGAAAGGCGGGCGACGCATGATGCAGCAACTGCGCAGGTCTCCTGCGCTGATGCTCGGTCTGGCCGGGCTCGCGCTCTTCGTGGTCCTCGGCATCATCGCCCCGTACATCTGGGGCGACCGGGCCGAAACCCTCACCGACCAGACCCACTTGGCGGCCTCCGCCGAGCACTGGTTCGGCACCGACGCCCTCGGCCGTGACATCTTCGCCCGGACGATGGTCGCGACCCGGCTGACCCTCCTTATGTGCCTGGCCACCACCGCCATCGCCGCGGTCGGCGGGATCGGCTTCGGTGCGGCGATCTGGGTCGCGGGCCCCCGCGTACGGGCGCTCGGGCAGCGCGTGATCGACGTCCTGATCTCGTATCCCAGCGTCATCTTCGCCCTGGTCATGGTGGCGGTCCTCGGCCCCGGCGTGGGCACCTCGATCGTCGCGATCGGTCTGGCGACCTGCCCGGCCTTCGCCCGGCTCACCACCAATCTGGCCGCGTCCATCGCGGGCCGCGACTTCGTCTCCACCGCACGCCTGCTCGGTGTCTCCCCGGCCCGGCTGCTTCGCCGGCACATCCTGCCGAACATCGCGGAACCGCTGCTCGTGCTGCTCTCGGTGGCCTTCACCATCTCGCTGAAGGCGCTGTCCGGGCTCTCCTTCCTCGGAGTCGGGGTGCAGGCGCCCGACTACGACTGGGGATCCGTACTGAACAAGGGACTCGAGGGCATTTACCTCAACCCATGGCCGGCGCTCGGTCCGTCCCTCGTGATCATCTTGGCCGGCCTTGCCGGCGGTCTGATCGGCGACGGGCTCGCGGCCGCGGTCAACCCGGCGGCCGGGCGCAGGCGCGGGTACCGGGCCAAGGTCGAGGCGGTCACCGCCGTGCCCTCGTACGACGAGGACGCGCTCGCGGTCGCCGACCGGCTCAGCGTCGTGCTGCCCGACGGCACGCGCCTGGTCGACGAGGTCTCGTTCGCCATCAAGCCGGGCGAAGTCCTCGGCCTGGTGGGCGAGTCGGGGTCGGGCAAGAGCCTGACGGCGATGGCGCTGGCCAAGCTGCTGCCGGACGACCTCAGGGCGGTGGCGGGCACGCTCAAGGTGGGCGATCTGGATCTGAACGGGAAACCTCCGGCGTCCAGGCTGGCCACCGAGATCGGCATCGTCTACCAGGACCCCTCGGCCTCGTTCAACCCCACGCTCAAGCTCGGCGGTCAGCTCACCGAGGCACTGCGGACCCATGGCCGTACGTCCAAGAAGGCCGCCGCGCGGCAGGCCGTGGACCAACTGGCCGCCGCCCGCGTGACGTTGCCCGAGCAGCGGCTCAAGCAGTACCCGCACGAGCTGTCCGGCGGCATGCGGCAGCGGGCCATGATCGCCTCGGCGCTGCTCACCTCGCCGAAGCTGCTGATCGCGGACGAGCCCACCACCGCGCTCGACGTCACGGTCCAGGCCGAGGTGCTCGGGCTGCTTCGCGAGGCCAACGAGCGCGACGGCACCGCGATCCTGCTGATCTCGCACGACGTCGGCGTGATCTCCGCGATCTGCGACCGGGTCGTCGTCATGTACGCGGGCCGCATCGTGGAGACGCTGCCCATCGAGCGGCTGCGCGCGGGGGACGCCGACCACCCGTATACGCAGGCCCTGCTGGCCGCCACGCCCACGCTGCACTCGCCGGTCGACGAGCCGCTGTCCTCGATACCCGGCCGGCCGCCGCACCCGGCGAGCCGCCCGGCGGGCTGCGCCTTCGCGCCGCGCTGCCCGCTGGCCCGGCAGCAGTGCCACGACGAACTGCCGCTTCTGGCCGTCCACGGCACGGGCGCCACCGCCTGCCACGCGCTCACCTGGGACAAGCAGGACGAGGAGGTCGTCGCATGACCGACGCGACAACAGCGGGAAACGCCGTTCTGGAAGTCCGGGACCTGGACGTCGCCTTCGGCAGGCACCACGTCCTCAAGCAGGTCTCACTGACCGTCCCGCAGGGCCGCACGCTCGGTCTCGTCGGCGAATCGGGGTCCGGCAAGTCCACCCTGGCCAAAGCGGTCGTCGGCCTGGTCAAGCCGGTCGGCGGACGGATCCTGCTCGACGGCGTGGACCTCACGCACACCAGGCGGACCGTGGCGGTGCGCCGTCGGGTGCAGATGATCCCGCAGGACCCGTACTCCTCGCTGAATCCGCGGATGACCATCGGCGAGACCCTCGCCGAAGCGCTCGATCCGCGGCGCGCGAGCGTCAAGAAGCACCGCCCGGAAATCGAGGCGCTGCTCAACCGCGTCGCCCTCGACGGCGAGGCCGCCGCCCGCTACCCGCAGGAGTTCTCCGGCGGTCAGCGCCAACGGATCGCCGTGGCACGCGCGTTGGCGGTACGCCCCGCGCTGATCATCGCGGACGAGGTCACCTCGGCGCTCGACACCTCCGTACAGGCGGAGGTGCTCGGCGTCCTGCGCGAGCTGCGCCGCGAACTCGATCTGACGATGCTGTTCATCTCCCACGACCTGGCCGTGGTCCGCCACGTCTGCGACGAGGTGGCGGTGCTGCAACACGGTGAGCTGGTCGAAGTCGCCGCGCGGGACGAGCTGTTCACCGCCCCGCGGCACCCCTACACGCGGCTGCTGCTCGACAGCGTCCCCGACGGCGGGCCCTTGCGTACGGTCGCCTGAGCCCGCCGGGAGCGGCCGGCTACTTGCCCGTCTCCTTGGTCACCAGGGCGACCGCCTCGTCGATGCTGTCCGTCACGTGGAAGAGGAGAAGGTCCTTCTCGGAGGCCTTGCCCTGGGCGATCACCGTGTCGCGCAGCCAGTCGACCAGACCGCTCCAGTACGCCGTGCCGAAGAGCACGATCGGGAACTTGGTGACCTTCCGCGTCTGGACCAGGGTCAGCGCCTCGAAGAGCTCGTCGAGGGTGCCGAGGCCGCCGGGCAGCACCACGAAGCCCTGCGCGTACTTCACGAACATCATCTTGCGGACGAAGAAGTAGCGGAAGTTGACCCCGATGTCGACGTGCGGGTTGAGGCCCTGCTCGAAGGGGAGCTCGATGCCGAGCCCGACGGAGACGCCGTCGGCCTCGCGCGCGCCCTTGTTCGCGGCCTCCATCGCGCCGGGTCCGCCGCCGGTGATCACGGCGAAGCCGGCCTCGACCAGGGCCCGGCCGATCGCGACGCCCGCCTCGTACTCCGGGGTGTCGGCCGGGGTTCTGGCCGAGCCGAACACGCTGATCGCGCTGGGCAGTTCGGCGAGGGCGCCGAAGCCCTCGACGAACTCCGACTGGATCCGCATCACCCGCCAGGGATCGGTGTGCACCCACTCCGAGTCGCCCTCGGTGTCGAGCAGGCGCCGGTCGGTGGTGTCGGGCGTGACCTGATCCCGTCGCCGCACCACCGGACCGAGGTACTGCTCCTCCGGCGGACCCTGCGCTTCCGGATTGCCCATGACCTTCTCCTCCCACTGGTGCTGTGCGGCGCGTGCCACGTGATCAGCGTAGGTCTCAGCCGGTTGACGGTGGGGGAATTAGGGGGGTGCGGGGA
>NZ_JAAKZW010000226.1 GCF_011044995.1 Streptomyces mesophilus | reverse complement strand
GGGTCCGGGACCCGGGACCGACCGCACGCGCAGGGGGCCGTACCGTGGAGGACGTGTACCGCTTCCTGCTGACACCACGCTGGTGGGGCATCAACGTCTTCGTCCTCCTCGCCATCCCCTTCTGCATCTTCATGGGTTCATGGCAGCTCAGCCGCTTCGAGGACCGCGTCGAGGGCCACCGCACCGCGGAGAAGCAGAGCGAACAGGCGGGCAAGGGCGCGGCCACCCCCCTCACCGAACTGCTCCCGGTCACCGGGGAGACCTCTGGCAAACGCGCCGAGGTGACCGGCACCTGGGCCGACCAGTTCACCGTGCCCGACCGCGAGCTCGACGGAAAGCGCGGCTTCTACGTCCTGGGTCTGCTCAAGACGGACGGCGGCAAGGCGGTCCCCGTGGTCCGCGGCTGGCTCCCGGCCGGCGAGAAGGCACCGTCCGCACCGGCCGGCGAGGCCACGCTGACCGGTTCGCTCCAGGCCTCGGAGAGCGCGGGCGGCGCCGGAGTGAACGCGGCCGGCGGTCTGCCCTCCGGCCAGCTCGGCATGATCAGCGCGGCCTCGCTCGTCAACCTCGTCCCGTACGACGTCTACGACGCGTGGATCACCGCCGACCGGGCCTCCGACGGCCTGCGCACGGTCCCCCCGAAGGCACCCCAGGGCACGGGCCTCGACCTCAAGGCCTTCCAGAACCTCGGCTACACCGGCGAGTGGTTCATCTTCGCGGGCTTCGTGCTCTTCATGTGGTTCCGGCTGCTGCGCCGGGAGATCGAGTTCGCACGGGACGCGGAGCTGGGCCTTGCGGACCCCCTGGACCCGGCCGCACAGCCGGACGGTTCGCCGGTCGGATAAGGCCGCCGGTCGGATAAGGCCGCCCGTCGGACGGACGCCCACGCGCGCCCGAAGGACGACCGCACGCACCCGACGGACGACCACACACACCCGAGCCCCGGCCGAAAAGGCCGGGGCTCGGGTGTGTGGGCGACGCTGAGATCAGCGGTTGCCCTGACGGCGGGACTGGGCCTTCTGCTGAAGCCCTCTGGTCTTCGCGCTGATCGACTGCACATCGGGCTTGGTGCTCTTGGAGCGCGCCTGTGCCGCGGAGATCTTCGAGTGCTGGGGGTCCTTGGGGTGGTCGTGGGCATGCTTGGCCATGATCCACTCTCCTCCTTGCGCCGGACTGGCATACGTCCTCCACTTTCCCCCCGCTCCAGGGGTTCGGCCACTTGGCGCAACAGGAGACACTGCCCCCATGGGATTCGTCGTGATGGTCACGCTGCCGGGCCTCGTCATGCTGCTCATCGTGATCGCGTTCGTGGATCAGCTCCTGCTGCGGGCCGGCCGTGCGGGCATGCTCCCGTGGCGCAACGGAGCGCGGACCGGGCAGGTGTCGGCCACCGGCTTCGAGCAGCTGCACGGCGCCCTGTCCCCGGGCAAGCAGAACGAGCTCAAGGAGCGCGAGACCGCCCTGGTGCTGCCCGACGACGAGGACGACGGCGCACCGCCGAACCGGAGCATCGTGGACCTCGACGCCGGTACGGCAGTGATCCGGCGCCCGGCGGCCTGAGAGGCGAGCCGCACCCCTTCGCGAGCCGCACCCCTCCACGAGCCGCACCCCTCCACGAGCCGCACCCCTTCACGAGCCGCACCCCTTCACGAGCCGCACCCCTTCACGAGCCGCCCCCCTTCGCAGCCCCGTCCCGCGGACGAGCCCCTACGCCCGCACCAGCTCCGCAGCCCCGAAGGACACATCGAACCGGTCGCACCAGATCGCCACGCTCCCGAACTCGTCCAGGTTCACCCCGGCCGGGATCGCGTAGTTCTGGCTGCCCTTGTTCCCCTTGAGCTTGCCGAGGCCGACATGCTCACCGTCGTCGAAGACCCGCCAGCCGCCGACGCCCTCCTTGACCGGTGCGTCGCTGATCCAGACGTGCAGATCCGGACCGTTGCTGGTCTCCAGACCGGTCAGCCGCAGCACCCGTGAACCGTCGGCCAGTTCGAGCACCTGCACCGAGCCGCTCGTCCTGTGCTCATGGCTGATGAACTCGCCCCGCGCCAGCGTCCTCGGCGCGGCGGGCGCACTCGCGGACGGCGAACTCTCCCCGGGCGCCCGCGTGGCAGGCGCACTCGCGGCGGGCGGGCTCACGGCCCCCGGCAGCGCCTCGTTCACCGTCTCGTCCTGGAACAGCTTCCACGGCTGGAACCAGTACAGACCGAACCCGGCAAGCACCGCGCCGAGCACAAGCCCGCTCACCACGACCTTCGGCGTCAGGATCTTCCGTAGACGAGACATCGCGACCTCCCAGCCACCCATCGGCCGAACCGGCCGCCACACGACCGAACCGGCCGCCCTTGCCGTATCCAACGGCAGGAGCGGCCGGTCCGGTCCCCGTGCTGCGCTGACGTAAGACTTCCGTCACCGCTTGGTGGTCTTGTTGTACGCCCGCAGCGCCCACCAGTACCCGAAGAGCGTGAGCCCGGTGCACCAGGCGAGCGCGATCCAGCCGTTGTTGCCGATCTCGCCGCCCATGAGCAGCCCGCGCACGGTCTCGTTGATCGAGGTGAAGGGCTGGTACTCGGAGAACCAGCGCAGTCCGGCCGGCATGGAGTCGGGGTCCACGACCGCGCTGCCCATGAGGGGCAGCAGCGTCAGGGGCAGCGGACCGTTGGACGCGGACTCGACGGTCTTGGCGTTCATACCCATGCCGGCGCACAGCCAGCTCAGGCCCAGGGCCAGGAAGATCAGCAGTCCGGCGGCGGCGATCCACTCGACGAACGAGGCGTTCGGACGGAAGCCGATCGCGAGCGAGACGCCGGTGATCAGGGCGAGCACGGCCGTGACCTGGATGGTGCTGCCGAGCACATGCCCGCTGAGCATGGCGCCCCGGGAGATCGACATCGTCCGGAAGCGGTTGATGATGCCTTCCGTCTTGTCGGTGCAGACGGACACGGCGGTGGCGACGGCACCCGAGGTCGCCGTCATCACGATGATGCCGGGCACCAGGTAGTTGATGTAGTCGGCCCGCGTGGTGCCAGGACCCAGGGTGCCGACCCCGATCGCGCCGCCGAAGACGTACACGAAGAGCAGCAGGAACAGCAGCGGCATGACGAGGATCGAGACCGTCATCGCGGGATAGCGCTGCATGTGCTTGAGGTTGCGGCGCAGCATCGTCATCGAGTCGCGCACGGCGGTCGAGCGGGCGGGCGCCGGCTTGGCGGGGGCGAGGGTCGCGGTGCTCATCGGGCCGACTCCTTCGACTGCGACGGGTGGGGGAGGGCGGCGCCGTCGTCCTTGGGGCGGCCCGTGAGGGTCAGGAAGACGTCGTCCAGATCGGGGGTGTGCACGGTCAGCGACTCGGCGTGCACCTGGGTGGTGTCGAGGACGTCGAGGATGGCGCGCAGATTGGCGGTCGAGCCGTCGCTGGGGATCTGCAGCGTGAGCGACTCCTCGTCGCTGGTGGCGACCCCGAACACACCCGCCGCGGCCGCGAGTTGGGCCGCATCCGAAAACTGCAGCCTGACGTGTCCGCCGGGGATCAGCCGCTTGAGCTCCTCGGCGGTGCCCTCGGCGACCAGTCGGCCGTGGTCCAACAGCGCTATACGGTCGGCGAGTTGATCGGCCTCCTCCAGGTACTGCGTGGTGAGGAAGATCGTGGTGCCCTGGCCGACGAGATCGCGGATGAGCTGCCACATGGTGCGCCGGCTGCGCGGGTCGAGCCCGGTGGTCGGCTCGTCGAGGAAGATGATGCCGGGGCTCGCGACCAGGGTCATCGCCAGATCCAGCTTGCGGCGCATACCGCCGGAGAACGTGGCGGCCGTCTTGTGCGTGGCCTCGGTGAGGTCGAAGCGCTCGAGCAGACCGGCCGCGCGCCGCTTGCCCTCGGCCCTGGGCAGATGGCTGAGGTCGGCCATCAGCATCAGGTTCTCCTCGGCCGTGAGGAGGTTGTCCACGGCCGAGAACTGCCCGGTGACACCGATCGACCGGCGCACCTTCGCGGCCTGGCGGACCATGTCGTATCCGGCGATCTGCGCCTCGCCGCCGTCCGCGGCGATCAGGGTGGAGAGGATCTCCACGGTGGTGGTCTTGCCGGCGCCGTTCGGACCGAGCAGGGCGAAGATGCTGCCCTCCGGGATCGTCAGATCGATCCCGTCGAGCACGACCTTGTCTCCGTACGACTTCCGTAGACCGAGGGCGGTGATGGCGGCGGGAGCAACAGTGGATGTGCTCATGACAGCCTGCCTCCTGTGCGTGGGTAAGGGGGTGAAGTGGCTTGTTGTGTAAGGCGGTCGGGCGTGTGTACGGGGATCAGGCGCGGCGGATGATCACGTCGCCGACCGAGGTGCGGCCACGCACCTCGACGGTCTCCTTGGAGGCGTCCGGTCCGGCGCCCGCGCCGAGCGAGTTGCGTACGGCGCCGCCCTTGGTGCTCACGTCGAGCCAGGCGGCCGTGCCCTCGGCGATACCGATCTCCAGCTGGCCCACCGAGGTCTCGAACCGGACCTGGCCGCGCTCGACCCGTCCGATCCGGATGCCGCCGGTCGCCGAGGTCGCCTGCACATCGGCGTGCGCAGTGCCCACGGAGATCCGGCCGTTGGCCGACTTGACCTGCAGATTGCCGGTGATGTCGCCGACGGCGCTGTCGCCGTTGCTGTTCTTCACGGTCGCGGAGCCGTCGATCTCGCCGAGGTCGATCCGGCCCGTACCGGAGATGAACTGGTGGTCGCTGCCGCTCGCCCGGTCGACACGGATGTCGCCGAAGCCGGTCTTGATGTTCGCGTTGCCGACCTCGTCGAGCTGGATGTTGCCCATGGAGGTCTTGACCGTGATGTCCCCGAAGCGGCCCTGGCCGTCGATGTAGATCATCGAGGCGTTGCTGCCCAGGGCGGAGCCGGCCGGGAGCTCGACCACCACGTCGATACCGCCGGACTTGTTGAACACGGACCGCGACTTGGGGGCCTTCACGAGCAGCCGGCCGCCGGAGAAGGTGACCTGGGTGTTCTGTGCGGTGCGTACGTCGCGGTCGTTGGCGTCGTTGGTCGGCGTCACCTCGACGGTGGTGTCGGTGCGGTCGCTCGCGGTGATCCGCAGGTTCACCATGTCGCCCTCGACGGAGAGGGTGATGGGGCCGGGGGTCTCGTAACTGGTCATCTCGGGTCCGTCCTTACGGTGCGAAGTCGGTGCGAAGTCGATGGGGGAGCCGGTGCGAAGTCTGTGGGGTGGCCGCGGCGCGGGGCGCGCGGCGCGGGCGCTCTAGCCGGCCCAGCCGGTGAAGTCCCGCGGGTGGTCGGGGTGGTGCGGGACGGGCGGCGGCGGGGCCAGGGCGGCGGCCACGGCGCGGCCGAGCCAGGCGTTGAGCGAGAGGCCGTCGCGGGTGGCGGCCCCTTCCGCCTGCGCCTTGAGGTGCGCGGGCAGCCGGAGGTTGATCCGGGCGGTGCCGCTGTCGTCGCCGTCCGCGTAGGCGGCCGGGTCGGGCACGGCGGGCGGTGCGGGGGGCGTCGGCGCGGTGGGGCGCTCGGCCTCGTACGGCTGGGGCGTGCTCACCACGAACTCAGGGTCGGTCCCCCGCAGCCGTACTCCGACGGAGCCCGGCGCCAGCTCGCGGGTGACCTCGGCCATGGCGTCCGACAGCGCGTTCAGCAGCGCGAGCCGGGCCGCGGACTCGAGCGGCCAGGTGAGCCGCTCGGCCATGGCGCGGGCCTCGGGCCCGGCCGTCTCGGCGGCGGTCGCCAGCTCCTGGCGGAGGGTGTCGACGTACGGCGTGAGGTTCATGACGCCACTATGGCGCCACGCGTGGCGCCATGTCAAGCGGTCATGGCGCGGGATGGCGCTACGTGGCGCCAGCCAGGGGCGTCTGCGCAGGTCATGCACCGTACGCAGAAAACGAAAAAGCCCCCGGCCGCCGCATCGAATGCGGCAGCCGGGGGCTTCGGGTGACTGCTTGGCCGCCCCTCCGCTGACTGCTTGGCCGACCCTCTGCCAACTGCTCAGGCGACCCCCGCCGGCTGCTAGCCGACCCACCCCGTGAACCCCTGACCGGCCCCGCGCGAGTGGTGCGCGGCGGGCTGTTCCTGGCGGGGGGACGGGCTGATGGCCTGGGACGCGGCGCGCACGAGCCAGGCGTTGACCGACAGGCTGTCGCGCGCCGCGGCCTCCTCGACCCGGGTCTTGAGGTGGGCCGGAAGCCGGAAGTTGATGCGCGCCATCGAACCGTCGTCGGCCTCGGGCGCGACCGGTGGCGCCGGGGGCAGCGGGGCCTGCGGCGGCGCGGACGGCTGGGGCGACGGCTCCGACGCGGGCGGGGCCGTCACCACGAACTCGGGGTCGAGCCCGCGCAGCCGCACGTCCACCGAGCCGGGCGCGAGCTCACGGGTGACCT
Organism: Streptomyces mesophilus; assembly: GCF_011044995.1. Classification (GTDB taxonomy): domain Bacteria; phylum Actinomycetota; class Actinomycetes; order Streptomycetales; family Streptomycetaceae; genus Streptomyces; species Streptomyces mesophilus. Next base: position 6,690 of record NZ_JAAKZW010000226.1, on the reverse strand, counting down.
CGTCCATCGCCGCCGACAGGGCGTGCAGAAGGGTCAGCCGGGTGGCCGACTCCAGCGGTGCGGACAGCCGCTCGGCCAGATCGCGCGCCTCCGGGCCCGCGGCGTCGGCGGCGGTCGCGAGCTCCTGGCGAAGGGTGTCCACATACGGCGTGAGGTCCATGACGCCAATTATGGCGCGTGTGGCGCCATGGCGGGCGCGAGGGTGCCACCGGACGGGCCTGCCCGGGGGCCTTTTCTCGTACGGGAGTCAAGTCCCGACCCGGGGAAGGGACTTCGGCCACCGGTGCGCGAGGACGCCGAGGAGGCGTGAGGACGCGCGAGGACGCGCGAGCGCGCACCGGCGGCCGGTCAGCCGCCCCACTGCAGGGCCGGCCCCTGGGCTCCCCTGGGCTTCTTGGCGGACACGAGCACGGCGGACAGGGCGGAGGTCACGGCGAGGCTGCCGGCCAGGACCATCGTCACACCGACCATGAACAGGCCGCTGGCGTCGTCCGACCAGTCGTAGAAGGCGGCGGCGGTCAGCCCGGCGGTGATGCCGACGACAGGGACGGCGGGGTGGCGGCGCGTTGCCGTCCAGTACAGCGGCGCGAGCAGGGTCAGCACCAGACCGATCACCTGCCATGCCTCGTACGGCCCGGTCGTCGAGCCGTCGGGGTGCACATCGCGCCGCTGGTCCCAGCCGAGCCAGACGGCCCAGGCACCTGCGGTCAGCGCGGCCAGGGCGAGTGCGGCGATCACCTGGCGGGCGGGGTCGGAGAGGTTCTTGTGCATGCCTCCAGCGTCCCCGTCGGCGGCGCGCGCGACCACCGTACGGATACTCATCCGGGCCCTCTGCGCAGGTACTCAGACCGATGGCCGATGGCCGATGACCGATCGCCGATACCTGGTCCGTGGGCAGCCCTCGCCTCACCCCATTCCGGCCCGCTCCCTCAGCACCTCCACCCCGTCCCCTTCCAACTCGTCGCAGTAAGCGCTCCGGCCGGTCATCGCCATCACCAGAGCCAGGGTGCTGCCCTTCACCGACCGTCCCGTCCCCGCCGAGAAGGGGCCGTCGTCGGCCACCAGGCGCAGCCCGCCGATCCGGCCCTTCGCGAGCACCACGAGATCCGTGCCCCGGTAGTACTCGGCCACCGCCGTGAGCGCCTCGGCCTGATAGCTGTGCCGGATGCCCAGCGGCCGCCGGATGTCCTCACCGTGCACGACCGTCTCGCCGAGGATCGCGACCGCCGGCAGCGGGGGCTTGCGCGTACTGGTGACCGACCGCCGGAACCGCTCCAGCGTCTCGGCCGGATCAGCGCCGAGCTGCCGCTCAAGCTGCATCGCCACCTGCTTGTCGAAGTCGAACCGGCAGCGCAGCACACCCGCCATCCAGCTCGCCGGCGTCAGCTGCGCGGAGGCGGTCAGATGCGCCAGGACCTCCCGTACCGTCAGCTCGGTGCACAGCGAGGGCGTGGACCATCCCTCGGCGTCCAGACCCGCGAGGTCATCGGCCAGCGCGGCCCGTTCGGCATGGATCAGCGGCCATACGTCACGGCTCGGCGGCCGCTTCTGCTCCGTCATCCGGGAACCTTTCGTGAGGCGTTCGCGGTCAGCTGCCTCGGCCGGCAGATGAGCTCACGAGGCGGACCTCCGCCGCACCCGAAAATCATCGGACGGCCCCCAGGATCCCTGCCCCCATGCGCTTCTTTGCGATTCCTTTACAGTAGGTGGAGAAGTGTCCGCATACGGGAATCCGCATACGGGAATCCGCATACGGGAATCCGCAGGCGATAAGGAGCCAAGAGCCCGCGATGGGTGAGCCTCCCAGTACCCACCACCGCCCCCGTGGCGGTGACCGATGCTGAGCTCCGTGCTCGGCCTGCTCGCCGTGCTCGTCCTGACGGCCGGCACCGGCTATTTCGTCGCCCAGGAATTCGCCTACGTGGCAGCCGACCGCCTGGCTCTGGCCCGTGAGGCCGAGGCGGGCGACAAGCGCGCGGCCCGGGCGGTGAAGGTCCTCGGGAAGCTCTCGTTCATGCTGTCCGGCGCGCAGCTGGGCATCACCGTCACCGGTCTGGTCGTCGGCTTCCTCGCCGAACCGTCCGTGTCCGGCCTCCTGGGCCCGGCCCTCGAAGGGACCGGACTCTCCGCGGGCGCGGTCTCCGTGATCTCGGTCGTGACCGGCTTCGTGGTCGCCACCGTGCTCCAGATGGTCATCGGCGAGCTGGCCCCCAAGAACCTGGCCCTCGCCGTCCCCGAACGCCTCGCCAAGTCCCTTTCGGCGTCGACCCTCGCGTATCTGAAGGTCGTCGGCCCGATCGTTCGGATCTTCGACGGCGCGGCCAACCGGATCCTGCGCAGGATCGGCATCGAACCGGTCGAGGAGCTCCACCACGGCGCCACCCTCGAGGAGCTGAGCCACCTCATCGGCGAGTCCCATGAGCACGGCCATCTGCCGGAGGCGACCGCCGAACTCCTCGACCACGCCCTGGACTTCTCCGAGCGCACCGTGGACGAGGTGATGGTGCCGCGCGCGGACGCCGTCTTCGTCCGCAGGGACGCGACCGCGGCCGAGGCCGTGGCCCTGATCGGCAAGTACGGGCACTCCAACTACCCGGTGCTCGGCGACCACCCCGACGACGTGGCAGGCGTGCTCGGCGTAAGGGAGCTGATGCGGCTGCCCGCCGCGCGCTTCGAGCGCGCCACCGCGGGCGAACTGGCCCGCCGTCCCCTGCTGTTGCCCGACACGCTGCCGCTGCCGGGCGCGGTCGCGCAGATGCGGGAGCGGGACGACGAGTTCGCCGTCGTGCTCGACGAGCACGGTGGCGTGGCGGGCATCGTCACGTACGAGGACATCGCCGAGGAACTCGTCGGCGATATCGCGGACGAGTCCGACGCGGTGGTGGAGACGGCCGTAGCGGACGGCCCGGGCTGGCTGATCGACGCGGGCCGCCGACTCGACGAGGTGGCCGACGCCACCAGGATCGAGCTGCCCGAGGACGACGACTACGACACCGTGGCCGGCCTGGTCATCGACCGCCTCGGCCGCTTCCCGGCCATCGGCGACCGGCTCACGGTCCCCCTCGCCGACGGGTCGGGCGCCGAGATCGCGGTCCTCCGCCTGGACCGCCACGTCCCCGAACGCGTACGGATCGAACGCGTCCCCGATGGCCTGGAGAGGCCCGAGGAGGCCACGGCATGAGCTTCCCCATGGCCCTCTTCGTCACGCTCCTGCTCCTGGTCGGCAGCGGCTTCTTCGTCGCCGCCGAGTTCGCCCTGGTCGCCGCCAAACGGCACCGTATGGAACAGGCCGCGGCCCAAGGGCAGCGCGGCGCCAAGTCCGCCCTCGCGGGCATGCGCGAACTGTCCCTGATGCTCGCGGGCGCCCAACTCGGCATCACCCTGTGCACCTTGGGGCTCGGCGCGATCTCCAAGCCGGCGATCTCGCACGAACTCGACCCGCTCCTGGAGAAGCTGGGCCTGCCCGCCGGCCTCAGCTACGGCATCGCGTTCGCCGTCGCCATGATCGTCGTGGTGTTCCTGCACATGGTGCTCGGCGAGATGGCCCCCAAGTCCTGGGCCATCGCCCACCCCGAACGCTCGGCGATGCTGCTCACCCCGCCCTTCCGCGCGCTGGTCAAGGCCGTACGCCCGCTGATCCGGGTGCTCAACGCGGTCAGCAACGCGCTCGTACGGCTGTGCCGCGTCACTCCTCGCGACGAGCTCGCCTCGGTCCACAACCGTGAGCAACTGACCCATCTGGTCGAGGAGTCCGAACGCCTCGGCCTGATCAGCGAGACCGACTCCGACCTGATCACCAGCTCGCTCACCGAGCCGCTGACCCCGGTCGGCGCGCTGCAGACGCCCGCGGACCGGATCACGTCCGTACGGGCCGCGGCCGGCGTCGACGAGATCCTCGAGGTCGCCTCGGCGCACGACCGCACCCGCCTCCTGGTCCTGGACGGACCGGCGGTGCCCGGTGACGGCCGGGCGGTCCTCGGTGACACGGCGGTGCTCGGTGACGGCCGGGCGGTCCTCGGTGACACGGCGGTCCTCGGCTCGGTGCACGCCCGCGACGCCCTGGTCGCCCGCGCCCAGGGCCGCACCCCGACGGCCCGCGAACTGGCCCGCCCGGTACCGGAACTCGCCACCACCGACACGATCGCCGACGCCGTCGAAACCCTCCGCCACCACCGAGCCACCCTCGCGCTGGTCCGCGACGAGCGGAGGAACCTGACGGGCTTGCTCAGCCTGGACGACCTCCTGTCCCGCCTCCTGGAACCGACCGCCTGACCGGGGGCGGAGGCCGGAGGCCGGGGACCGATTGATCGGGGGACCGATTGTCTCGACGTACCCGCCCATAGCGGACATCGCGCAGGACAATTGGTCCCCCTATCGCGCTATCCGCCGGACGTGAGGGCCAGCTCCGGGCGTTCCGGGCGGAGATGGCCGGCGCGGTCCAGGGCTGTGATCGCGGTCGCGCACACTGCGCCCGTTGCGGCGAGGGCTGCCCAGGGCAGCCAGGTCACGCCCGTGTCGAACAGGGTGCCCACCGCCAGGTTGCCGGCCGCGATCGCGAGGCCCGATGCCGTGTTGTACGCGCCGTAGTACGTGGCGACCAGGCGCTCGCCGGACAGCCTGACCACGGTGTCCATCTCGAACGGATAGAGCAGCGCCCCGCCCCACGCGAGCAGCGCGGCGCACAGGGCGAGGCTCAACACCCCGTACACGAAAGGTCCGTCGTACAGAAGCGGCAGGAACGCGGCGCCCATCAGCGCGAGCCCGCAGGCGATGGCCCGCGGCCCGGACAGCGTCCGTTTCGCCCAGGCCGTCAGCCTCAACTGGCCGGACAGGGCGGCGAGCGCGGACACGGCGAACACGGCGCCCGTCACCACGCCCGTGTGCTCGCCGAACAGCTCCCGTGCCCGCAGCGGCAGCGCGAGGTACACCTGGAAGGCCAGGACGTAACTGCCGGACATGGCCAGCGCGAACAGCAGGAACGGCCGGTTCGCCGCGATCGACCGCCAGTCGCCGAGCACCGCACGCCAGGCCGGTTCGGCGCCGCGGTCCAGGGGCGGACGCCCGGGCAGCGCCTGCGCCTGGAGCAGCGCCAGGGCGCCGAAGATGACCGCCGACGCCGCGCACACGGCCCTGAAGTCCCAGGCCAGAAGCGCGAGTCCGGCGAGCGGGCCGACCAGGATGCCGGCCTGGTAGAAGACGTTGAACGTGGCGAAGGCCTCGACCCGCCGCTCCTCACCGGCTTCGGCCGCCAAGTACGCCCGTACCGCCGGATTGAACAGCGCGCCCGCGAGCCCCGTCAGCGCCGACGCGACGAGCAGCGCGGGCAGCGACTGGGCGAAGCCGAGCAGCGCGAAGGCCACGGTCCGCAGCGCGCACCCGGCCAGGATCATCGGCTTGCACCCGTAGCGGTCGGCGAGCGTCCCGCCCACCAGGAACATCCCCTGCTGCGACAGATTCCGTACGCCGAGCACCAGACCCACCGCCCAGGCGGCGAGCCCGAGTCCGTGGCCCAAGTGGTCGGCGAGATAGGGCATCAGCATGTAGAAGCCCAGGTTGATGGCGAACTGATTGACCATCAGGAGACGTACGGCCGGATCGAAGGACGCGACCTGCTCGCGGAGCCCCTTCATCGCACACCTGCCGTACGGGCGAGCGGGTCGCGGACCTGTCCGCACCGCGTCCAGCACGTCACCACGCGCGCGTCGGGCGTCGCGATCTCGGCGGGATCCAGGGGTGGTGTGAGGTCCAGAATCCCTTGTTCCGCACACCAGGTGTCGTTATAGACCGTCTCCAGATAGCGGTACGGACCGTCGGGGAACACCGCCGCGATCCGCGTCCCCGGCGGTGAGGTCCGGGCCACCCACCCGGCCACCAGCGCCACCGCGCCCACGCTCCAGCCGCCCGACGCGTAGTGCCGCCGCGCCAACTCGCGGCAGGCCCACACCGCTTCGCCGGGCGCCACCCAGTGCACCTCCGTGAACGCGTCGTAATCCACGTTCGCCGGATGGATGCTGGAGCCGAGCCCGCGCATCAGCCGCGGCGCCGCGGGCTGTCCGAAGATCGCCGAGCCGACCGAGTCCACGCCGACGACGCGCAGGCCGGGGGAGCGGTGGCGCAGCCCTTTGGCGATCCCGGCGGAGTGCCCGCCGGTGCCGACGGCCACGACCAGGACGTCGATCCGGCCGAGCTGGGCGGTGAGTTCGGCGGCGAGGGGGCCGTACGCGGCGACGTTGTCGGGGTTGCTGTACTGATCCGGGCAGTACGCACCCGGCCGCGCGGCCAGGAGTTCGGCGACCCGGGCCCGCCGGGCCTCCTGCCAGCCGCCGGCCGGATGCGGCCGGTCCACCCGGTCGACGCACGCGCCGAGCGAGGTCAGAAGCCGGACCATCGCCGGCTCCATCCCGGGATCGGAGACGACGGTGACCGGATGCCCGTACGTCAGGCCGGCCAGCGCGAGCCCGAGCCCGAGCGTGCCGCTGGACGACTCGACCACGGGCGCACCTGGCCGCAGCACACCGCGGCGCCGTGCCTCGCGGATCATGTGCAGGCCCGGACGGTCCTTGATGCCGCCGGGATTGGCGCCTTCGAGCTTGGCGAAGAACCCGCGGCCGGGCGGGGCGAAGGGACGGTCGATCCACAACACCGGGGTGTTGCCGACCAGTTGGGCGGGGCGGTGGGCGACGGCAGGGA
>NZ_JAAKZW010000225.1 GCF_011044995.1 Streptomyces mesophilus | reverse complement strand
GTTTCGGGGGCAGGGCGGGGGATGGAGCACGCGGCGGGCCGATGTGGTGCATCTCTTCGCCTTCTGGGAGAGCCGGTCGTTCTACGACTCGTTCATGGCCCGCTCCCATGACCGGCTGGCCTCCGCTCAGGCCGGTACGTATACGAACATGCAGGTCAAGCTGTTCGACTACCGCTTCGATGTGAAGACGGGCTTCGAGCCGCGGTTCACCGACGCGGACCTGGTGCGGATCGCGCACTGCCGGGTGCACGAGGAGCAGGTCGAGCACTTCGCGCTGATGCAGCAGAAGGTGTGGAATCCCGCGATGGCCGGTTCGCCCGGCATGGTGCGGGGCTTCTTCTCCGAGGCGCCCGGCAGCGAGTTCCTGGTCCTGTCCATGTGGCAGTCCGGGGCCGAGCACGGGAAATACCGCCAGGAGCGGGTGGAGCGCCTTTCGCTGCGGGCCGGGACCGAGAAGGACCTGATCGGGCTCGACGGGGACATCGTCAAGCTGCTGCCGCAGTGGACCGTGTAGGCCGTCGGACGCCAGGGGCGCCCTGATCGCGCACGCGTCCGTGCGGCGATCTAGGGTTTCGGCATGGCGCGACCTCGGCGGATCGTTCTCGTCCGGCACGGGGAGTCGGAGGGCAATGCCGACGACTCGGTGTACGAACGCGAGCCCGACCATGCGCTGATGCTCACCGGGCGGGGCTGGGAGCAGGCCGAGGAGACGGGGGAGCGGCTGCGCGAGCTGTTCGGGGACGAGCGCGTGAGTGTCTACGTATCGCCGTATCGACGCACGCTCGAGACCTTCGACGCCTTCGGGCTCGACCCCGCGCGGGTCCGGGTGCGCGAGGAGCCGCGGCTGCGCGAGCAGGACTGGGGAAACTGGCAGGACAGGGACGACGTCCGGCTGCAGAAGGCCTACCGCGACGCGTACGGGCACTTCTTCTACCGCTTCGCGCAGGGCGAGTCCGGGGCCGATGTGTACGACCGGGTGGGGGCGTTCCTGGAGAGCCTGTACCGCAGCTTCGAGGACCCGGAGCATCCGCCGAACGTGCTCCTGGTGACGCACGGACTGACGATGCGGCTGTTCTGCATGCGGTGGTTCCACTGGTCGGTCGCGGAGTTCGAGGCGCTGTGCAATCCGGGCAACGCGGAGATGCGGGTGCTGGTCCTCGGCGAGGACGGGCGGTACCGACTGGACCGGCCTTTCGACAGGTGGCGTGAGCCTGAGGTGCACGGACGCAGGCGGGGGCAACGGTGACCGAAGGGCGACCGCGCATTTAGTGACCGAAGAGGGACCGCGCATTTAGTGATCGAAGAGTGACCGCGCATTTATTCGAGACGTATGGGCGGATTCGTTAGAGTGGGGGCGCGATGATCGCTGAATCCTCCTCCCCTGCCGCAGGTTCCGCCGACGCCCGCCTCGGCCGTGCCCTCGCCAGCCTGCGCGGTCTGGCCGTGGGGGACGCTCTCGGTTCGCAGTACTTCGTGCCCGAGAACTATCCGCTGCTCAAGCGCCGTGAGGTCCCCGAAGGCGCCTGGCAGTGGACCGACGACACCGAGATGGCCTGCTCCGTCGTGGCCGTGCTCGCCCGGTACCACCGCATCGACCAGGACGCTCTCGCGCAGTCCTTCGCGCACCACCACGACTTCGACCGCGGCTACGGGCCCGCCGTGAACCGGATGCTGCGCCTGATCCGCGAGGGCGGCGACTGGCGCGAGCTGGCGGCCGGTCTGTTCAACGGCCAGGGCTCCTGGGGCAATGGCGCGGCGATGCGCATCGCGCCGCTCGGTGCCTGGTACGCCGACGATCCCGAGCAGGCCACCCATCAGGCCGAGATCTCCGCGTACACCACGCATCAGCACCGCGAAGCGGTCGTCGGCACGATGGCCGTGGCCGCCGCGGCCGCTCTCGTGGCCGGTGCGAAGGAGCCGCTGACCGGCCGGGTGCTGCTCGACGGCGTGATCGACCTCGTGCCGCGCAGCGCCGTGGGCGCCGGGCTGCGCCGCGCCCGCGACATGCTCGACTACGGCGACGCGAACACCGTCGCGGCCGTGCTCGGCTGCGGCCGGCGCACCTCCGCGCATGACACGGTGCCGTTCGCGCTGTGGTCCGCGGCGCGCGGGCTCGGCGACTACGCCACGACGTTCTGGACGACCGCCCAGGTCGGCGGCGATGTGGACACCACCTGCGCCATCGCGGGCGGCGTCGTCGCGGCCGGGCAGGCGGGTGCGCCGCCGGCCGAGTGGGCGAAGCGCACGGAGTGCCTGCCCGAGTGGGCGCCCACCGCGGCCTGACGCCGGGCGGCGCCAACTGTCACGGTCCTGCCACAGAGCCCTCGTATACGGGGCCGGGCAGCCCTTGCCGTGCTGCCCTGGGGCTACTCTGACGGCCCACACCGCCCGATGATCTTCGGATGCTTCGATGCAGCCATGAGCCAGTGACGCTCGACGGGCGGGTGCCGACGAGACACCGGCCCGGGGCCCTCAGCCAGGTCCAGGCCGGTCGGGAGGGGGTCCCGTGTCCGATACACCGTCCACACCCGAAGTACCCGAGCCCGAGCCTGGTACCGGGCCCGAGGGCGCCGAGCCCCGGAAGCGGGGCGCTCCGGAGCAGCGAGCAGCCGATGAAGCCGTACGGGAAGGTCCTGACGGGTCAGTCGTACGGGAAGGTCCTGACGGTTCAGTCGTAGGTCCTGACGGTTCAGTCGTACGAGAAGCTCCCGCCGTAGCCGCGGAGGAACCGCAGGACGCCGTCCCGCCCCGCACGCTCGCCGAGGCCGCCGTCGCCTGGGGCACGTCCGTCCCGCCGCAGTCCACCGCCGCGCGCACCAAGGCGGCGGCCGGCCCGCCGCCCAACCCCTGGGCCACGCACCAGCGCCCCCCGTCGGTCTTCGACGGCATCACCGCCGCGGACGCCGCGCCCGTGCGCACCGCGACCCTGGCCAGCGCGCTCGCCGCGGGTGTCCTGAGCGCGCTGCTGCTCGCCGACGGTGTGGCGGTGAATCTGCTGATCGTCGCCGTACCGCTCGCCCTCGCCGCGTACTTCGCCGCGCAGGCCGCGGGCCGGCTGCCCCGGGGCTGGACGCTGGCCTGGGGGGCCGGCGGTCTGGCGCTGCTCGCGGTGCCCGCGCTGCGCGACGCCGACTGGCCGTCGTTCCTCGCGGTGGCCGCCGCGTTCGGCCTCGGCTCGCTCGCGCTGCACGGTACGCGCCGCTGGCCGGGCGTTCTGCTCAACCCGCTCGGTCTGTTCGGTGCCGTGGGACCCGGCGCGGTCTGGGCCTGGCGCGGGGTGCGTGCGCGGACCGGCGGCGCGCGTGGTTCGCTCGCACCGATCGTGCGGGCCGTCGCCGTGGCCATCGTGTTGCTGCTGGTCTTCGGCGCGCTGTTCGCCGCCGCGGACTCCACGTTCGCGGACCTGCTCGGCAGTCTGATTCCGGACGCCGACCTGTCCGACGGCCCGCTGCGGTTCCTGCTCTTCGCGCTCGGCGTGCTCGGCGCCGTGGCGGCCGCGTACACGGCTGCGGCACCGCTGCGCTGGGACAGGATCGAGGTCAAGCCAGGGCGTGCCCGCGGGCGGGTCGAATGGGCCCTGCCGCTGGTCGTCCTGAACCTCCTCTTCGCCGTCTTCAACCTCATCCAGCTGACCGTGCTCTTCGGCGGCTACGAGGCCGCGCTCAAGGACGGCCTCACCTACTCCGAGTACGCCCGGCAGGGCTTCTGGCAGCTCCTGTTCGCCACCCTGCTCACCCTCGGGGTGATCGCGCTCGCGCTGCGCTGGTCGCCGCGCGACGGACGGCGCGACCGCACCCTGGTGCGCGCCGTGCTCGGCACCCTGTGTGTGCTGACCCTGATCGTCGTCGCCTCCGCGCTGCGCCGGATGCAGATGTACGTCGACGCGTACGGCCTCACCAGGCTCAGGATCTCCGTCACCGCCATGGAGCTGTGGCTCGGCCTGGTGATCGTGCTGATCATGGCGGCCGGGGTGTGGGGCGCGCGCTGGCTGCCCCGCGCCGTGATCGCCAGTGCGGCGGGCGGTGTGCTGGTCTTCGGCCTTGTCTCGCCGGACGGGATGGTGGCCGAGCAGAACGTCCAGCGCTACGGGGACACCAAGAAGTTCGACGTCGACTACGTCTCCGGGCTCTCGGCCGACGCTGTACCCGCGCTCGACAAGCTGCCCGAACCCTTGCGCAGCTGTGCTCTCAAGCCGCTGATGGAGTCGCTGGGCGAGGACAAGGCGCCCTGGTACGCGATGAGTTACGGGGAGTCCCGGGCGCGGTCGATCATCGAGGGGCGTCCGTTGCGCGAGGACGTGAACTGCTACGACCTGGATGTGATCGACACGGGGACGGACCGCTCGGAGTACTGAGCAGCGACGTACGGGAAAGGAATGGGGCGCCCTTCGGACTGAGGGGCGCCCCATTTCCGTACCCGGGAAGATCAGTGAGCCACCGGTGTGGACGTCCCGCTGAGGGCGTCCAGGTCGCTCTTGCGCACCCTGATCACGAAGATCGCGGTGATCAGCGCGAGGACCGCCATCGCGACCGCCGGGATGAAGCCGGTGGAGATGCCCTCCGAGAGGATTTCCTTGGCCCACGGCGAACCCTTGGGCAGTTCCCCGGTCTTGGCGAAGGCTGCCTGCTGCTCGGGTGTGGCGGTCGCCATGAAGTCGGCGATCTGGGTCTTCGCCTCGTCGCGGCTGGCCGTACCGAAGACAGTGGTCAGGATCGCGAGGCCGAGTGAACCGCCCACCTGCTGCGTCGCGTTGAGCAGACCGGAGGCCGCGCCCGCCTCGTGCTGGGCGACGCCGGAGACCGCGGTGAGGGTCAGCGTCACGAAGTTGAGGCCCATGCCGAAGCCGAAGAGCAGCATCGGACCGAGGACGCCGCCGAGGTACGAACTGCTGGTGTCGATCAGGGTCAGCCAGCCGAGGCCCACGATCACGAAGGACGAGCCGACGACCATGAAGGGCTTCGGGCCGAGCTTGGGCAGCAGCGCCTGCGAAAGCCCCGCGCCGAACACGATCGCCACCGTCACCGGCAGGAACTTCAGGCCGGCCTCGATGGGGGTGTCACCGAGCACGTTCTGCACGAAGAGCACGATGTAGAAGAACATTCCGAACATCGCGGCGGCGAGGCTCAGCATGATCACGTACGTGCCCGAGCGGTTGCGGTCGCGGAACATCTTCAGCGGGGTGATCGGGTCCTTCGCCTTGGTCTCGATGTAGATGAAGACCGCGAGGAGTACGACGGCCGCGGCGAACGAGGCCACCGTCAGGCCGTCCTTCCAGCCTTCGCCTGCCGCGCGGATGAAGCCGTAGACAAGGGCGACCATGCCGAGCGTCGAGGTGATCGCGCCGGCGAAGTCGAAGCGGCCGGGGTGGCGTTCCGACTCCTGGATGTACTTGGGGGTGAGCACCGCGATCAGTACACCGATCGGGACGTTGACGAAGAGCACCCAGCGCCAGTCGAGCCACTCGGTGAGCATGCCGCCGGCGAGCAGACCGACCGCACCGCCACCTGCGGAGACCGCGGCGAAGACACCGAACGCCTTGTTGCGCTCCGGGCCTTCGGGGAACGTGGAAGTGATCAGCGCGAGCGAAGTCGGCGAGGCGATCGCACCGCCGACGCCCTGCAGGGCGCGCGCCGCGAGCAGCTGCCAGGGCTCCTGGGCGAAGCCGCCGATCAGGGAGGCGAACGTGAACAGCAGGATGCCGAACATGAACACCCTGCGCCGGCCGAGGATGTCGCCCGCGCGTCCGCCGAGCAGCAGCAGACCGCCGAACGTGAGGGTGTAGGCGCTGACGACCCAGGTCAGGTCGGTGGTGGAGAACTTGAGCGCGTCCTGGATGTGCGGCAGCGCGATATTCACGATGGTGGCATCGAGGACGACCATCAGCTGGCAGGCCGCGATGATGAACAGGGCTATCCCGGCATGGGGCGACTTGGCGGTGGTCGCGCCGGGCACCGGATCCGGTTCCGGGTCCGCGACGCGGATGTCCTCGTGTGACTGTGACACTGATGCTCCCCTGGGCGTCTTAGTGAACGACAGCGTTCACTAGGGGGACCCTAGCGAGCGGTTCTTCTTGAACACAAGGAAATTCTTGGGGAGTTGGGCGTTCCTTGACCGGCCGGGACCCGATGCCCGTGGGGCGAGTGATTCGTGCCGTTCGACCCGTCGCGAGCGGCCCGCGCGCCTGCGATCCTGTAAGGACCCCGCGCGGTACCGGAAGCGGAGATTCCCCGCGGTGCGCCCCCACGCACCCCCTCCGCCGCCCGGCGCGGCGCGACCGGTCTCAACGAAGAGAGAAACATGGCTACTTCGCGCTGGACGGCCGCTCCCGCCCAGTCCTGCCCCGCTCAGGTGGTGGCCCCGAGGCGGCGCGGAGCCGTACTCGAACGCGCCATCCTCGACGCCGCGCTCGAGCAGCTCAGCAAGGTCGGCTGGAACGGCCTGACCATGGAAGGCGTCGCCGCCGGCGCCCAGACCGGCAAGGCGGCGGTGTACCGGCGCTGGCCCTCCAAGGAGGACCTGGTCGCCGACGCGCTCGAGTCGGGCATGCCTCCGCTGTCCCCGGCGCCCGACACCGGCAGCGTCCGCGAGGACCTCCTGACGCTCTGTCTGGCCATGCGCGACGCGATGTACTCGCGGCCCGGCTTCGCCCTGCGTGCGGTGCTTCACGAATGCGACGGCAGCGTGGCCGAACGCTTCCAGGCGGTGATCTTCGGCCGGGTGATGCAGCCCGCCATCGAGGCGATCCGCGAGGTGCTCAGCCGGGGCGTACGACGGAACGAGGTGCGCCCCGCGGCCGTGAACGATCATGTCTGCGAGGCCATTCCCGCGATGATGATGTACCGCGCCAAGGTGTACGGGAGCGAATGGCCGCCCGCCGAGATCGCCCGCATGATCGACGATCTGATCGTCCCGCTGGTGCGCCGCGAGGCGTGACGAGGGGCGGGGGTGTCCTGCCGGTCTCCCACAGGCGTACGCTGGCACCGCCATGCCGTACGAAGCACCCACCCACACCGTAGAGCGCTCGATCCGGGCGAAGACCGGCGCGAAGATCATCGCCGGTATCGATGAGGTCGGACGCGGTGCGTGGGCGGGACCCGTCACGGTCTGCGCCGCGATCACCGGTCTGCGCCGCCCGCCCGAGGGCCTCACCGACTCCAAGCTGCTCACCGTCAAGCGCCGCGACGCGCTCGCCCTCGAGCTCGGCGACTGGGTCACCGCCCACGCGCTCGGGCACTCCTCACCGCAGGAGATCGACGACCTGGGCATGACGGCCGCGCTGCGGCTGGCCGCCGTCAGGGCGCTCGACGCTCTTCCGGTACGGCCCGACGCGGTCATCCTCGACGGCAAGCACGACTACCTGGGCGCGCCCTGGCAGGTGCGTACGGTCATCAAGGGCGACCAGTCCTGTGTGGCCGTTGCCGCCGCGTCCGTGCTCGCCAAGGTGGAACGCGACGCCATGATGGCCGAACTGGGCGCGGCCTGCGCCGACTTCGGCTTCGAGGCGAACGCGGGCTATCCGTCCCCGGTGCACAAGGCCGCTCTGGAGGAGCGGGGGCCGACCGAGCACCACAGGCTCTCGTGGTCGTATCTCGACGCGCTGCCGAAGTGGCGGCACCTCAAGAAGACCCGCGCTCCCGTGCTCGGTGTCCCGGTCCCGGAAATCGAGGGGCAACTCGGGTTCGATTTCTGACACCATGCCGCTCGCGGCGGCCGGTTCCGGCTTGTTGCCCTGCCGGTCGTACTTATGTGCCACCCGCCGTTACGGTTCGTACCGGCGTTTGATAGACATCCGTCATGCCTCTCCTTCCCGAGGAGTCTCAGATTCACGAGAGTGTCCAGGGTCCCCGCGCCACTTCGGCCGCCGGCCGCACAGCGCCGACCCCTCGTCCCGTACCCGGTCCGCGTCCCGCGGCCGCCCCGCGTCCCGGCCGCCCCGGTCCCGGCTCCGCCCGCCCGGGTCCGCCGGTGCAGCGCACGCCGCGCGATGCGGCCAAGCCCGCGCCGACGCCCGCTGCCGGAACGGCTGTTGAGCAGCCCACGCCGGCTGTCACCCCGTCCGCGCCGGTCGCTCCGGCCACCGCGCCGTCCGCGCCGCAGATCCAGTTGATCCCCGCCTCCGTCGAGGGCGCGCTCGACGCGGCCGAGGAAGCGGTGGACCTGCTGCTCGACTCGGGCCGCGCGCCCGGCGACATCCTGGTGCTCACCACCGGGGAGCAGCACCCTTGGGCCGCCCATGAGTTGAGCTTCGGCGACGCCGCATACTGGGCGCAGCACGAAGCCGGCGACGACGTCTTCTACGCCTCGGCCGACCACGCCGCCCGTGCGGCCGTCCGGCCCGTGGTGGTCGTCGCGCTCAACGGCGGCACGGACGAGCAGTCCGCGACGGCGCTGCCGCTGGCGATGGGCCGCGCGGGTGCGCTGCTGATCGTGTGCGGCGACCCGCAGCGGATCAACTCGGTGCTGGGCGCGGGGGTCTGAGGACGGGCGGCTTCGGCCGCTGCTCTTGCCACTTGGGCCGCTGCCCTCGCCGCTTCGGCCGCTTTCCTTTTCGTACGAGGTGAGCGGGGTCCATCCCGTGAGGTGGACCCCACCGTGCGGCAGCGCTCAGAGGGAGGCGGCCCGGCGCAGCAGTTCCATACCGCCATGGCCGTTGGCCGTGTACGGGGCGTCGGCCCCGTTGGCCCCGTTGGCCACAGGGGTCACCGTGCTCACCCGGGAGGCGCTCGGCTGCCGGCCGCCGCGTCCCTCGCCGAGCACCTGCCAGCCGCCGGCGGTCAGCGTGATGTACGCGCCGCAGCGCAGCCCGTGCAGGGTGCAGGCGTCGCGCAGCCCCCACATCCAGGCGCCGTCCTCCTCGGTCCAGCTTTCCGCGCCGTCCCGGCAGTAGAGCAGCACGGCCGTGCGCACCGGCGTGCGGCGGCGCAGATCGTGCGGGATCACCCGGCGCAGCTGGGCGAGCAGCGCGTTGCGGAACACCCAGCCGTCCACCGGCGTGGAACGGCGGGCGAACGAGGCGCTGGCCTTGAGGCGTTCCTCCTGGTCGAGCACGGCGACCACGGCGGTCTCCCGCATCGGTCGGTGCCGTTCGTACAAGCCTCGAACGACCTCGCGCGGATTGCGCAGCAGCGGAATGCCGGCGGCGGACCACTCGGCGGGTTCGAGCAGCCGCCCCAGTGGGGTGGACGCATCGGCGGGCGGCGACACAGACGCGAGTCTCGTCGGATCGGCGGACGGAGTGAATCCGAAGGTCACGGTCCTCCCTTCGGCTGTGCGCCCGCCTGAGGCGGGCGAAGTCGGACGTGCGGGAGCGCACCGCGGCACAGCACTGCCGGATACCTACGAGCCGTGCGGGAGCGCTTCAATTCTCGCCGCCGTATCGGCCGCTAGGCAACGAGCAATTGACACTGCTGACCGAAATCGACGCGTGCGCCGTCAATATCCCTTCCCCGAGGGCCGTACGGCAACGCCCCGAGCGACGCTTACCGGAGGTAAACCGGATGAGGTCGCCGAATGTCAGTGGTGTCCGGTTGCATGGGGGGATGCACCGAGACGACGAAGTGGACCTGAGCGCCGAAGTGGCGGCTCCCGTGGGCGGGGACTTCGGGGACCTGCGCACCGAAGCCGATGCCGTGCTCGCCGAACTCGTGGGCGACGCGGGCGGTTCCGCGCGGCTGCGCGAAGACCAGTGGCAGGCCGTCGCGGCCCTGGTGAAGGACCACAGACGTGCTCTGGTGGTGCAGCGCACAGGCTGGGGCAAATCGGCCGTCTACTTCGTGGCGACCGCGCTCCTGCGGCGGCGCGGTGCGGGACCCACGGTGATCATCTCGCCGCTGCTCGCGCTGATGCGCAACCAGGTCGAGGCCGCGGCCCGCGCCGGTATCCGCGCCCACACCATCAACTCCGCCAATCCGGAGGAGTGGGAGGCCATCTACGGGGAGGTGGAGCGCGGCGAGACCGATGTGCTCCTGGTCAGCCCCGAGCGGCTGAACTCGGTGGACTTCCGCGAACAGGTGCTGCCCCGCCTCGCCGCCACCACCGGTCTCCTGGTGGTCGACGAGGCGCACTGCATCTCCGACTGGGGCCATGACTTCCGCCCCGACTACCGCCGGCTGCGCGCGATGCTGGCCGAACTGCCCGCGGGTGTCCCGGTCCTGGCCACCACCGCCACGGCGAACGCACGGGTGACGGCCGATGTGGCCGAGCAGTTGGGCACCGGGGGCGGTGAGGCGCTGGTGCTGCGCGGGCCGCTGGACCGCGAGAGCCTGCGCCTGGGCGTGGTCCGGCTGCCCGATGCCGCCCACCGTCTTGCCTGGCTCGCCGAGCACCTCGACGAACTGCAGGGCTCCGGGATCGTCTACGCGCTGACGGTCGCCGCCGCCGAAGAGGCCACCGCCTTCCTTCGGGCACGCGGCTTCGCGGTGTCCTCGTACACGGGGCGTACGGAGAACGCGGACCGGCTGCAGGCCGAAGAGGATCTGCTCAAGAACCGTGTGAAGGCCCTGGTCGCCACATCGGCGCTCGGCATGGGCTTCGACAAACCGGACCTGGGCTTCGTGGTCCACCTGGGCTCGCCGTCCTCGCCCATCGCGTACTACCAGCAGGTCGGCCGCGCGGGCCGCGGTGTCGAACACGCCGACGTCCTGCTGCTGCCCGGCAAGGAGGACGAGGCGATCTGGCGGTACTTCGCCGACACCGCCTTCCCGCCCGAAGAGCAGGTACGGCAGACCTTGTCGGCCCTGGCCGGAGCGGGCCGCCCGCTCTCCGTACCCGCCCTGGAAGCCTCTGTCGACCTCAGGCGCACGAGGCTCGAGACGATGCTCAAGGTGCTCGACGTGGACGGTGCGGTACGGCGTGTGAAGGGCGGCTGGACCGCCACCGGCGCCGACTGGATCTATGACACCGAGCGGTACGCCTGGGTGGCCAAGCAGCGCGCGACCGAACAGCAGGCCATGCGGGATTACGTCACCACCTCCATGTGCCGGATGGAGTTTCTGCGCCGGCAGCTGGACGACGAGGGTGCGATCGCCTGCGGACGGTGCGACAACTGCGCCGGGCCCTGGGTGGACGCGGCCGTGTCCGGCGATGCGCTGGAGGGCGCGACCAAGGAGCTCGACCGGCCCGGAGTGGAGGTCGAGTCACGGAAGATGTGGCCCACGGGGATGGCCGCGCTCGGTGTCGAGCTCAAGGGGCGTATCCCCGCGGGCGAGCAGTGCTCGACCGGGCGGGCGCTCGGCCGGCTGTCCGACATCGGCTGGGGCAACCGGCTGCGGCCGCTGCTCGCCGAACAGGCCCCGGACGGGCCGGTCCCCGAGGATGTGCTGCGCGCGGCGGTGGCGGTGCTCGCCGACTGGGCGCGTTCGCCGGGGGGTTGGGCGCCGGGTGTGGCGGATGCCGTCGACCGGCCCGTCGGGATCGTCGCCGTGCCCTCCCTGGGCCGCCCGCAGCTGGTCGGTTCGCTCGCCGAGGGGATCGCGAGGGTCGGGCGGCTGCCGTTGCTCGGTTCCCTCTCGTACACCCGCGGGGAGAACGTGATGCGGCGCAGCAACTCGGCGCAGCGGCTCAAGGCGCTCTCCGAGGCCTTCACGGTCGGCGAGGAACTGGCCGCCGCACTCGCGCAGGCCAAGGGGCCGGTCCTGCTGGTGGACGACTACACCGACTCCGGCTGGACGCTCGCTGTGGCGGCGCGGCTGCTGCGCCGGGCGGGGAGCGGTCCGGTGCTGCCGCTGGTGTTGGCGGCGGCGGGGTGAGGGGCGGGAGGCGGCGCTCGTTGCGTCGCGCCGACAGGTAATTGGCATGTCCCTAGCCAGAGTTATCCACAGGGCAAAGCGGAATCTGGCGATCCGGTGCACTCTCGGGGCATGACGCAACGCAATGAAAGTGCAGCAGCCGGTGACCTCCAGATGCCCATGGTCACCTTGCGCAGCGCGGATGAACTGGCGGACGCCCTCCCGTACTTCATGGGGTACCACCCCTCGGACAGCCTGGTCCTGGTCGCGCTCCAGGGCGACCGCGGACAGTTCGCCGGACGGGTGCGGCTCGGAATCCCCGGGCAGGCCGAGGACTGGGAGTTCATCGGCCAGGAGCTGCCGCGCTGTCTGGTGCAGGAAGTGGAACAGCGGGCGGGCGGTGCGCGGCCCGACGCGGTCGTCGCCTATCTGTGCCGCGAGCCGGGTCCCGGCGAGAGCGGACGCCAGGTGATGGAGAGCCTGCGCCCGCTGGCAGACGCGCTGCTCGCGACCTGCCGGGACTTGGGGCTGCGCGTCCTGGAGGCGCTCTGCCTCTCCGGCGACCGCTATTGGTCCTACGTGTGCGCGGAAGCGGGCGAGGGCTGCTGTCCGGCCGAAGGCCGGCCGATGCTGATGCCCGGCACGTCCGTCATCGCCGCGTCGGCGACCTTCGCGGGCATCCAAGTGCGGGGCACGCAAAAGGAGATGGAGACGCGGCTGACCCCGCTGACCGGCCCGTCGGTCGCCGCCCAGGAGGAGGCCATCGACGATGCCGTGGGGGAGGTGTTGCCGCGGCTGATGGGCAAGAAGGGGTGCCTCGCTCTCGCGGCGGACACCCTGGTGATGGTCAACGGCCTCATCGCCCGCCTCCAGGAGTCCCCGCCACCGCGCTCGATGCGCGAGGACGAGCGGGACGACCGGCTGCTCACCGACGCCGAGGTGGCCCGGGTGCTGGTGGGGCTGCAGGACCCCGAGACCCGCGACCGGGCCACGCTCTGGATGGACGGCGCCCGGGCCGCGGCCGCGCTGCGCCTGTGGCGTGCGCTGTCGCGGCGTTGCGTCGGGGTGTACGGCCCGTACGGCGCCGCGGTGCGCACCCTCGCAGGGTGGGCGGCCTGGTGCGTGGACGATCCGACCGAGGCGCGGATCGCGCTTGAGCTGGCACTCGCCGTGGACCCGGACTGCGGTCTCGCCGATGTGCTGTACCGGGCGATCGGGGCGGAGATGCCGCTGGAGGCGATGCGTGGGGCACTGCGCAGCGGCGTGGCCGGCTATCCGCCGCTGAGCCTGCCGGCGAGCGTATGGCCGCCGGTGGATGTCAGGGCGGGCGGGGAGGCCGGGGTTCAGGGGGAGTTGTTCGACC
>NZ_JAAKZW010000224.1 GCF_011044995.1 Streptomyces mesophilus | reverse complement strand
GGGCGGGGGAGCGAGCCCGACTCCGAGCCGGAGCCTGAGTCCGGGGATCCAACGCCCGCCGAGCCCTCGGCGCCTGCCGCTTCCAGCGGCTGATGGGCTACGGAAAGCAGCAGCTGCGTCTGTGCCACCTGCCCACCGGCGGCCTTCTCGACCTTGTCGACTACCACGCCTGCAGCACCCGTCGTGGCATGGGCATCGACCTGCGCCACGAGACGCGATGGCACCACAAAGACGGTCAACGGCTCCCGTGGGAGCTGCCTGAGTTGACGGCCGAGGAGACAGTGCATGAACGGCACTGGACGGCCGCACCCGGCACACGCCTGCGTAGTTCTCTCCTGGTCAGGGGTGTGTGGATGTACTGGGAGCTCAATCCGGTGTGGAAGTCCGCGTCGCCTGCCGGCGGGTGCGAGCGGCTGCAGTTCGGCGATGCCACGCCGCCGCAGACGGCTGCAGGCTGCGCCTCGCTCACGGTTTCCGAGGCCAGGATCCCGGGAGCGACGCGGCCCGGCGGCAAAGGAGTATCCGCGGCCGGCAACTGACGCGGGCCGTCGGGGCGTCCATGCAGGCGGCGGGTCCACCACGGCCAAGACCATGTGAACGGCGCCTGCCGGACGGCGTGGAGCGAAGGAGGCGTGCCTGACGTGTCGTGGAGATGGGTGATCATGGGTGCGGTCGCGGCGGTGGGGGCCGCGCTTGGTGCGGTGCGGGTGAGGAGAGTGCTGGGCAACCCCTTCGCTCCGGCGGAGCCCTTCGGGCAGGCGGAGAAGGAACTGGACAAGCGGGATCGAGCGCTGCGCGAAGAGCACCCCGATACCGTGGCGCTCCGGCACCGGGCTCACTACCTGAGCGAGATCGGGGACCTGGCCGGCGCCGTGGAAATCTCCGAGCAGCTGCTCGCCGAGCGGGTTCGGGTGCTGGGCGAAGACCACCCTCAGGTCCTCACCACTCGGCACAACCTGGCCAACCTGCGCGGCAGGTCGGGCGACGCGACCGGTGCCGCCGAGGCGTTCGAACGGCTGGCGCTCGACATGGAGCGGGTGCACGGAGCCGACTACATCTACACCAGCGAGGCCCGGCGCGCCGCCGTCCGCTGGCGGGAGGAAGCGGACGGCGGCGGCCAGGGCACCGAATGACGACAGCGGCGCCGCAAACGCGTGGCTGGTGGCTTGAGCGGCAGCGTGCTTCGAGCCGCAGTGGCAAGCATGGGATAGGGCACCCCGCCCCTGACGTCCCACTCGCCGACTGCCGTACCCCCTAGTCACTTTCGCGGCCAGATGGCTCCCCGCTCGCTCGCCGCTCACTCCTCGTTGCCGACACCGTTACGGCAAGGGCCTCGCTGCCATGTGTGGCCACTGCGCGGTCCGGGCGAAGTACGGAATCTAGATCGACGTCAGGAAGACGCCGATCGCCCCGAGTTCCACCGTGGGTCCTCAGAGGGTGACGGTGCCGAGTTCGCGGCCCACTTGGGCGAGCGTGCGGATGCGGGCGTCCTCGGCCTCGGTGCGCCAGACCAGTCCCCAGCGGAGCTGCGGATCCTCACGGAAAGGCACGTAGGTGATGTCGGGGCGGGACATGAACCGGGCCGCGTGGGCGTTCATGCAGTGGCCTCCCTGGCCCGTGCTGACCTGGGTGAGGATCTGGGGGGCGTTGGCCCAGGCCGCCCAGAGAGCCGAGCGGATGGTTTCCGCAACTGGCGGGGCGAAGGCGGTCAGGAGGTAGGGGTTGAGCGGGGGCGAGAAGTGGAGTACGAGTTCGCTGCGGTCCTCGCCGTCCTCGCACAGGGCGTGATCTTCGACGAGCAGGATGGTGTCCGGGCCGAGGCCGGGTCGTGGGCCGACTGGAGGAGGGGTGTGTCAGTAACTGAGGTTGGGTGTGACGCGTTCAGCAGTCCCTGGCAACCTGTTCCGTATCCCCGTTGCCGCAGGTAGAGGACCGATTTGAGGAGCCCCCGCGGCGAGACCCGTTCGGGGAGCGGTCACTGTGACCGCTCCCCGAACGCAAGCTCTGATGTCGATGAGCCTGCCGCGAAAGGTGCTGTCCCGTCTCGGGCGATGTGCTCGTTGTCTCAGGGGCCGAAACCCACGTCAAGATCACGACCTCCGAGGGTTCATCCGGGAAAATCATGCCCCTGCTACAGCATCAACCGCCTCACCGAAACCGTGAAGCCGTCCTCGTCCTTCACCACGCGTCAGCATGACGATGGAAAAGCCTCAGTTGCTGGCTTGGCGCTGGAAGTGTTTTGCCACGAGCAGTACCGCGTGAACGTTCGGAATGTGCATTGCTCCAAACGCGATGGGGGTCATTTTGCCGGTGACTTTCACGTAGAGCGATCCGGCGCTTATTCCTACCTCGCGTACGGTGCTCCATGGGCTGTAGGTCTTCCCCAGGGTGATCCCCTCGCTGGTCATGGCGACGACTGAACGGGATTTACCGGGGATACTGTGAAGGTGCCAGGTTTCACCGTCTGCGAGTCGCTTGATCTCGAACGGCGCCCATAGGGCCGTTGTCTCCTGGACGATGATCGGGGCGAACTCTGGGGCGCTTTTCCAGTTTCCTAGGTAGATGCCGTAGTTGTTTCCGGTCATTTGGTAGTTCCGGGATACGACGCTGCTGCGGCTGTATATCTCCTCGAAGACGCTCATTTGTCCCCAGCGGATCGCGCCGATACCCCCCTCGCGGTACTCAGCGGTCACGCCGTGCGTGTAGATGTCAAACCGTGTTACGGGGTCCTTCTTCCAAGAGGGCAGGAAGGTGTGCGTATGTTCCCCCAACTTCTGCTGTTCTGCGGCCTGTTGGATGTCTGTGCTGAGCGGGTGAGTCATGGGCCGAGACTCGGCCGTGGGTGGGTGTGCTGTCAAGGTTCCCCGTGCCCGGTCTGCCGGGTAGAAACCTGCTCCTGAACGCCTGAGTCGGGCTGAGTCGACAGCCGGGTATCGACTGGCCCGTGGGGCCGGAGTGCTCGTGAATAACCCCAAGCTGTCGCGCCTGTGAGCCACGCGCCACCGCGGAACCGACACGCCACCTGGCCCAGAGATTGTCAGTCGTCAGGTTCGACGCATAGAAACAAGCTGAAACCGTTCTTGCTCGTAGTCCCGGTCGCTACCGTGCGATCGGGCGGTTGGGTGAGGCAGTTGCCTTCAGCTACGACGGTGACCTTGTACTTGGTGGCAGCCGACCAGCAGGCGACCTCGACCCATTCCCCCTCGCTGGTTTCGTGGACGCAGTCGCCTATTTCGGCGGAGGCCACGTCGCCGTCGAGGCCGCCGCTGACCCAGTTCGCGAAGGAATTGTTCCCCGTGTACAGCAATAAGAACACGGGGAAGAGAATAACGAGGAAGGCCATGGCGCCCTTCTCCCAATCGCTCTCCTTTGAGGGCTTCTTGTCGACGGGAACGAATGCTGCACCAGTAGGAGAGTCCTGCGACTTGTTGTCCGACCGTGGCCTTCCACCTGACGTCGGCTTGGGCTTGGGCTTGGGTGCCGACGTCGAGCGGACGGCGGCCTTGGATGCCGCCGGAGGCGCTGCCGTTGGTTCGGGGAGTGGCCTGAACTGTGACTTGCTGTTCCGTTTGACCTTCTGGGCCGATGACTTGAGCAGTTCGAGGGCTTCGGTTGCGGTGGGGCGGTCGGCCGGGTTCTTCTCCAGGAGTGCTTCGATCAGGGGTTGCAGTCTGTCTGCGCGTTTCATTGGCGGTACGTCTTCGTAGGCGACGGCGTGGAGCGAGCCGGCTGGGCTCTCGCGCTTGAAGGGGCAGATGCCCTCTACGGTTTCGTACAGGGTCGTGCCCAGGGCGAACAGGTCGCTGGGCGCCTGCGCCTTCAAGCCCTGGGCCCGCTCCGGGGAGAGGTAGGGCAGGGAGCCGATGACCATGCCGGTCGCGGTGAGTGTGGAGTCGCCCTGGCTGATCGCGATACCGAAGTCGGTGAGCAGGATGGTGCGGTCGGCAGTCTCCATGACGTTGGCGGGTTTCACGTCCCGGTGGACGATGCCCCGCTGGTGGGCCGCTTGGAGGGCCCGCAGGAGTGCGTCGGCGATCTGCCCGGTACGGCCCACCGACAGGCGCTTCTTCTTGACGAGGCGTTCCTGGAGAGTGCCACCGGTCACCAGCTGCATCACGATCCAGGGCGCCTCATCCAGGATGACGACGTCGTGGACGCTGACAATGTGCGGGTGGTCCCGGAGCTTTGCCGCGTTGCGCGCCTCGCGTCTGGCCCGGCTCAGGCGGTCTTCCCGCTCCCTGCCGACCAGGCCCTGCTCCAGGACCAACTCCTTGATAGCGACGTCGGTTTGGAACTCGATGTCTTTGGCCGCCCAGACCCGGCCGAAGCCACCCGTGCCCAGGACGTGCGACAACCGGAAGCGGCCGCCTATCAGTAAGCCTTCCACCCCTTGGGCCACAGCCGCCCGCCCCCTCATCTCATCTGTGCTACCGCCGAGTCAGTAGTGGTGACGATGTTGCCAGGGTTCACGGTTTCCGGCCTGGTCCGTTCGACGACTGGGGTGGATGGTGACAGGCATCCCACCTGGGAGGACCATGGCGAGAGTGAGCGCGGAAGGTGAACGAGAGCCGCAAACCGGGCCAGGTGACACCAGGCAGACCATGTCGCGATACCGGATCCTCACCCCCCATCTGCACGAGAACGTCTCCCTGAAGGCTGTGTCACAGGACTCTGACGTCAGTTACCGCACCGTGCAGCCTTGCTGGCCTCCTACGGCACCCACGGTCTGGAGGGCCTGGCCGCCTCAGGTGCCGCGCGTAGTTCGAGACGCAGAGAAGAGCCAAGTGGGTGCCCGTTTTATGGGACCCGCGCTTCCTCAGATGTCAAGGAGCTGGCCGGCGGCCAGTGCACAGCAGTAGAGACAGCCGTGTGATTGAGGTTGGCGCCGGAGGCCAGGGCTCCTGCCCTGGCGAGAGGCAGTACGGCTTGGCATGTGTCCTGGACAGGGTGCGGGTCAGTGGAAACGGAAGGGATCATGTCCCTTGACGCAGGCTGATCACGGAGCCTTTAATCACGACACTTGCGAGCGGTACATAACTCCGGGGTGGGGGCTATGGAGTTCCGGCAATTCAGCAGCGCAAAGAGTACGGCAAGGACGCCACAGTCCTGACATTTCGGCGGAACCGGCGTCGCTTGAGATGAAGCAGATTCGCGTCGAGCGGTTGGAAATCTCGTCACTCATCGCCGCGGTCGACGGCGACCGTCGTCAGTGATCGCATCCACCCTTGAGTTATCAACTCGCACCAACCATGCCCACAGGGCTGCGGCAGTGTCGCAGCCGCACAGTGAGGACGTCAGGTGTCGAGATCCAATTCCGACAAGCGTCGCCGTAGAGCGATTAGATGGGTCATCGCGGTGACTTCGGTCATCGCGCTGGGAGTGGGCACAGGCGCAGCCTGGTCCGCAGCCATCATCGACAACATGTACCCGGTGAGGGCGACCGATCCGACGTGCCGCAACGATCCAGAGGAAGGCGACGGCGTCGTCTCCTGCTGGACCGACAACACGACGATGACGTACTACATGGACAGCGGGGGCGACTATGAGCTGGAGTCGGAGGACCGGCACGCAGTCGACTACTCCATGGCCAACGACTTCCGAACAACCGATCTGGTCGTGACCTACGACTCAAACCCGACATTTTCCGGCAGCGGGGAAACCGACATCATCTACCAGGAAGGCAATCCGGCGTCGGGGTCGGGAGGGGTCACCTGGTGCAACGATGCCGTCGACGGTGACGGTAGACGCTGCGACCAGCAGTACATCCGCATTCACGGGGGAGGCGACTACACCCGCGGCCTTGTCTGCCACGAAACCGGACACGCGGTGGGCCTCCAGCACGGCAACAACTCCCTGCCCATCACCGGCAACACGAACGGCGCGCTCGGTTGCATGCAGACGCCAGTGGGCAGCAGCGAGCCGCTCGGATCGAACAACAAGTTCAACATCAACGCCGTCTACTAGGAGTCCTGATGAAGCGCCAAATAGGCCTGGGGCTCTCCGCGATGGCGGCAGTCTTGGGAATTGCCGCTGCGACAGCTGCTGCGCTCTCGCCACCCTCGGCGACTACGCCGGGCACGATTGTTGCGCACGGGTCGGACCGTCTGCCCAACCAGAGCGCCGAAGATTGGACAACCTACGCGGACCACGTCGTGGTCGTCACCGCCACCAGCGAGCAGGAGCTGCCGCCCACGTCGAAGGAAGTGGCTGCGGGCGAAGGCTTGATCAACCGCACCGTCCGCCTGAAGGTGGACAAGGTTCTCTGGTCCAATCCCAACGCTGCCACGCCCGCACCGAAGACCTGGGACTTCAACGCGCTCGGCTGGGAGTTCACGGACGGCAACCAGGACAATCGACGACTCATGGCAATGGCGGACCGGCCCAGGGTCGAGGTCGGCCATACCTACATCATGGCCATGGAGTGGGAACCCGCCGAATGTCGTGGAGAGGGCGCTGCGACCGGTGCCTGGATGGGCCTGGGCGAGGGGTCCGAGCTTCCCTACGACAACAAGGTCATCGGCAAAGGCGAAGAGGAAGGCCGCCTACAGGATCCGCCCAACGCGGCGCGCGCTGGAGTGACCGAGACCGCACCCGCAGGCTTGGAAGAAGAACTCGCCGGCGCGACCGAAACCGCTCTCGTATCGCAACTCAACGAAGCCGCGGCCTCACCAGCATCGTCGTCTGTCCTGGGTGCTCAGGCTGGCTGCAGCTGACACCGCGATCCGGCCTCGGAGGGTGGGAGGCGACCGACCGCCTCCCACCCAGACTTGCTGAACTCGCAATCGGCATCGAACGTTTCGGCGCGCTCTTCCGTCGATAGTCGGCAGGAAAGGACACAACGATCATGGGCGGATGGCATGACAAGCCGACGGCAGCGGCCAAGGCACCCTCAGTACCCGCGGATGCCGGCGACTTGGACATCGGCCAGGTCCGCGCACTGCTGCTGCTGGGCGGCGTGCCCTGGGGCGAGTTGGATGATGGCGTTCAGCAGGTCCGATTGAAGCTACTCGAGGCCCAGACCAGTCCGGATAGAACCGAGATACACAACCCTGCAGCCTGGGTCACCACCGTGGCCTCCAGAATTGCCGTCGACTGGCACCGTGACCGGGCCAGACAATCCGGGCTACGCGCGCGCCTCGAGGGGCGTTGGCGCTATTGGCCCCCGCAGCAGACCGAGGAAACGCGAGTCCGTGCGCTGGCCGTTGCCGAAGGGCTGGAGACCCTCACCCCTGTCCAACGGCAGGTTCTCGTACTGCGCTTCTACGCCGACCTCACCGTGTCCGACATTGCGCGACGGCTTGGCATTCCTGAGGGAACGGTCAAGAGCCGGCTGAATGCCGCGACCGGGGCGATGCGTAAGTGGCTGACGACGAAGGGAGAAGACGCGTCATGACCGAGCTCACGGATGCCGAGCGCGACAACCTGCGACAGGCCCTCGCACTCATCGGTGAGGAGGCACATCGTGATGTCCGGATGGTGCCAGATACGCCGTCCTCCTCTGGTTCGCGCGCCCGGCGACGCATCCTGGTCCCGTTGGTGGCGGCCGCGGCGCTGACCGTGGGAATCTCCCTGGCTGTCGGCCTCAGCGGGAACGAGGGCGCGCCTGAGGATGCGACGGGCCAGGGTCAATCGCGATTCGAGGCCATCGCGTGTGCCAGCCAGATTGCGATTGGCGATGTCACAGCGGTGGATCGGCAGTCTGTGAACGGACGGGTGCGCGTGACGTTCAAGGTGCAGGAGTGGATCAAACCGGCGCAGAGCGGCCCGAAGGCCGTGACTTGGGACCTGGTGGACCCGACACAAGCCAAGGTTCGAGAGCCGTGGGCGGTGGGCCAACACGTCTTGGTGAGCGTGCCCGTTCGCACGGACCTGCCGGCTGATACGTGGTCCGGTGCGTCGCTGGACGAGCAGCGCACAGCCATTGTTCGAGACCTACCTCGCGCTGATCGCACGCAGTGCCCCCCGTACTGGTCAACTCCGCGTGGGGCCGACTGATCCGCGGCAACCGGTCAGCCCAGTGTTGGCTGACATCTCCGCTAAGACCGGCGCTGTGCACGCCTGGACTCGGCAGGAAGCTGCGACCTTCCTGAAGTGGTTCACCCCCAATGGCAGGTCATGGCCAGAACGTACATTCTGGTGATCAATGGACCCCTCTTCGCCCGCGCCCTTCTTGGACAGATCAACGACCAAGCGTGTGGGGCAAACAGCGACCCCGGTCGATTTCAAGGGTCCCCGTCAGAAGGGGTCCAGGCTTCGGGGGCATCCGGTGTCCAGCCCGGGCGGACTACCCGTATCTGGGCCAGCACCGGCCATCGTGGTTGTTGCGCGCCCCTCCTGCGTCTAGCCGAGGCTGACCAGGCGTGCGGCAACGTGTATGTGGACCTCGTTGTCGTGGAGGGGTGCGCCGGTGATATCGGCTTGGAGGGGGCCGGGCGGAGGAGTCAGCATCTGATCCGGAGCACCCTCGGTTGCCGGCGTGAACACCAAGTGTGTTCCCCGGCCCGTGAGTCGGGCGATGACGTGGTGGCCGCCCAGCGTGATGCGGACCCGGTTGCGTTGGTACGGATCGGCTCGAGTCATTGACTGCACGTACCAGTCGGCAAGCTCCACAACGACCGGTACATCCCTCTACGCCCGCTGTAGAAGGTCCTGCTCGACCTAGTCTCTCAATCGGTCGGACGAACTCGGTTTGCTGTTCACCTGCCGCGGATGCGGTCAATCACGCCATGTTCCTGGAAGCTTCGTCCCCCTCTGCCGCATGCCTCTCTCGTGACCCTGGTCTACGCCCGGATCGCCGAACACACCGTGGCCCAGGAGCGCTTCGTCGTCTTCGAGCAGACCGGGGCCTTTCACGACCAACCCCGCCGTCGTCGAAGGTCGCGAGATACGCAAACTCCGTGCCGAGAGGCATTGCCACCTGCTCGCCAACGGCTCCTGCGTCTTGCCCATCGAACACGCCTGTCACTTCTGGGCCCTGTCTCCCCATGACGTCCCGCCCTCCGATGTGGGGGAGTACTTCCACTCCGGAGCCAGGCAGACACGCTGCCAAGTTCACACTCTGCTTCCCCGGATCACCTGGTCGGGGACAACTGCACAGGAGCTGAAGCTCTGCAGGTCAGGAGCCAGGCAGCAGTGGTTGGTCAGGGTCCGGGTGTTGTCCTCTGCCTTCCCGCGAGCCCCCTCAGGCTGATCGAGAGGAGAGATAGGGGGTACACGGCCGTGCATGGCAACGAAGAATGATCAGTCCAAGCACCTGCGGGCAGTACGGCAGATGCGCCGCATCCGCGCCTTCTACGCGCTGGGCGTTCTTCTCTGGGCGGCGACCGCCGCCTGGGGAGGCTCGGAGAACCCCGGCAGTCGGCAGATGTGGGTGCCCGTACTCATGTTGGTCGTCTTCGCCGGTCTGCTGGCCGGGACGACCCTGTGGCTGCGCCAGCACCGGTCCGAGGAGGCAGACCAGCCCGCGCACCACGCGGCTCCACGGAGGCCGGCCGTCCGTCGCCACGTGAGCGCCTGACACGCGGACCTGTGGGCCCGAGGCCTGGGGACCCGCGGCGGCGCTCGGCCGGACACGAAACCGTCGGCGCCGAAGACGACGCGGTCACCGGCGCGCGACGCAGACGGCTCTCGCCGGAGCCGGCCTCATGAGGTCGCCCGAGATCGCTCCCCGCGGACGTCCTTGCAAGGGCACCTCCCAAGGCCCCCTCCCGCGCCCCTTCAGCCCCACCACGCGCACCGTGCGGCGCGGGAGTTCCGACGGCGCCGACACCCGTGGGGTCGGCCCCCGCTGAGGAACCGTCCGGGGGGTAGTCGGTTGCCATGACTGTCTACGGATTACACGCCTCGCACGAGCAGATTCCGCCCGCGGATCTGCTCGACGCCGTGGTACGTGCGGAACAGGCGGGCTTCACCGCCGCCATGTGCTCGGACCACTTCTCGCCGTGGAGCGTGCGTCAGGGGGAGTCCGGCTTCGCCTGGTCATGGCTCGGAGCCGCCCTCCAGGCCACCGACCAGGTGCCGTTCGGTGTGGTGAACGCGCCCGGTCAGCGCTACCACCCCGCCATTGTCGCCCAGGCGATCGCCACCCTCGCGTCCATGAACCCGGGCCGGTTCTGGACCGCGCTCGGCACCGGAGAGGCCTCCAACGAACACATCACCGGCGCGGGTTGGCCCCGCAAGGACGTCCGCTCCGCGCGTCTACGGGAGTGCGTCGACGTCATCCGGGCGCTGCTGCAGGGGGAGGAGGTCAGCCACGACGGTCTTGTGACCGTGGACCGGGCCCGGCTGTGGACACTGCCGCCCGAACAACCGCCGCTGATCGGAGCCGCGTGCAGCACCGCCACCGCGGCCTGGTGCGCCGAATGGGCGGACGGACTGATCACGGTCAACGCCCCGCACGAACGCCTGCGCGAGATCATCGGCGCGTACCGTGACGCCGGCGGCCGTGGGCCCCTCCACCTCCAGGTGCACCTGAGCTGGGCGCCCGACGAGGCCGAGGCGCTCGCCCTCGCGCACGACCAGTGGCGAACCAACGTGCACCGCCCGCCGGTCAGTTGGGACCTCGACTCCGCGGAACTCTTCGACGTCGTCAGCGAGCACGTCACCCCCGAGCAGGTGGCGCGCACGGTCGACGTCTCCTCCGACCTCGGATGGCATGCCGCCAGGCTCCAGGAGTACGCCGACCTGGGGTTCGAGGCGGTGATGCTGCACCACGTGGGCCGAGAACAGGCCGCGTTCATCGACGCGTTCGGCGCCGAGGTGCTGCCGCGACTCGACGTGACCCGCCCGATACCCGCCACGGCCAAGGAGTACCGATGCGTCTGACACGCACGTCCGACCTGTGGTGGAAGAACGCGGTGGTGTACTGCCTGGACGTCGAGACGTACCAGGACGGCAACGGCGACGGCATCGGAGACTTCGCGGGGCTCACCCAGCGCATCGACCACCTGGTGCGCCTCGGCGTGACCTGCGTATGGCTGATGCCCTTCTACCCCACACGAGAACGCGACGACGGCTACGACATCACAGACTTCTATGGCGTGGACCCGCGCCTGGGCACCCTCGGCGACTTCACCGAGTTCGTCCGCACCGCGCGCGACCGCGGCATCCGCGTGATCGCCGACCTCGTCGTCAACCACACCTCCGAGGAGCACCCCTGGTTCAAGGACGCCCGCTCCGGCCGGGACTCCACCCACCGCGACTGGTACGTCTGGAAGGACCAGCCTCCACCGGACGGCCCCCAGGGCGTGGTCTTCCCCGACGCGGAGGACAGCCTGTGGGAATACGACAAGGGCAGCGGCCAGTACTACCTGCACCGCTTCTACAAGCAGCAGCCCGACCTCAACGTCACCCACCCCGAGGTCCGTGACGAGATCACCCGCATCATGGGCTTCTGGACCGAGCTCGGCCTGTCCGGCTTCCGGGTCGACGCCGTGCCCTTCCTGCTGGAGACCGACGGACAAAGCGACGCGAAGGAGCTGCCCGACCCGCACGAGTACCTCGCCGATCTGCGCGCCTTCCTCGGCCGCCGCAACGGCGAGTCGGTCCTGCTCGGCGAGGTCAACCTGCCCTACGACGCCACCGCCCGCTTCTTCGGCGACCCCTCCTCGGACCGCGGCGACGAACTCACCATGTGCTTCGACTTCATCGCGATGCAACGGATGTACCTGTCGATGGCACGCCACGACGCCAGGCCGCTGGCCGCCGCACTGCGCGAGCGCCCCGAGCCACCACGCGACGCCCACTGGGCCACGTTCGTCCGCAACCACGACGAACTCACCCTCGACAAACTCAGCGACGACGAACGGGCCGAGGTGTTCGCGTCCTTCGGCCCGGACAAGGACATGCAGCTGTACGACCGAGGACTGCGCCGCAGGCTCCCGCCCATGGTCGACGGCGACCGACGCCGCGTCGAACTGGCCTACAGCCTGCTGTTCACCCTGCCGGGCACCCCCGTGCTCTTCTACGGCGAAGAACTCGGCATGGGCGAAAACCTCGCCGCACAGGGACGCCAGGCCGTACGCACCCCGATGCAGTGGACCCCGCAGAAAGCCGCCGGATTCTCCACCGCCGACCCGGCCACCTTCCCCAACCCGTTGGTGGACGGCGCGTTCAGCCCCCAGAAGATCAACGTGTACGAGCAGAGCCGCGATCCTGCCTCCCTGCTGAGCCGCATGCGTCTGTTCATCGAGCGCTACCGGGAGACCCCGGAACTGGCCTGGGGCGACTACCGTTTACTCACCACGGGGCAGGACGCCGTGCTGGCGCACGTCTGCCGCGCCGGCGACGGCACCGTACTGGCCGTACACAACTTCGCGGACCGACCGCACACCGTACGACTGGAACTAACCGACGCCGAGCCCGGCGGACGGATGACAGACCTGCTCGACGAGGCACACACCGGCCTCAAAGCTGACGAGGACGGCATGTTCCACGTCGATCTGCCCCCCTACGGCTATCGGTGGCTCCGCGTCGGCACCCCGGCGGACGACCCCGAAAGCATCGTGCCCCGCTGACAGGCCCATGAGTGGCGACCCGAACCATCGTCGGGACCCGCCGGCCCCACGAGTCGAAGAGCGCGGAGCCGAACGTCGCAGGCTGCCCGTGCTTGATCTGGCGCCACTCCTGTGTGGCAGAGCGGAAGTGGCAGCATCCTCCAGCGAGGACAGGAGCCGGGGTCAAGACGGCACAGCGGAAACTGCTGAGGCCGTTGGCGAGGCTTGGCACCTTCAGGGCTCAGGGCACCGGCCACAGTAGTGCGGTCTCCTCGGAGGAGGAAAAGGCGCTGAAGCCTGCGGCCACTGTCTTGCCGTCGGGGCTGAACGCCACCGATTCCACGGAGTCGGGGCAGGTGAAGGTGGCCGTGGTCTTTCCGGTGGCGGTGTCCCAGAGCCGGACGGTTTCGTCTCCGCTGCCGCTGGCCAGAAGGCCGGTGCTCGGATGGAAGGCCAGAGTGCTGACCTCTTGCTTGTGACCCTTGAGCATGACGACCTTCCGCTGGCTGGCCTGGCGCCGCGTTCCACAGCTTGGTGACTCCTCCACCCTCTAAAGGGGGTGGCTTCTCGCTATGCCTGGTCGGCGTCGCGGCGGACCAGCCCGGCCCGTAGATTCCTAATGCGGTCTGTCAAGCCGCGAGGACGGTCGGTGGTGTGAGTTCGTAGCACCGTCCATCGCGCAGGAGGGCCCAGAGGACGTTCACTCGGCGTCGGGCGAG
>NZ_JAAKZW010000223.1 GCF_011044995.1 Streptomyces mesophilus | reverse complement strand
GGTGGGCGGCGCTGCCCCGCGCCAGGGCCCACATTTCGTCGCGGAGCGGCGAGCTCAGCCCATGCCGCCGCGGAGCGGTGGAGCAGCCTGGGGGCGTCAGCCCTGGAATCCCGCCGCGGAGCGAAGGAGCAGCGTCGGGGCGTCAGCCCGGCATCCCCGCCGCGGAGCGGCGGAGCCGGGGGGTCCAGGGGGCGCAGCCCCCGGGGAGGGTCGCCGCGGAGCGGTGGCCCGAGGGGGCCGGGGCGTCAGCCCCGGCAGGAACCCCGCCGCGGAGCGGCGGAGCAGCCCGGGGCGGGAGCCCCAAGGCCCCCACGGACCGGGTCCGGAAACGCAAGGGGCAACCCACAAGCAGCCCAGGTACAGTGCGGAGATCCGCAATCCGTACGGTGAGGCTTCCGCGAACAGTGTTGACCCAGACCACCACCAGGGTCCTCGAACCCGGCGATCTCGACGCCGCGCTCGAGATCCTGGAACGCGAGCCCGTGCACAACGCCTTCGTCACCAGCCGGGTCCAGGCCGCGGGCCTCGACCCCTGGCGCCTCGGCGGCGAGATGTGGGGCTGGTACGAGGGCGGCAAGCTGCGCTCCCTCTGCTACGCGGGCGCCAACCTCGTCCCCATCTGCGCAGGCCCCGAAGCCGTACGCGCCTTCGCCGACCGCGCCCGCAGGGCCGGCCGCCGCTGCTCCTCGATCGTCGGCCCCGCGGACTCCACGACGCTCCTGTGGAAGCACCTCGAACCCAGCTGGGGCCCGGCCCGCGAAGTCCGTGGCCACCAGCCCCTGATGGTCACGGACCGCATGCCCGACGACATCACCCCCGACCCGTACGTCCGCCGGATCCGTAAGGACGAAATGGACGTGATCATGCCGGCGTGCGTGGCCATGTTCACGGAAGAGGTCGGCGTCTCGCCGCTCGCCGGCGACGGCGGACTGCTCTACCAGGCGCGCGTCGCCGAACTCGTCGGCGCCGGACGGGCCTTCGCCCGGATCGAGGACGGCAAGGTCGTCTTCAAGGCCGAGATCGGCGCCGCGACCCCCAGCGCCTGCCAGATCCAGGGCGTCTGGGTCGACCCCGCCCACCGCGGCCGCGGCCTGTCGATCACGGGCATGGCGGCGGTCCTGCGCTACGCGCTCGCCGACGTCGCCCCCGTCGTCAGCCTCTACGTCAACGACTACAACACCCCCGCACGGGCCGCGTACCGCAGGGTCGGCTTCAAGGAAGTCGGCGCCTTCATGAGCGTGCTGTTCTGAACCCGATCCTGAACCCGATCCTGAACCCGATCCCGAATGCGCCCGTGAAGCCGCCCCCGAACCACCCCCTCAGCAGCGGGCTTTCGGGCAACAAGCTGTTCTGACCGCGCCCGCCGGGCGTTAGGGTTCCCGCATGACAGACGACGTCGTGATCGGGGCCATCGACCTCGCGCTGCGGGTCGACGAGGCGCTCGCCGTACAGGCCCGGGCCTTCGGACTCAGCGACGACGAGATCGCGGTACGCCGCCAGATCGTGCTGCGCCACCTCAGCTACCCCGATGCCAGAGCACTCGGCGCGACCACCCCCGACGACCGTCTCGTCGGCTTCGTCTACGGGATGCCCAACGACCGCAGCCACTGGTGGTCCACCGTCGTCGAGCCGTATCTGCGCAGCCGCGACCTCGACTTCTGGCTCGACGACTCCTTCGTCATCACCGAACTCCACGTCGACCCCGGCCACCAGAACCAGGGCATCGGCCGCACCCTGATCACCACGATCACCGACGCGGCGGCCCAGCCCCGCTCGATCCTCTCGGCGATCGACTGGGAGAGCCCGGCCCGCGGCCTGTACCGCTCCCTCGGCTACGAGGACCTGGCCCGCCAGGTCCTGTTCCCCAGCGCCCCCAAGCCGTACGCGGTGATGGGCGCCCCGCTGCCCCTGCGGCGAGCACACTGAGCGGCTTCGGCCGCTTCGTACAAGGCCTGGCGAACCCGTAACCGATTACCGCCGACCCCCCGCGCCCGGATAACCTCCGAGGCACACCCATAACCTCCGACGCACACCCACGAAAAAACCCGCAGGAGAGCAGAACCATGGCCCAGGTCACGCGCATGTCGAAATTGATGATCAAGACACTGCGCGACGACCCGGCGGACGCCGAGGTCCTGAGCCACAAGCTGCTCGTCCGCGCCGGCTACGTCCGCCGCACCGCCGCGGGTGTCTGGTCCTGGCTGCCGCTCGGCCTGAAGGTGCTCTCCAACGTCGAGCGCATCGTGCGCGAGGAGATGGACGCCGTCGGCGCCCAGGAGGTGCTGCTCCCGGCCCTGCTGCCCAAGGAGCCCTACGAGGCGACCGGCCGCTGGGAGGAGTACGGCGCCGAGCTGTTCCGCCTCAAGGACCGCAGGGGCGCGGACTATCTGCTCGGCCCGACGCACGAGGAGATCTTCACGCAGTTGGTGAAGGACCAGTGCTCGTCCTACAAGGACCTGCCGGTCATCCTCTACCAGATCCAGACCAAGTACCGCGACGAGGCCCGCCCCCGCGCCGGTGTGCTGCGCGGCCGCGAGTTCCTGATGAAGGACTCGTACTCCTTCGACACCGCCGACGAGGGCCTCGCCGAGTCGTACGCGCTGCACCGCGCCGCGTACCAGAAGATCTTCGAGCGCCTGGGTCTCGACTACCGCATCTGCGCCGCGACCGCCGGCGCCATGGGCGGCTCCAAGTCCGAGGAGTTCCTCGCCCCGGCCGCGGCCGGCGAGGACACCTTCGCCGACTGCCCGAACTGCGACTACGCGGCGAACACCGAGGCGATCACGTACCCGCTCAAGCCGGTCGACGCCGACGGCGTCCCCGCGGTCGAGGAGCTGGACACCCCCGACACCCCGACCATCGAGACCCTCGCCGCGCACCTCGGCGTCGAGGCCTCCGAGACCCTGAAGAACCTGCTGGTCAAGGTCGACGGCGAGATCGTCGCCATCGGCGTCCCGGGCGACCGCGAGGTCGACATGGACAAGGTCGAGGCGCACTTCGCGCCGGCCGCCGTCGAGCTGGTGACGGCCGAGGACTTCGAGGGCCGCGACGATCTCGTACGGGGATACGTCGGCCCGCAGGGCCTGGAGAAGGTCACCTACCTCGCCGACCCGCGCATCGCCCCCGGCACCTCGTGGATCACGGGCGCCAACAAGGAGGGCAAGCACGCGAAGAACGTCGTCGCGGGCCGTGACTTCGAGGTCGACGGCTACGTCGACGTCGTGGTGGTCCAGGAAGGCGACCCCTGCCCCTCCTGCGGCACCGGCCTCAAGCTGGACCGCGCCATCGAGATCGGTCACATCTTCCAGCTCGGCCGCAAGTACGCCGACGCCTTCCAGCTCGACGTCCTCGGCCAGAACGGCAAGCCGGTCCGCGTGACCATGGGTTCGTACGGCATCGGCGTCTCGCGTGCCGTCGCCGCGCTCGCCGAGCAGTCGGCCGACGACAAGGGCCTGTGCTGGGCCGCCGAGGTCGCCCCCGCCGACGTGCACGTGGTCGCCGCGGGCAAGGCCGCGCAGATCGAGCTGGCGCTCGAGGTCTCCGAGCTGCTCAAGGAGAAGGGCCTGCGGGTCCTGGTCGACGACCGCGCGGGCGTCTCGCCGGGCGTGAAGTTCACGGACGCCGAGCTGATCGGCGTCCCCAAGATCCTGGTGGCCGGCCGCCGCACGGCCGAGGGCATCGTCGAACTCAAGGACCGCCGCACCGGCGAGCGCGAGGAGCTTTTGGTGGCGGAGGCTGTGGCGCGACTGGCCGGCTGACGCCTGGCGTGTACAAGGGCCCGTCGCGAACGTCCCGTTCGCGGCGGGCCCTTCGCCTGCGGCGGCCGGGGAGCTCTCCGTGCGGCGTTGTCAGTGGTCGCCGATAGCCTGGAAAGGGCTTCGGCCCCCGGGCGGGAGGGGACTGCTTCCGCGCACGGAGGTACCTACAGCCAAGCCGCGAACTCCAGCAAAAGCTCCGAGTCCGCCACTCGCCCCACCCGCCGGGCCCGCACCCCGGACTCCACGGCGCGGAACAGGGTCCAGCCCCGCAGGCGCGTCGCGTCCACGTCGAGGGACTCCGCGAGGCGCTTGACCCGGCGGCGGGTGATCGATGAACCCGAGGGCGAGCCCACCACGTCCTCGACCCGGTCCCGCACAAGCCGCGCCAGATCGAAGGCGCACTCGCCGACCACCGGATCGGGTCCGACCGCGAGCCACGGCAGCCGCTCGGCCGAGAGCACCTTGCTCTGCCGGAACGTGCCGTGCAGGAGCCGCTCCTGCGGCGGCGCGGCAAGGAGCTCGTCGCGGGCCGCAAGGGCCTCCGTGACCAGCGGCTCCACCGGATCGCCCGGCGTCAGGCACGCGCGCATCGCCTCG
This sequence comes from Streptomyces mesophilus, assembly GCF_011044995.1. Lineage (GTDB taxonomy): Bacteria > Actinomycetota > Actinomycetes > Streptomycetales > Streptomycetaceae > Streptomyces > Streptomyces mesophilus. The sequence goes on along the minus strand of NZ_JAAKZW010000223.1, from coordinate 9,032 downwards.
GCCTGCCGCCCGGTCCGCTCCGCCACGTTCTCGAACGGGAACGCCGGCGGCTCCACCCACAGCCGGCGCAGCGCACCGGCCGCCTCCAGCATCGACTTGGCCTCGGGCAGTGAACGTACCGACATGTCGGCATGGAGACGTTCGAGCAGCATCCCGGAAGCGGCCTGGTCGGCAGGGCTCAACAGCCGCGCCGCACCGTGCCCCTCCCAGTGCGCGAGCGCCGCGGCCTCGGCCGCAGGCCGCGACCCGGGCGGCGCCAGCTTGAGCGCCGCGGGGGTGCCCGCGGCGTCGCGTACGAGCGCCACCAGACTCGAGCGGCCGCCCGGCAACTGCAGCCGCTCCACCGTGAGTCCGCCCTCGGAGACGGCCGTCTCCAGGAGCTGCGGCAGTGCGTCGAGCCAGCCGTCGTCGGCCTCCCGGACGCTCTCGCCGAGCGCCCGTACCAGCCGTGTCGGCGCTTCGAAAGCCATGCGCCAGTTGTCCTTTCGCCCTGCTGTGTGCGGCCCGCAGCCGCTTCTCAAGTCTGCGGCCCGCAACGCGCACTTGCCGAGCGGCCCCCTTGCCGCCCCCTACCGCCCCTGTGAAAACTCAAGTCCGCGGCTTCGTCGCCGTGGCCCCCGCGGCCGGCACCGACCGTTCCGCGAGACCAGGGAAGGCTACGCTGCCGCCCCGCCACCGCACCGCACGGACCGCCGCCTCGCGCAGCGCGTCCGCCGCGGACCGCCGGCGTTCGCCTTCGGTGGCCCGTACGACATCGGCGTACACACCCGCGATCTTGTCCTCGAGCTCCGCCGCGAGCCGGGTCGCCGCCGCCGAGTCCGGCACCGGGAACGGCAGCGCGTACGCGGCCGCCGCCTGCTCCGGCAGGGCGCCGAGATCGCGCAGCGTGCGCTGCAGCTCGTCCCGCCGCGAACGGTGCGCGTCGTACGCGGCCCGCGCCTCGTCCCTGCGCCCTTCCCGGATCCGCCCGCCGACGACCCCGTACCCGTAGACCGCCGCGTGCTCGGCCCGCAGGGCCGCCTGGTACGCGGCGAGCTCCGCGGTCTTGTCGCTGTCGCTCATCGCCCTGCCCCGCTCAGCTCGTTCCTGCTCATCGCCCCGCCTCACTCAGCAGATACGCGTGTACGTCGCCGGCGGCCGCGATCGACGCGAGCAGCCGGGCGTCCTCACCGGTCAGGTCGGCCAGCACACCGCGCCGGCTGTCGGCCAGCGCCCGTTCGGCGTCGGCCAGGCGGCGCAGGGTCACCTTCTCGCCGAGCGGTGCCTGAACGGGCGCGCTCCGCGCGGGACTCGGGCTCGCCTTCGGTGCGCCGCCGAGCGCTTTCCCATGGGCCAGCACGTTGTCGCGCAGCGGCCCGAGCCGGTCCGCGAGCGCGGGATGCGCGGCGATCGCCGCGTCGTACTCGGCGAGCAGTCCGGAGCTGTCCTTGGCGATCGTGGCCCGCACCTGCGCGGCGCTCGGCCGGCGGCCCGCGGCACCGGACGAGCCGGTGTCCGAGCCGTCGTCCGAGCAGGCGGCGAGCAGTGCGGCACCCGCGGCCGTCACGGCCCCGGTCAGCAGACTCCTGCGGCGCGGCCCGGTACGGGCGGGCCGGGGGAGGGGTTCGTCGTACGGCACGGCAGACGTCCTCGGGGCGGTCAAGGTGCGGGGCGGTGGTTCCTCGGAGTGCGAGGCAGTGATCACCGTACCCGCGCAAGGGTTCGGGACCGGTGAGCGGGACACCCCACGGCGCCGTGGTGGCCCCAACGGCCACCGGGTACCGCCACCCGGTGGACAGCAACACCTCTCGCGACCGGATACCCTTTGACCTGACACGCGAGAAACCCACAACAGCACACGCGGCCGAGGAGTCACCCGGATGAGCACCACCCAGAGCGAAAGGCTGCGCGGTCTGCTTGAACCGCTTGTCGGCGCCAAGGAACTGGATCTCGAAGAGATCACTGTGACCCCCGCCGGAAAGCGTCGTGTGCTGCGTGTCGTGGTCGACTCCGACGAAGGCGTACAGCTGGACACCTGTGCCGAGCTGAGCCGTGAGATCTCCGAGAAGCTGGACGAGACGGACGCCATGGGCAATGGCGAGTACGTCCTGGAGGTCACCTCTCCGGGCGCCGACCGTCCCCTCTCCGAGTACCGCCACTACGTGCGCGCCACGGGCCGCCTGGTGAAGTTCCAGCTGACCGAAGGCGGCGAGCTGATCGCCCGCATCCTGAAGGTCGACGACGAGGGCCTGGACCTCGAAGTGCCGGGCGTGAAGGGCCGTAAGCCCACCTCGCGCCGTCTTTCCTTCGACGCCGTCGCCAAGGCGCGTGTGGAGATCGAGTTCAACCGCAAGAACAAATCCCCCGAAGATGACGTCGACGCAGACGTCGACGCTGATGCTGACGCGAAGAAGGAGGCGTAGCCGTGGACATCGACATGAGTGCCCTGCGGGGTCTGGTCCGGGAGAAGGAGATCTCCTTCGACCTTCTCGTCGAGGCGATCGAGTCGGCCCTCCTGATCGCCTACCACCGCACCGACGGCAGCCGCCGCCGGGCGCGGGTGGAGCTGGACAAGAGCACCGGCCATGTGACGGTGTGGGCGAAGGAAGACGCCGAGGACCTCGAGGAGGGCCAGGAGGCCCGCGAGTTCGACGACACCCCCTCGGGCTTCGGCCGGATCGCCGCGACCACGGCGAAGCAGGTCATCCTGCAGCGCCTGCGCGACGCCGAGGACGACGCGACGCTCGGCGAGTACGCCGGCCGTGAGGGCGACATCGTCATGGGCGTGGTCCAGCAGGGCCGCGACCCGAAGAACGTACTTGTCGACATCGGCAAGCTGGAGGCCATCCTGCCGGTGCAGGAGCAGGTCCCCGGCGAGGAGTACCCGCACGGCCAGCGCCTGCGCTCCTATGTCGTACGCGTGGTCAAGGGTGTCCGCGGCCCGTCCGTGACGCTCTCGCGTACGCATCCGAACCTGGTCAAGAAGCTCTTCGCACTCGAGGTCCCGGAGATCGCCGACGGCAGCGTCGAGATCTCCGCGATCGCCCGCGAGGCCGGCCACCGCACGAAGATCGCCGTACGGTCGACGCGCTCCGGCCTGAACGCCAAGGGCGCCTGCATCGGCCCGATGGGCGGCCGCGTGCGCCAGGTCATGGCGGAGCTCGGCGGCGAGAAGATCGACATCGTGGACTGGTCGGACGACCCGGCCGAGATGGTGGCCAACGCGCTGTCCCCGGCCCGTGTCTCCAAGGTCGAGATCGTGGACCTGGCGGCCCGTTCGGCCCGGGTGACCGTCCCCGACTACCAGCTCTCGCTCGCCATCGGCAAGGAGGGCCAGAACGCCCGCCTCGCCGCGCGCCTGACCGGCTGGCGGATCGACATCCGGCCGGACACGGAGCAGTCGGGGGAATAGGCGAGGGGGCTCGGAGGCGTTACAGCCTCGGCCCTCCGGACGAGCCGGCAGCCCGGCAGCGGCGCAAAGATCGCGCCGTATTGAAGCGCGCAGCCATTCGAATCTTGCCCCGAAGGGGTGAGGTCGGTGCGGGGAGGTAGACTTAACGGTGTCTGGCCGGACGCACGCCCGAGCCTGCCCTGAGCGAACCTGTGTGGGGTGCCGGGAGCGAGCGGCCAAGCACGATCTGCTGCGGACCGTGTTGATCGAGGGTGAATGTGCCCCCGACCCGCGCGGTACGCTGCCCGGCCGGGGTGCGTATGTACACCCCGCCCTGGTCTGTATCGACACGGCGGTCCGCCGCCGGGCGTTCCCGAGGGCGCTGCGCGCCGAAGGACCGCTCGACACCGCGGCCCTGCGCCGGTATGTCGAGCAGGCGCAACCGTAAGAAGACGAGCCGCACGGAGCCCCGTGCGGTCCAGGTACCCCCGCGAGTTGGAAGTAGGTCGAGATTGCGATGAGCACTCGATGAGCACGCGATGAGTACGCCCATGAAGTAGCGACGGTCCGGCGTAACCCGGACCTAAAAGGAGCGAAGTGGCTAAGGTCCGGGTATACGAACTCGCCAAGGAGTTCGGAGTTGAGAGCAAGGTCGTCATGGCCAAGCTCCAGGAACTCGGTGAATTCGTACGTTCGGCGTCCTCGACGATCGAGGCGCCCGTTGTACGCAAATTGACTGACGCATTGCAGGGTCCGGGTGGCGGCGGAGCCGCCAAGAAGGCCTCCCCTGCCAAGCCCGCGGCGCCGAAGCCGGCCGCCGCAAAGCCGGCCGCATCGGCCCCGGCGCCCGGGGCAGCACGTCCCGCCGCGCCGAAGCCCGCGCCGGTCACCCCCAAGCCTGTGGCGGAGAAGCCCGCGGCACCCGCGCCGGCACAGCCGGGTCCGCGTCCCGCCCCCGCAGCACCCAAGCCGGCCGCGGCGCCCAAGCCCGCGCCGGCCACACCGGAATTCACCGCGCCTCCGGCCGCCCCTGCGGCGCCGAAGCCCGCCGGTGAGCGTCCCGCGACGCGTCCCGGTGCCCCCAAGCCCGGCGGTTCCCGCCCGGCCCCCGGTCAGGGTGGTCAGGGTCAGGGCGAGCGCGCCCCGCGTCCCGGTGGCGCGCCGCGTCCGCAGGGCCAGGGTGCCCCGCGTCCCGGCGGTCGTCCCGCGGGTCCGCGTCCGGGTAACAACCCCTTCACGTCCGGCGGTTCCACCGGCATGGGCCGCCCGCAGGCGCCCCGTCCCGGCGGTGCTCCGCGTCCCGGCGGCCAGGGTGCGCCCGGCGGCCCGCGTCCCCAGGGCGCCGGCCAGGGCGGTCCCCGTCCCCAGGGTCAGGGCGGCGCTCGTCCGTCTCCGGGCGGCATGCCTCGTCCGCAGGGCGGCGCTGCCGGTGCCGGCGGTCCCCGTCCCGGCGGCGGCAACCGTCCGAACCCGGGCATGATGCCGCAGCGTCCCGCTGCCGGCACTCCGCGTCCCGGTGGTGGCCCCGGCGGTGGCCGTGGTCCCGGTGGCGGCGGCGGTCGTCCCGGTGGCGGCGGTGGCGGCGGCGGTCGTCCCGGCTTCGCCGGTCGTCCGGCCGGTCCCGGTGGCGGCGGCGGTTTCGCCGGTCGTCCCGGTGGCGGTGGCGGTGGCGGCGGTTTCGCCGGTCGTCCCGGTGGCGGTGGCGGTTTCGCCGGTCGTCCCGGTGGCGGTCGTCCCGGCGGTCCCGGTGGCCGTGGTGGCACGCAGGGCGCCTTCGGCCGTCCCGGCGGTCCCGCGCGTCGTGGCCGTAAGTCGAAGCGGCAGAGGCGCCAGGAGTACGAGGCCATGCAGGCCCCGTCGGTGGGCGGCGTCATGCTGCCTCGCGGCAACGGCGAGACCGTTCGCCTGTCGCGCGGTGCTTCGCTGACCGACTTCGCGGAGAAGATCAACGCCAACCCGGCGTCGCTCGTCGCCGTGATGATGAACCTCGGCGAGATGGTCACGGCCACGCAGTCCGTCTCCGACGAGACGCTGCAGCTCCTCGGCGGCGAGATGAACTACACGGTTCAGATCGTCAGCCCCGAGGAGGAGGACCGCGAGCTGCTCGAGTCCTTCGACATCGAGTTCGGCGAGGACGAGGGCGGCGAGGAGTACCTGGTCGCGCGTCCGCCGGTGGTGACCGTCATGGGTCACGTCGACCACGGTAAGACCCGACTGCTCGACGCGATCCGCAAGACGAACGTGGTCGCGGGCGAGGCGGGTGGCATCACCCAGCACATCGGTGCCTACCAGGTCGCGACCGAGGTGAACGGCGAAGAGCGCCGCATCACCTTCATCGACACCCCGGGTCACGAGGCGTTCACCGCCATGCGTGCCCGTGGTGCGAAGTCGACCGACATCGCCATCCTGGTGGTCGCGGCCAACGACGGCGTCATGCCGCAGACGGTCGAGGCGCTCAACCACGCCAAGGCGGCCGACGTCCCGATCGTCGTCGCGGTCAACAAGATCGACGTCGAGGGTGCCGACCCGACCAAGGTGCGCGGTCAGCTGACCGAATTCGGCCTCGTGGCCGAGGAGTACGGCGGCGACACCATGTTCGTCGACATCTCCGCCAAGCAGGGCGAGAACATCGAGTCCCTGCTCGAGGCCGTGGTCCTGACCGCGGACGCCTCGCTCGACCTGCGGGCCAACCCGGAGCAGGACGCGCAGGGTATTGCGATCGAGTCGCACCTCGACAAGGGCCGCGGTGCCGTCGCGACCGTCCTCGTCCAGCGCGGTACCCTCCGCGTCGGCGACACGATGGTCGCGGGCGACGCCTACGGCCGCGTGCGCGCCATGCTCGACGACAAGGGCAACAACGTGCAGGAAGCGGGTCCCTCGACCCCCGTCCTGGTCCTGGGTCTCACCAACGTCCCCGGCGCCGGCGACAACTTCCTCATCGTCGACGAGGACCGCACCGCCCGTCAGATCGCCGAGAAGCGTGCGGCGCGTGAGCGCAACGCGGCCTTCGCCAAGCGCACCCGCCGGGTGTCCCTCGAGGACCTCGACAAGGTGCTCAAGGCCGGCCTCGTGCAGGATCTCAACATCATCATCAAGGGCGACGCGTCCGGTTCGGTGGAGGCTCTCGAGTCCTCGCTGCTCCAGCTCGACGTCGGCGAAGAGGTCGAGATCCGCGTCCTGCACCGTGGTGTGGGTGCGGTCACCGAGTCGGACATCAACCTGGCGACGGGTTCCGACGCCATCGTGATCGGCTTCAACGTCCGCGCGGTCGGCCGCGCGGAGCAGCTGGCCGAGCGCGAAGGCGTGGACGTCCGGTACTACTCGGTCATCTACCAGGCGATCGAAGAGATCGAAGCGGCCCTCAAGGGCATGCTCAAGCCGGAGTACGAAGAGGTCGAGCTCGGCACGGCGGAGATCCGCGAGATCTTCCGCTCGTCCAAGCTGGGCAACATCGCCGGTGTCCTGGTCCGCTCCGGCGAGGTCAAGCGCAACACCAAGGCGCGCCTGCTCCGCGACGGCAAGGTCATCGCGGAGAACCTCAACATCTCCGGTCTGCGCCGCTTCAAGGACGACGTCACCGAGATCCGCGAGGGCTTCGAGGGCGGTATCAACCTCGGAAACTTCAACGACATCAAGATCGACGACGTCATCGCGACGTACGAGATGCGCGAGAAGCCGCGCGGCTGATGCCACGCACTGATCGAGCAGCGTGAACCGGGGCCGGTCGACGGGGGAAATTCCGTCGATCGGCCCCGGCCGTTGCGTGTACGGTTCCGGTGTCCCTGCCAAGGCGGCCCTTGCGGCCGGCCCGCGGTAGCAGGGCCCTCGAACCCGTACCGGCGGGTCATCCGGATACATATGTACGTGGGGACTCTGTCCTTTGATCTGCTCCTCGGCGACGTACGGTCGCTGAAGGAGAAGCGTTCCGTCGTCCGGCCGATCGTCGCCGAACTGCACCGGAAGTTCGCCGTGAGCGTGGCGGAGGTGGGCGATCAGAACCTGCACCGCAGGGCCGAGATCGGTGTGGCCATGGTGTCCGGTGACACCGGCCACCTGGCGGAGGTGCTCGACCGGTGCGAGCGCATGGTCGCCGCCCGGCCCGAGGTGGAGCTGCTCTCGGTGCGCAGACGGCTGCACGGCGACGATGATTGATGCACGTAGGAACGTAAGAAGAAGCAAGTAGAGGGAGACGGACCAGTGGCCGACAACGCGCGGGCGAAGAAGCTGGCGGACCTCATCCGGGAAGTGGTCGCACAGAAGCTGCAGCGCGGGGTCAAGGACCCGCGCCTCGGCTCGCACGTGACCATCACCGACACGAGGGTCACCGGCGATCTGCGGGAGGCGACCGTCTTCTACACGGTCTACGGCGATGACGAGGACCGTGAGAACGCGGCCCGTGGGCTCGAGAGCGCCAAGGGTGTGCTGCGGTCGGCGGTGGGTGCGGCGGCGGGTGTGAAGTTCACGCCGACGCTGACCTTCGTGGCCGACGCGCTTCCGGAGACCGCCAAGACCATCGAGGACCTCCTCGACAAGGCGCGGGCCTCCGACGCGCAGGTGCGCCAGGCGTCCTCGGGCGCCACGTACGCCGGTGAGGCGGACCCGTACAAGAAGCCGGAAGAGGACGACGCTTCCGAATGAGCAAGCAGCAGCAGACTCCCCCAGCTACCGCTGGGAGGGGCCCCCAGGACGGACTTGTCATTGTCGACAAGCCGTCCGGCTTCACGTCGCATGACGTGGTCGCCAAGATGCGCGGCATCGCCAAGACCCGCAGGGTCGGGCACGCCGGCACGCTCGATCCGATGGCGACCGGTGTGCTCGTTCTCGGTGTGGAGCGGGCCACCAAGCTCCTCGGGCATCTCGCCCTGACGGAGAAGGAGTACCTGGGGACCATCCGGCTCGGGCAGAACTCCGTGACGGATGACGCCGAGGGGGAGATCACCTCGTCGGCGGATGCGTCGCGGGTGTCCCGTGACGCGATCGACGCCGCGATCGTCAAGCTGACCGGCGAGATCATGCAGGTGCCGTCCAAGGTCAGTGCGATCAAGATCAACGGGGTGCGGTCGTACAAGCGGGCGCGTGACGGGGAGGACTTCGAGATCCCGGCGCGGCCGGTGACCGTCTCTTCGTTCACGGTGTACGACGTGCGCGACGCGGTCGCCGAGGACGGCACCGCGGTCATGGATCTGGTCGTGTCGGTGGTCTGCTCCTCTGGCACGTACATCCGGGCGCTGGCCCGGGATCTGGGGGCGGACCTCGGGGTCGGCGGGCATCTGACGGCGCTTCGGCGTACGCGGGTCGGGCCGTATGGGCTCGATGCGGCCCGGACGCTGGAGGCGCATCAGGAGTCGCTCGCGGTGATGCCGGTGGCTCAGGCGGCGGCTGCGGCGTTTGCTCGGTGGGATGTCGATGAGAAGCGGGCTCGGTTGTTGCTCAACGGGGTGCGGATCGAGATGCCGGATGCGTATGGGGCGGGGGAGTCCGTTGCGGTCTTCGATGCCGAGGGGCGGTTTGTGGCGCTCGTGGAGAACCTGAAGGGCAAGGCCAAGAGCCTGGCCGTTTTCGGCTGAGGCGCGGGGGGTGCTGTCACGGGGGCTCTGCCCCCGGGCCCCCGCTGGGGGCTTGCGCCCCCAGGCCCCCGTTTTGGGGGCCTTGCCCCCATGCC
>NZ_JAAKZW010000222.1 GCF_011044995.1 Streptomyces mesophilus | reverse complement strand
GGGCGGGCGCGGCCGGCGGGTTGGCGGGGTCTATGCCGATCGCGGGCGCCACGAACTCCAGCTCCCTGAGCAGCGCCTGGGCGGAGCCCAAGGGGCCGCCGGACTCCAGGAGCTCATCGCTCACGAGCGGCGCCGGGAAGTCGACCGGGACATAGGCGCCGGCGTGGTCGTAGTGCCACACCAGATGCGACTGCTGAGCCGTCGCCTCGAACATCTCCAGCAACTGCTCGTAGTCCCCGCCGAGTTCGTCGACGGGCGTCACGGCGAGGCCGCACAGCTGCAGCAGATAGGCCCGCCGCAGAAAGTGCAGCGCGTCGTAGTCGAACCCGGCGACCGGGGCCACATCTCCGCTCAGGCCCGGCATGTACGCGAACACCGGTACCGGTGGCAATCCCGCCTCGGCGAGGACCTTGTCGTAGAGCGCGAGCTCCTCGGAGAAGGGGTTGTCAGGGCTGTGACACAGCACGTCGACGAGGGGGACAAGCCACAGGTCACACGCCAAGAGACGCTCCTCGGATCAGCGTTCAGGTCCGGGCAGCGTAGTCCTTGTCGGCTGCCATGTGCAGGGGATACGTCGGGCCCGCCCCCGCAGGGACGGGCCCGAGGAAATCGGGTGCTGCCGCGGATCAGCCGCCGACGTACCAGGTGAAGCCGCCGCTCTGGCTGGCCACCACCATCAGGACGACGAACAGCAGCACGTCGATCACACCGAGCACGATCGCCGCGGTGGCCATCCCGCGGCCCTTCGAGGAGTTACGGCGCCCGACGGCACCGAAGATGATCGCGAGCGGGCCCAGGATGAACTGGAAGAAGAACACACCGATGATTCCGCATGTGAGTCCCGCGACCGCCAGACCGTTGGTCTGCGACTTCCCACGGGTCGATGCGTACTGACTAGTCATGATTCCTCTCCTGATTCCGGGGTTGTCCGGAACCATCGAGTACCCCTGCCCGGTCCCTGCAAGCACACCAGTTCGTCGCAAGACCTTTACGAGGCAGGCGAGTTGGAGTAGCGGAACCTCACCGCGCCTCCGGCGGCCGCTGCCGCGGCATGTTCGGGCGGGGCAGCGGAAAGCGGGTCGGAGCAGGGCCCTCGGTGCGGGACGGGCCGACGCCCGCCGACTGCATCACCAGCGGGGCCGGGCCCGAGCGGAACTCGACCATCCAGTCCGCCGTCTCCGAGCGCACCAGCTCCGTCACGTCCTCCGAGAAGCGGCGCAGAATGCCCAGGCACCGCTCGGCCGCCTCACCGGCCGTCCCCTCGGTCGGGCCGAGGACCTCCCGTACCGACTCCGAGGCCCAGTCGAACTGCAGGGTCCCCAGGCGGCGCTGCACGGCCTGCGCGGTGGCCACGTCCCTTATCCAGCCGGACGTGAGGCCGAAGTACCGGTCGCAGCCGATGCACGCCACGGACAGGAGCAGCGCGAGGTAGCCCCAGGGCGCCGCGCCCTCGACCGCCGAGGTCAGGTCGAGCAGCGGCAGGGCCGCGCCCGCGACCGCACCGAGTGCGGAGCCGAGCCGCAGGGCCCGGGCGCCGCGGCGCTTGAAGCCGCGGTCGGTCAGATACCAGGCGGCGGTCTCCCGCGCCCCGTCCTCCACCCACCGGTACAGCTCGTCGAGCCGCTCGGCCGGTTCGCCCCAGTCGCCGAGCGGAAACGGCCGTGCGGTGAGATCCTTCGCGCCCGCCTCGGCCCGTGCCCCGGGCACGCCCCCTGTGCTTGCGCCCTCGGTGGCCCCGCCTTCAGGCGGCACCTCGGGCTGCATCCCCGGCTGGCTCACCCGGCACTCCCTTGCTGGTACGGCTGGGACAGATGTGCAGGCATCTTCCTACCGCCCAATGGGTGGCCATGGTGCCGTTCCGGCGGGTTTTCCGCCCGTACGTGGGTGTTCATCAGGTATAGGACCCTCTCCCCATCACTCGAAAGAGTGCCGGGGCGTGGCGTCCGGGGAGCACGTAGGCTCGTTCCAGGCGGAAACCTCCGCCTGCCGATACGCGAAACCGTCTTACGAGCCAGGAGCTGATCGTGATTCCCGGTGGTGGCCAGCCCAATATGCAGCAGCTGCTCCAGCAGGCCCAGAAGATGCAGCAGGACCTCGCCCAGGCGCAGGAAGAGCTCGCGCAGACCGAGGTCGACGGGCAGGCGGGCGGCGGCCTGGTGAAGGCCACCGTCACCGGCTCCGGCGAGCTGCGCGGCCTCGTGATCGATCCGAAGGCGGTGGACCCGGAGGACACCGAGACCCTCGCCGACCTGATCGTCGCGGCGGTCCAGGCCGCGAACGAGAACGCGCAGACCCTCCAGCAGCAGAAGCTCGGCCCGCTCGCGCAGGGCCTCGGCGGCGGCAGCGGCATCCCCGGACTGCCGTTCTAGGAAGTGCCGGGTGCGCCCGTACAAGTGACATGAGGAGCCAGCTCTTCTGCGGGCCCCGCGCACCAACTACCGTACGTAGCAATCGAATGTCGAAGAGAGCCGCAGGAAGGCAATCCGTTGTACGAAGGCGTGGTTCAGGACCTCATCGACGAGTTGGGCAGGCTGCCCGGCGTCGGTCCCAAGAGCGCGCAGCGGATCGCCTTCCACATCCTGCAGGCCGAGCCGACGGACGTACGCCGGCTCGCGCACGCCCTGCTTGAGGTCAAGGACAAGGTCCGTTTCTGCAGTGTGTGCGGCAATGTCGCGCAGCAGGAGCAGTGCGGGATCTGCCGCGACCAGCGGCGCGACCCCGCGGTCATCTGTGTGGTCGAGGAGCCCAAGGACGTCGTGGCGATCGAGCGGACCCGTGAGTTCCGCGGCAAGTACCACGTCCTGGGCGGGGCGATCAGCCCGATCGAGGGCGTCGGCCCGGACGACCTCAGGATCAGGGAGCTGCTCGCGCGGCTCGCGGACGGTGCGGTCACCGAGCTGATCCTGGCCACGGACCCGAACCTCGAGGGCGAGGCCACGGCCACGTATCTGGCCCGCATGATCAAGCCGATGGGCCTGAAGGTCACCCGTCTCGCGAGCGGCCTTCCGGTCGGCGGCGACCTCGAGTACGCGGATGAGGTCACGCTCGGCCGTGCCTTCGAAGGAAGGCGGCTTCTCGATGTCTGAGCTGTCCGATGACGTTACGGCGCCCCAGCACGGCGCACCCACGGGAGGTCGAGACGCCATGTCCACTGCGAATGACGCCACGCTGCACGCGACGGCTCCGGACCCGGACGACTTCGCGGTCCAGATCGCCGATCAGGTCGAGTCGTTCATCGTCGCCGTGACCGAGGTGGCCAAGGGCGACGAGCCGGACTCGGCGGTGCCGTTCCTGCTGCTCGAGGTCTCCCAGCTGCTCCTGGCCGGCGGCCGGCTCGGCGCGCACGAGGACATCGTGCCCGACGAGCGCTATGAGCCGGATCTGGGCCCCGAGCCGGATGTCGACGATCTGCGCGAGCGCCTCGCCGAGATGCTCGACCCGGTCGACGTCTACTCCGAGGTCTTCGACCCGTACGAGCCGCGCAAGGCCCCGGTGCCCTGCCGTATCTCCGACGACCTCGCGGACGTCATCACGGATCTGCGCCACGGCATGGCTCACTACCGCGCGGGCCGCACCACCGAGGCGCTGTGGTGGTGGCAGTTCTCCTACTTCTCCAACTGGGGCTCCACGGCCTCGGCTTCGCTGCGCGCCCTGCAGTCCCTGGTCGCCCATGTCCGCCTGAACCAGCCCCTGGAGGAGCTGGACGGCCTCGACACCGACCAGGACCTCGGCGAGGACGCGCTCGCGGAGGAGGCCGGCAAGGTGATGGTCGAGGAGATCGCCGGGCCGCTGGGACTGCGGCCCGTCAAGTAGCGCTTCGGACACGGGCGTACGGCCGGTGAGGGTGCCCCCCTCACCGGCCGTACGCATGACTAAGGCGTCACCACATCACGGGCAGGCGCTCCGGCAGGCGCTTCATGAACCCCGTACGCCACACCAACTGCTCGATCGGTACGGCGAGGCGCAGCTCGGGCGTGTGCTCGACGAGCGCCTCGATGGCGATCTCCGCGTGCTTCTTGCCGAGGGCGGTCGCCGGGCAGTAGTGCTGGCCGCCGCCGAACGACAGGTGCTGCGCGTTGTTCGGCCGCTCCAGGTCGATCCTCTGCGGGTCGGTGAAGGCCTCCGGGTCGAAGTTCCCGCCCTCGGGCAGGACGAGGACCAGCTCGCCCTGCCGCACCAGGACCTCGCCGACCTGGATGTCCTCGGTCGCGAGCCGCGGCAGCCCGTCCGCGATCGAGAGGTTGATCCGGAGCAGCTCGTCCACGGCCGCCGGGATCTTCGAGCGGTCCTCGCGCAGCTCTGTCCACAGCTGTGGATGCTGGAACAGCGAAACGAGCGCCATCGTGAGGAAGCCCGCGGTCGAGATGACCCCCGCGCCGAACATGGTGACGCCGACGGTGGCCAGCATCTCGTCCGTGAGGTGCGCGTACTCCGGGTCCTCGCGCAGCGCCGCGAGCTCCGCCATCAGACCCGTGGTCGCCGGGTCGTCGAGCCGCTCGACCATGTACGCCATGTCGCGGTCCCAGTTGAGCTTGGCGCCCGTGATGGGGCAGGCCGAGTTCATGAACGCGATGTGCAGGCTGCGCATCAGCTTCGCGCCGTCCGCGGTCGGGATGCCGAGGATGTGGCAGTGCAGGCCCGAGGAGTACGGGTCCGTGAACTCCTCGCGCAGATCGGCCGGCGCACCCTGAGCCGTGAACGAGCCGATGAGCTCGTCCGCGTACGACCGCAGGAAGTCCTGCAGTCCGGGCGCCTTCGGGTTGAGCGCCTTGAGCACGGCCTTGCGCAGCCCCGCACCGGTGATGTTGCCCATGTTGTTGACGACCTCGGGCGGGATCGTCAGCGCGTACTGCCGCGGTACGCCGGGCGCCGAGGTGTCCTTGAGGCTGAACCGGCGGTCCTCCAGGACCTGCTTGCACAGCGCGTACGAGGAGACCAGCCAGGCCTCGTCGCCGGCGATGGTGCGCACCCGGCGGATCGGGGTCTTCTCCCGCAACTCCTCGACCTGCCGAGGCAGTTGGTCGCCGCGCCAGGAGAACGGGAAGCCGATCACGGGCGGTGCCAGGGTTTCAGGTGCCAGGGTTTCAGCGGTCATCGGAGTCGGCTCCTTCGGCGGGCGTGACGATCGCATGGCCCTGGTTGCGTGAGGCGCGCAGACCGTGGCCGCGCGAGTAGAGCAGCTCGGCCATCGGCAGCAGCTGGTGGTAGCAGTTGAGCGAGGACGGGACGCCGAGGATGGCGGGCGTGTCCAGGAACAGCGGCGCCTCGGCGCACACGTACCGCAGACACACCTCGCGCTGCTGCTCGGTGGCCTTCCTGCCGTCCAGGACCTTGGACGACAGGAACGAGTCCACGAGCGCGTCACAGGTGGCCCGGAAGTCCTCGTCGTGCGCGAGGCGGCCCTGCAGATGGCTGTGGATCTCCTGGTACGCGGGGTTGTCCGCGAAGGAGGACATGGGCTGCGCCCGCAGGCGCCGGCCCTCGGGGTCGAGCGCTTCGACGGCGTTGTTCACCTTGGCCCGTACGCCCCGCAGGTTCTTCACGGACTTGCGGCGGGCGTCGTCGGGCGGATAGCCGAAGGCCTCGTACATCTCGGCCACGTACAGGTCGGTATAGACGAAGTCGACCTGCCGGAAGAGGGCGAGTCCCCACAGCGCCAGATCGTTGATGCGCTGGGCGGAGAAGTAGCTGTTGCCGGGGGAGACCCCGATGACGGCATGATCGCCGTCCTCGCAGATCACCTGGCAGTGCGGGGTGTAGGGATCGGCCCGGAATTTTCGCGCCGCCGGGCTGTGCGGCGATCGGGTCGTGAACGGCTGGAGCTCGATAACGGTCGCAGCTGTCAACTGAGCTGATTCCTTTGGCCGTTGCTAGTCCCATGGGGCCTTGTGCCCCTGGTGTGGCAGCGACGACGGACAGTTATATCCGCGCTACGGAGAGGCGTCAACGGATACTGACCGGCTGGTGAGTCGGTGTGTCCGGCGCTTGTGACGCCCTTGTGAACCAGGACACTTTCGGAGTGCTCCGCTCCCGCCTGGGGCAGACGCCTCCCCGGAGCGGACGGCAGCCCGCGGGTGATCACTGAGTGAGCGGGACATCTCACGATGTGATTGGTCCGGGGCAGAGGCTGTCCGCTCGTTAAACTGAGCCGACCCACTAGTGGACTGAGCGAGGAGCGCACGTGAGCCTTGTCGTGCAGAAGTACGGAGGCTCCTCCGTAGCCGATGCCGAGGGCATCAAGCGCGTCGCCAAGCGGATCGTGGAAGCCAAGAGGAACGGCCATCAGGTCGTCGCCGTGGTTTCCGCGATGGGCGACACGACGGACGAGCTGATCGATCTCGCCGAGCAGGTATCCCCGATCCCTGCCGGCCGCGAGCTCGACATGCTGTTGACCGCGGGAGAGCGGATCTCCATGGCCCTTCTTGCCATGGCGATCAAAAACCTGGGCCACGAGGCCCAGTCGTTCACCGGCAGCCAGGCAGGTGTCATCACCGACTCGGTCCACAACAAAGCCCGCATCATCGATGTCACGCCCGGCCGCCTTCGCGCCTCCCTCGAAGAGGGCAACATCGCGATCGTCGCCGGCTTCCAGGGTGTCTCGCAGGACAGCAAGGACATCACCACGCTGGGCCGCGGCGGCTCCGACACCACCGCCGTCGCGCTTGCCGCCGCGCTCGACGCGGACGTCTGCGAGATCTACACGGACGTCGACGGTGTGTTCACCGCCGACCCGCGCGTGGTCAAGAAGGCGAAGAAGATCGACTGGATCTCCTTCGAGGACATGCTGGAGCTCGCCGCGTCGGGCTCCAAGGTCCTGCTGCACCGCTGCGTCGAGTACGCACGCCGTTACAACATTCCGATCCACGTACGCAGTTCGTTCTCCGGTCTTCCGGGTACGTGGGTCAGCAACGAGCCGCAAGGGGATCAGAACGTGGAGCACGCGATCATCTCGGGCGTCGCCCATGACGTCTCCGAGGCGAAGGTCACCGTCG
Organism: Streptomyces mesophilus; assembly: GCF_011044995.1. Lineage (GTDB taxonomy): Bacteria > Actinomycetota > Actinomycetes > Streptomycetales > Streptomycetaceae > Streptomyces > Streptomyces mesophilus. The sequence continues at coordinate 6,434 of NZ_JAAKZW010000222.1, read as the reverse complement.
TCGGCGTACCGGACAAGCCGGGCGAGGCCGCGCACATCTTCCGCGCCGTCGCCGAGGCCGAGATCAACATCGACATGATCGTGCAGAACGTGTCGGCGGCCTCGACCGGTCTGACCGACATCTCCTTCACGCTGCCGAAGGCCGAGGGCAAGAAGGCCACCGCCGCCCTCGAGAAGATCAAGGCCACGGTCGGCTACGACTCGCTGCGCTACGACGACCAGATCGCCAAGATCTCCCTCGTCGGCGCCGGCATGAAGACCAACCCGGGCGTCACCGCGCAGTTCTTCGAGGCGCTGTCCGACGCGGGCGTGAACATCGAGCTGATCTCCACCTCGGAGATCCGTATCTCGGTCGTCACCCGCGCCGACGACGTCAACGAGGCCGTGCGCGCCGTGCACACCTCCTTCGGCCTGGACAGCGACTCCGACGAGGCCGTGGTCTACGGAGGCACCGGCCGATGAACCCACCGCGGCATCGGGCTGCCCCGACCCTCGCCGTGGTCGGGGCGACCGGTGCCGTCGGCACGGTCATGCTCCAGATCCTGTCCCAGCACGCGGACATCTGGGGTGAGATCCGTCTGATCGCCTCCCCGCGCTCGGCCGGCCGCAAGCTGACCGTGCGCGGCGAGGAGGTCGAGGTCCACGCACTCGCGGAGGAAGCCTTCGAGGGCGTGGACATCGCGCTGTTCGACGTCCCCGACGAGGTCTCCGCCCAGTGGGCGCCGATCGCCGCCGCCAAGGGCGCGGTGGTCGTGGACAATTCGGCGGCCTTCCGGATGGACCCCGATGTGCCGCTCGTGGTGCCCGAGGTCAATCCCCATGCGGTACGGGTGCGGCCGCGCGGCATCGTCTCGGTGCCCAACTGCACCACGCTCTCGATGATCGTCTCGGTCGGTGCGCTGCACGCCGAGTTCGGGCTGCGGGAGCTGGTGGTCTCCTCGTACCAGGCCGTGAGCGGCGCGGGACTCGCCGGTATCGCGGCGCTGCGCGACCAGATGAAGCTGGTCGCGGGCACGGAGCTCGGTACGACGCCGGGCGATGTGCGCCGGGCCGTCGGTGACGCCACCGGGCCGTTCCCCGAGCCCGTGGCGCTCAATGTGGTGCCCTGGGTGGGCGTGCCCGCGGACGACGGCTGGTCGTCCGAGGAGATGAAGATCCGCAACGAGTCCCGCAAGATCCTGGACCGCCCCGACCTCAGGATCAGCGCCACCTGCGTACGCGTGCCCGTGGTGACCACGCACTCGCTCGCCGTCCATGCGCGGTTCGAGAACGAGATCACGGTGGAGCGTGCGTACGAGATCCTCTCGACCTCGCCCGGTGTGGTGCTCTTCGACAACCCGGCGGCCGGTGAATTCCCCACGCCCGCCGATGTGGTGGGCACCGACCCGACCTGGGTGGGGCGGGTGCGGCGCTCCCTGGACGATCCCTTCGGGCTCGACTTCTTTGTGTGCGGGGACAATCTGCGCAAGGGCTCGGCGTTGAACGCGGCGCAGATCGCTGAGCTGATCGCCGCCGAATGGTCCGCTTAGGAGCGGTTTCCATCGTTTTCGGCGCCCGAATTCTCCGTTTGCTTCGGTGAATCCGAAAGTTCAGCGGCTGAGCCGGTATACGGCCAAAATGCCCGTTGTAAACGGGACTTCGGCGCCCCTCCGCCCTCCTCGTCCGGCGTAACTTCTGTGTAAGTTGTGTGTGCGGACCGCAGGTCCAGTCCAGTGCGACTGACCCGCTGGGGGCGTCCGGAATTCCTCCCCGTCGATGTGCAACCGAGCACATGGCGGGGAGCGTCTATGCGGTCGCCCGCTTCAAGCGCCGCAGCAAAATGGGGCATAGGGGAAGAGCTGGTACGTATGACGGCATCCGACACCACGTCAGGGGCGAAATCCGCCACAAACGTGATGCCACACACGTACAACCCTGACGGGGGGAAGCGTGTCCAACAGGCGTGGCAGAGGTACTCGAGTTCTCCATGGCCCTCGCGGGACCGCGGACGCAGCGGCGTCCACGGCCCGCCGTGGCCGGCGGTCCGCCAAGGAACCGCACCAACGACAGCGGCATGCCGGTGATCGCCCCCATGCCGGCGACGCAGCCTGCCCGCATACCCAGCGCGCGCGACGGCGCTGACGACGTCATGGCTGCGGGCACCGACGCCACCGCTGCTGCGGGCACCACCGTCGACCACCTCACCGAGACCTACCGACAGCACTACCGCTCCCTGCTCGGACTCGCGGCGCTGCTCCTCGACGACACGGCCTCCTGCGAGGACGTGGTCCAGGAGGCGTTCATCCGCGTGCACTCCGCGCGCAAGCGCGTCCGCGAACCCGAGAAGACGCTCGCGTATCTGCGGCAGACCGTGGTGAACCTTTCGCGGTCCGCCCTGCGCCGCCGCATCCTCGGCCTGAAGCTCCTGTCGAAGCCGATGCCCGACATGGCGAGCGCGGAGGAGGGGGCGTACGACCAGCTGGAGCGCGACGCCCTGATCAAGGCGATGCGCGGCCTGCAGCGCCGCCAGCGCGAGGTCCTGGTGCTCCGCTACTTCGCGGACATGACCGAGGCGCAGGTCGCCGAGACGCTCGGCCTCTCGCTCGGCTCGGTCAAGGCCTACGGCTCACGCGGGATCGCGGCGCTGCGCGTCGCCATGGAGGCACCCGCATGAGCGAGCACCGAGACGGCCACGGGCCGGGCGGGCGCCCCGATGAGGCGCGGGGCCCGGACAGCCGGTACGGTCGGGGCCGCACCGGGCGGGGACGCGACGAACGAGGTGCGTCCTGGGCGGGGCGCGACGAACGAGGTGCGCCCCGGGCGGGGCACGAGCACGGGCAGCACGGACAGCATCAACAGCATGGTGGGTACGGAACGGTGAACGGCGCGAGCGGCCCCGAGAACGACCCGAACCAGCGAGGGCAGGACGCACAGGACCTGCCCCAGGACTTTCCACAGCACCCTGCGCAGCCCTCCCCGCAGGCGGAGCTCGGCCCCGACGAGCTCGCTCTGCGCCGGATGATGCGCGGCGCGGTGCAGGACATCGCACCCTCGGACGAGGCGCTCGCCCATCTGCGCCGTGCCGTCCCCGCCCGCCGGGCCCGCAAGCGGCAGGCCGTCGTGGGGATGGCGGCCGCGGCCCTCCTGATCGGCACCGCGGTGCCGGCCCTCTTCCACGTCGCGTCCTCACCGGCGTCCGACGACAACCTCACCAGCGCCGGCGACTCCTCCGCCGTGCCGGGCGAGGACGGCTCCGACGAGGGCGCCGGGTCCGTGGGCGGCGGGGGCGACAAGGAGCCGGGCAAGGACGGCGAGAAGGAGAAGGACGAGAAGGAGAAGGGCGAGACGGACAAGGGCGAGACCGAGTCCGGTGGCGCCACCGTCGGCACCAGCCCCTCCGGAGAAGTGATCGCCAACGCTCCGGTGTGCGATGCGTCGATGCTGGGATCGCCCACCGCGACGACCGGTGCCGCGCACCCCGACGGGACGGTCTACGGCGCCTTCACGGTCTCCAACCAGTCCACCGCGGACTGCACGGTCGGCGGCTCGGGCAGCGTGACCCGCACGGCGCAGGGCGCGGCCTCGGACACCAGGATCAATGTCGCGGACCATGCGGCGGGCGACCCCGCGAGCGGTTTGCCCGCGCCGTCCACCGAGCCCTCCGTGGTCGTGCTCAAGCCCGGGCAGGCCTACCAGGTGCAGTTCGCCTGGGTGCCCTCGGACTCCTGTCCCAGCGTGGAGCCCTCGCCCGACCCGTCACCGAGCGAGAACAACGCGGATACGGGCGGCTCGGGCCAGACCGGCTCGGAGCTCGAGACGCAGCTCGTCACCGAGGAGGGCGGCACCCAGGACGGCAGCGTCCTGCTCACGCACACCGCCGACCCGGGTGCGCCGACCGTCGATGTGACGATCCCCAACGCGTGCGCGGGCACGATCTACAAGACCGAGGCGATGCCGACGGCGTAGGGGTCCGCCCGGCGGGGAACCGCCCCGAAGCCGGTCTCAGTACCGCTCCGACAAGTGCTCCCGGCCGGCCGGCGGCTCGTACGGCTCCGGCCAGAAGTCGGTGATCGCCACGATGCGACCCTCCGCGTCGGCCGTGAACAGGTTGACCGCGTAACTCTCCTTGATGCCCTCCCGCATCAGGATCCAGCTCACCGCCTCATCGCCCTCGGCCACGATGCGCAGGACCTGGGCATGCCAGTCGCCCGGGTACTCCCGGTTGAACTGCAGATAGCGCTCCTTGCCGCGGATCCGCTCGCGGGACTGCGGCATCTCGTACACCACATCGTCCGCGAGCGTCTCCCCGAACGCCGTCCAGTCACGGGCCTCGGCCGCGGCCCAGTACGTCTCAACTGCCTTGCGCAGTCCGGTGGATGAGGTCATGCGCGCAGTCTGCACGCCGCCACTGACAACGCCACCCCACCTGCGAGGATCCGCGTGCGGCGGCGGGGGATCGGGAGTTGTCCACAGGCCGCACGGGAATCGCCGCGATCGGCTTTGATGGAGGCATGAACGACGACGCCCGCAGCCCCGCCGAGTCCTCCTCCGACCTGCCCGCCTGGGAGCAGCGCTTCCGCGCCCCGCGCGTCTCCCTGCCCGACTGGGCCGAGGACGCACCGGAGCGTGCGCTGTTCGTGTCCAATGCGACCGGGACGTATGAGCTCTACGCCTGGGACCGGGACAGCGGCGCGCAGCGCCAGGTGACGGACCGGCCCAATGGCACGACGGATGGCGTGCTCACCCCTGACGGCCGGGCGATCTGGTGGTTCGCGGACACCGACGGCGACGAGTTCGGGGTGTGGATGCGCCAGCCCTTCGAGGACGGCGCGGACGAGCCGGCCGTCCCCGGGCTCGACCCCTCCTACCCGGCGGGCCTCGCCCTCGGCCGTGACGGCTCGGTGGTGGTCGTGGGCCGCTCGACGGACGACGAGGGCACGACGATCCATGTCGTACGGGACGGGGGAGCGCCCGTCGAGATCTACCGGCATCAGGAGTCGGCCGGGGTCGGCGACCTCTCCCACGACGGCACGCTGATCGCCGTCGAGCACACCGAGCACGGCGACGCGATGCACGCGGCGCTGCGGATCGTGCGCCTGGACGGGTCCACGGTCACCGAGCTCGACGACTCCGAGGGCGGCACCAAGGAGCTGGGCCTCGAAGTCCTCGGCTTCGCGCCGGTGGACGGTGACACCCGGCTCCTCATCGGGCATCAGCGCCGGGGCCGCTGGGAGCCCCTGATCTGGGACGTGGCCACGGGCGAGCAGACCGATCTGGCCCTCGACCTGCCGGGCGACGTGAGCGCCGAGTGGTATCCGGACGGCTCCGGACTCCTGATCGGCCACAGCTTCGAGGCGCGCAGCGAGCTGTACCGCTTCGACCTCTCCTCGCGCGAGCTGATCCGGATCGACACCCCGCCCGGTTCGGTGGGCGGAGCGACGGCGCGGCCCGACGGGACCGTGGAGTACCTGTGGTCGTCGGCGGCGGTCCCGCCGGCGGTCCGCTCCACGACCGGCGAGGTGGTGCTCGATCCGCCCGGCATGAAGGCGCCCGGTTCGGTGCCGGTCGAGGACGTCTGGGTCGAGGGACCCGGCGGCAGGGTCCACGCCCTGGTCCAGCGCCCGGCCGGCGACGGACCGTTCCCCGCGGTCTTCGACATCCACGGCGGCCCGACCTGGCACGACAGCGACGAGTTCGCCGCGGGCCCGGCGGCCTGGGTGGACCACGGCTATGCGGTCGTGCGGATCAACTACCGCGGCTCGACCGGCTACGGCCGCGAGTGGACCGACGCCCTGAAGCACCGGGTGGGCCTGATCGAGCTCGAGGACATCGCGGCCGTACGGGAATGGGCGGTGGACTCCGGCCTGGCCGACCCCTCCCGTCTGGTCCTCGCGGGCGCGTCCTGGGGCGGCTACCTCACGCTCCTGGGCCTCGGCACCCAGCCGGGCGCCTGGTCCCTGGGCCTGGCCTCGGTCCCGGTCGCGGACTATGTGACGGCGTACCACGACGAGATGGAGAACCTGAAGGCGCTGGACCGCACGCTCCTCGGCGGCACACCGGAGGAGGTCCCGGAGCGGTACGAGGCCTCCTCACCGCTCACGTACGTGGACGCGGTGAAGGCCCCGGTCTACATCGCGGCGGGCGTCAACGACCCCCGCTGCCCGATCCGCCAGATCGACAACTACGTAAACCGCCTCGCCTCCCGCGACGCACCCCACGAGGTGTACCGCTACGACGCGGGCCACGGCTCCCTGGTGGTGGAGGAACGCATCAAGCAGGTCCGCTTGGAGCTCGAGTTCGCGCAGCGGCATCTGAGCTAGCTCGTCCGGCAACCTCAGCCCCTGCGGCGCTTGAGCAGATCTTTCAGCCCCGCCGGCGTTTGAGGCGATCTTTCAGCCCCTGCGGCGCTTGAGCAGATCCGAACGAAGTTCGGATGCGGGGTCCGGGGCGGAGCCC
>NZ_JAAKZW010000221.1 GCF_011044995.1 Streptomyces mesophilus | reverse complement strand
GTGGCTGTGGCTGTGGCTGTGGTCGTGCCCGTGGCTGTGCCCATAGCTGTGCCCGTGCCCATGGTCGTGCCCATGCCCCCACCCCCGCCCCGTGCGCGCCGTCCGCCACAGCAGCACGCCCACCGCCACGACGAGCGCCCCGCTCACCACTCCGAGCAGATGCATCAGCCCCTCGGCCGCGAACGCCGCGGACAGCGAAAGGAGCAGGCCGAGCGCGAGCACCCCGGCCGTGTGGGTGAAGGTGACGGTGGCCCCGACCGTGACGGCGTCGCGCACCGAGCCCCGGCGCCCGGCCAGACACGCGGCGAGGACCGTCTTGCCGTGCCCCGGCAGCAGGGCGTGCCCGGCGCCGAGCAGCACCGAGAGCCCGATCGCGGCGAGGCCCACCGGCCAGGTCAGGCCGTCGTGTGCGGCCAGGGAGGACAGCCGGCGGTCGAGCCCGGCCGTCCAACTGTCCTCGCTCATCGGACCGTTGACCCCGACCGCCGGGGTTCCGGCCTCTGCTGACCCGACCGCGTACCGCACCCGCGCCGTCCGTACGTCCGGCGGATCGTCGAGCAAGTCCTGCGGATAGCTGCGCAGTTCACCGGAGAGGCTGCGCTCCGGGACGTCGCAGGACACGATCCGCATCCCGGGCCCGGCACTCGCCGTGACCTCACGCCAGCCGATCCGGCCCTGTCCGCCCCGGTCGGCGAAGGCGAGCTCCCCGGGACCCGACTGCGGGAGCGAGGCGATGAGGCGGCAGCTGATCCGGCTGACGGGCAGACCGGCCTGCCCCGGCAGCTCGCGCATCCCGCTGTCCGCCACGCGCCACGTCAGCTCGTCATCGCCGGTCACCTCGGCCCGTACGTCCTGAGCGAGCTGCGCACAGACCGAGTCGGCATGCGCGGCCAGCTCACCGGCCTCCAGGCGGCCGTCACGGTCCAAGTCCACGGCCCGCTTGGCCTGGAGCGTGGGGATCTCGGCCCGGTCGATCACCGCCCGGTCCTCGATACGGCCGGAGGTGATCTGCAGACCGTGGTAGCGGCTGACGGTGAAGTTGCCCAGCGGATGCGCGGACGCGACCGTCGGCGTGCCGGCCGCCAGGCCCGCGAGCACCCCGACGACGAGGCCCCAGCGCCGCACCCGGGCCGGCCGGCGCCGTCGCCCCGCCCAGGTCATGAGGCGCCGCCCGCGCGCAGCGCCTTGCGGGCCGCGCGTGCATGGAGCGGCGAGAAGTGCGGATTGGCCCGGAGCGCGGCCGAGAACAGCCGGCGCGCCTCGCCCTCACGGCCAAGGGCGCGTTCGATCTCGCCACGGTGATAGGCGAAGGAAGCGGGCCGCCACCCCAGCTTCGCGGCACTCTCCGCAGGCCCGGCGGCCTCGGCCGAACGCCCCGCGCGGTGCAGCGCCCACGCGAGCCCGTCCGCGACAAGCACGCTCTTGCGCCGGGACCACTCGGCGCCGAGTTTCCGTACGGCGACGGCCGGGTCCCCGTGGTCCGCCTCGAAGAGCCCGAGGGTGAGGTCGTCGTCGGCGCCCTGCTCTTCGAGGAGCCGGACCTGGGCCCGCAGCAGCTCGTACTGCGACTCTGCCTCGTCGCCCCGGCCGAGCGACTCGAGGAACTCCCCGTGGAGCAGGACGTATTCGGGCAGGGGCACCCGTTCCGTCAGCGTCCGGTAGTCGGCGAGCGCGGCCTCGGTGCGGCCGAGCGCCGCACGCGCCTTGGCGCGCCCGGCCAGGGCGGCGTGCGCGTCGGGGTCGGCGCGCAGCGCTTCCTCGTAGTGGGCGTGGGCCCGCGCGGGGCGGCCGCGGTCCCAGTCGAGCTCGCCGAGCCGGTGCAGACAGAACGCACGCTCGGCGGGCACGGCCGAGTCCTCCAGGGCCCGGCGCAGCGCGCCCTCGGCCTCCTCGGTCCGGCCCTGCATCTCCAGCTCGTAGGCGGCCCGGGTGAACGCCGCGACTCCCGGCTTGAGATCGAGCAGCCGCTGCACGGCCGCGGTGGCCCGCGGGTAGGCGCCGAGCTGGGTGTATGCGTCGGCGAGGACGGGGTACACGGTCCAGTTGCCGGGCTGGGCGCGCCGGGCCTGCTCGCCCCAGCGCCTGGCGGCGGCGAAGTCGTGCCGGGCGTTGGCCAGCGTGCCCATGCCGACCAGGGCCGTGACATTGCCGGGCTGGAGCGCGAGCGAACGCTTCAGGGCCTGTTCGGCCTTCCCGTAGTACGAGAAGTCGGCGGTGCGTCTGGCCTGCTCCAGGTATCCGAGGGCCAAGCCCGCCCAGACCGTCCCGTCGTCGGGGTGCTCCCGCAGCCAGGCCCGCCGGGCCTCGATCTGTCCGGGCACGTCCTGCGCGCCGGCCGCGGTCGCCGGATTCCCGTGGACGGGCCGCGGTGGGGTGTCGGGGGAGAGGGAAAGCAGTCCGGCCGTCACGGCCGCGACCACCACACAGGCCAGGCCCGTCGCGGCCGGCCGGTGGCCGAGGGCACGCAGAGTCTTGATCGTCTTGCCGGTCACCCGCACACTGTGCGCCGCCGTGGCGGCGCCTCGGTGCCACCGGTACGACTATCAGGCGCAAGACCACTCGGTCGGCTCATCCAGCCCGCGGGCGCGGGGCGTAGCGGAGTCTCGTACGGGGCGGTGCCGCAAGGGAATTGGCCCAGGGTGCGGCTGCCGCCCGGCGGCCGCGGATCACGGGGTGGAAGCAGGCCCGAAGCCGCCCACCCGCACGCGGGCCATGTCGTACCGTCTTGCCATGACCGCAGCATCCGCCGCCCCCACATCGGACGACGTCCGCGCCATCGCGCTCGCCCTGCCGGAGACCACGGAGAAGATCGCCTGGTCGATGCCGACCTTCCGGGTCGCGGGGAAGATGTTCGCCACCATGCCCGAGGAGGAGACCTCGATCGCGGTGCGGTGCCCCAAGGAGGAGCGCGACGAGTTGGTCCTGGCCGAACCGGAGAAGTTCTGGATCGCCGACCACGAGGCGTCCTTCGCATGGGTGCGGGTCCGCCTGGCCGCGCTCGACGACCTGGACGAGCTGCGCGCGATCCTGACGGACTCCTGGCTGCAGGCCGCACCGCCGCGCCTTCTGGAGCTGCATCCCGAGCTGAGGGTGGCCGTGGAGTAGGTCACTCGCGGGCGGGCCGGCGGGTGTCCGCCGGATAAAACGGGTTCACGACCACCGGTCCAAGTGCGGTATTGTTTCCGTGCGCGTTCGACCAGGGGAAAGCCCAGGTCAGCGAGCACCGGGACGTGGCGCAGCTTGGTAGCGCACTTGACTGGGGGTCAAGGGGTCGCAGGTTCAAATCCTGTCGTCCCGACGTATTGCGTCGGTTGCACTGAGTGATCGGTGCAAGTGAAGGGCCATCTTCGGATGGCCCTTTTTCGTGCCTCCGGCCGGAAAAAACGCTTGGACGGTGCCGAACCCGTCGCGGGACACTGCTCCCTCGTTTCCAGCGGGGACAGGGCCGGACAGGACGGGATGAATGGAAGCACCTGAATTACGCAAGGCCGCACCACGCAGCGGTGCGGTCCTGCTCGCACTGCGTCACTACCGCGGAGAGCTGGGCAGGCTCCGCAGGTTCACGATCCCCGCGCTGCTCCTACCGGCGCTGGGCAACATCGGCACCCACTACATCGCGCCGCTGGTGGTGGCCAAGCTCGCCGGGCGCATCGCCGACGGCGGCGACTCCTCGGCCGGCGCGGTCATGCCGTACGTGCTCGTCTTCGCCGCTGTGCTGCTCCTGTCGGAGGCGCTGTGGCGGGTCGGCCTGCACTGCCTCAACCGGCTCGACGCACTCGGTGTCGAGCGGCTCTACGCGACCGGCATGGACGCGCTGTACGCCAAGGACGCGGCGTTCTTCCACGACAATTTCGCCGGCTCGCTGACCAAGCGGGTGCTCAGTTTCGCCTCCCGCTTCGAGGAGTTCGTCGACACCCTGACCTTCAACGTGGTGGGCAGGATCGTCCCGCTGGTCTTCGGCTCGGTCGTGCTGTGGACGTATGAACCGCTGCTCGTGGTCGGCCTCCTCACGATGATCGCGCTGACGGCGGCCTGCGTGGTGCCGCTGATCCGCCGCAGGCAACGCCTTGTCGCCCGGCGCGAGGCGGCCATCGCCCGGGTCTCGGGCCATGTCGCCGACAGCCTGGCGAACATGGACACGGTCCGTGCGTTCGCCGCCGAGGAGCGCGAGGCCGCCGAGCACCGCGCGCGGGTCGCGGACTCGCGCCGCCTGATGCTGCGCTCCTGGGACTACGGCAATCTGCGCATCGACACCCTGGTCGCACCGATGTCGGTGGCCACCAACGCGCTCGGCCTGCTGCTCGCCGTCACCCTCGGGAGCACGCACGGGGTGGAGGGCGTCGTGGTCGCGTTCACGTACTACGCCAACGCGACCCGGATCATGTTCGAGTTCAACCAGATCTACCGCCGTATCGAGAGCTCGATGACGGAGGCCGCCCAGTTCACCGAGCTGCTCATGGAGGATCCGACGGTCCTCGACCCGCCGTCGCCGCAGGCGCTGCTGCCCGGCACCGGCAGCACCGGTGTCCGCTTCGAGGAGGTGTCCTTCGCGTACGCGGGCGGTCCGAGGCTGTTCGAGGGGCTCGACCTGGAGGTGGCCGGCGGTTCGCGGGTCGGCTTCGTCGGCCGCTCGGGCGGCGGCAAGACCACCCTGACCAGGCTGCTGCTGAGGATGACGGACATCGACGGCGGCCGGATCCTGGTCGGCGGCCAGGACATCGGCAAGGTGCGCCAGGCCGAACTGCGGAGCCTGATCGCTTATGTACCGCAGGACCCGGCCATGTTCCACCGCACGCTCGGCGAGAACATCGCCTTCGCCCGGCCCGGTGCCACCGACGCCGAGATCCGGCGGGCGGCCGAGGCGGCGCACGTCACCGAGTTCGCCGACGCCCTGCCGGACGGCTTCGACACCCTGGTCGGCGAGCGCGGCGTCAAGCTCTCCGGTGGCCAGCGCCAGCGCGTCGCGCTCGCCCGTGCCATCCTGCGCGACGCGCCGATCCTGCTGCTCGACGAGGCGACCAGCGCTTTGGACTCGGAGAGCGAACTCCTGGTGCAGGAGGCGCTGTGGCGGCTGATGGAGGGCCGCACGGCCCTGGTGGTCGCCCACCGTCTGTCCACGGTCGCGGGCATGGACCGGCTCGTCGTCCTCGATCACGGGCGGATCGTCGAACAGGGCTCCCACCAGGAGCTGCTTGCCGCCGACGGCACGTACGCCAAGCTCTGGCTGCATCAGTCGGGAGGCTTCCTCGACGATGGGCCCGCGGTGCCCGAGCAGGGTGTCAAGGTGGCGGTGAGGGACGAGCGCTGACCGAGGGGCGCCGGGGATCTCCCCGGCGCCCACTCACGCGTAAGGCTCTGCCGTCGAAGCCCGCACGATCAGCTCGTACGACGTGGGCTTGCGCCGTGGCCGGCCGGCGGGCGGGCGCAGGGCCAGGGTGAGGACCTCCTGGCCCATGCGGGCCAAGGGGAGTCGGACCGTGGTCAGGCCGGGGGCGAGGTCGGCCGCGTAGGAGACGTCGTTGAAGCCGACCACCGACATGCGCTGGGGGACCGCGACGCCCTCGGTGCGCAGGGCGGAGAGTACGCCGAGGGCCATCGCGTCGTTGAGGGCGATGATCGCCGTCGTGTCCGGGTGTTCGCGCAGGATGCGTTCGGCCGCGTCGTGGCCGCCGTCGCGGGTGAACTCGGCGTGCATCACCGGGACTTCGGACATGGGCAGGCCTGCGCGTTCCAGTGCCACCGCGACCCCCGCGAGCCGGTCCACGACCGTCGAGAGCTTCGCGTCCCCGGCCGCGACCGCGATCCTGCGGTGGCCGAGCGAGACGAGATGCTCCGCGATCGCCTCGCCGCCCTCCTTGTTGGCGGGACGTACCGCGTCCGCGCTCAGCGCATGGCGGCCGATCACGGTGAGGCGGCCGCCGGCGCTCTGGAAGGCGGCCAACTCCCGTTTGGCCGCGGCCTCCAGGCTCGGGTCCACATAGCCGGAGCCCGCGATGATGATGATCCCCACGCGCTGGGCGATCAGATGCCGCACCTGCCGCAGCTCGCTGTGCGGCTCACGGGCCGAGGTGCAGATCTGCACGATGAGGCCGCGCTCACCGGCGGCCTGGATCACGCCACTTGCGATCTCCGAGAAGTACGGGTCGTCGATCTCGTGCACGATCAGGCCCACCGTGGACGTGGCGCCGCCCGCCAGGGTGCGGGCGTGCGGGTTGGCCACATAGCCGAGTTCGCGCGACACGCTGCGGACGCGCTCCGCCACCTCCTCGCGGACCCCGTCGCGTCCGGCGAGCGCCCGGGAAGCGGTTGCCAGCGAAACACCCGCGCGCTGCGCCACATCGGCAAGGCGCACGGGTGAGCGTGGTCGGGAGGGTCGGGGCATCCGTCACCGCCTCTGAACTGGGGCTTGTGAACTGGTAGTTGCCGGGCCGTTGTGCAGTTCCTGCGACGTGGCACATAGTACGCAAGCGCTCCCGAAAGCGCTTGCTAGAGCTGAGAGTCGGACCCTTCGATCCGAATGGAGTTGGCATGTACGTGCCTGCACGTCGGTGGGGCGGCAGTTCGCCGCTGCTCCTGCTGGTCCCGCTGGCCCTGCTGCTTTCCGCGCTCTGGGCCGGTACGGTCCGGGCCGCTGACAACGTTGCCGCCCCGCCTGCGGCCGCCGCTCCGATCCTCGATCCGATGCCCGAGCCCGTGCAGTCCGGACTCGGCCTGGTCCTCGAGGAGTACGCCCGGTTCCCGAAGACCGAAGCCGTGCCCGGCCCGGTCACCGACCCGCGCCTGATGCGCCATGCCCGCATCAACGCGCTCGTCGAACTCCCCGACCGCACCGAGCGCAAGGCCGTGCCCGACCTGAACGGGCAGCTGTACCTGGTCGAGGACGGCAAGCAGCCGCAGCTCTACCTGGACATCGCGGGGACCTTCGCGCCGCAGTTCTTCGCGAGCCGCGGGATGGGCCAGGGCTTCGGCTACGTGACCTTCGACCCGGGCTTCCGCAAGAACGGCCGTTTCTACACGGTCCACACCGAGGCCGCCTCCGCCACGGGCGCGGTCCCCGACTTCCGCCAGGCCGCGTCCTCCACGTATCACGGCGTCATCACCGAGTGGACCGCGAAGGACCCCTCGGCCGCCACCTTCGAGGGGACCCGTCGCGAGGTGCTGCGCATCGGCTTCAACGGCCAGGTGCACGGCATCCAGCAGATCGACTTCAACCCGACGGCCCGCCCCGGCGACAGCGACTACGGCCTGCTGTACGCGGCGGTCGGCGACGGCGGCACGGGCAAGTCCAACGCCGAGCCGGGGACCCTCTCCCTGCCGCACGGCAAGATCCTGCGGATCGACCCGCGCGGCACCGACGGCGTCAACGGCCGGTACGGGATACCCGCGTCCAACCCCTTCGTGGGCAAGCCCGGCGCGCTCGGCGAGATCTACGCGTACGGCATGCGAGACCCGCACCGCTTCAGCTGGGACAGCGGGCGCGGCCACGCGATGTACCTGGGGCACATCGGCGAGCACGCCATCGAGGCCGTCTACGAGGTGCGCGCGGGCGACAACCTCGGCTGGAGCGAACGCGAGGGCGCCTTCGCCTTCGACCGGAACGCCACCAATCCGTGCCACCGCATCCTGCCGCTGCCGGCCGACGACGAGAAGTACGGCTACACGTACCCCGTCGCCGCCTACGACCACAACCCGCCGCCCGACTGGAACTGCACCGCGGACGTGGGGCGCGCCATCGCGGGCGGCTTCGTCTACCGCGGCGCCGAGGTGCCCGAGCTGCGCGGCAAGTACCTCTTCGACGATCTGGTCGACGGCCGGGTCTTCTTCACCGAAGCCGACGCGATGCGCCGCGGCCAGGAGCCCGCGCGGATCAACCAGTTGATGATCTACGACACGTCCGGCAAGCGCACCACGATGCCGGAGCTCGCCGGTGACAAACGGGTCGATCTGCGCTTCGGCCAGGACGCGCGGGGCGAGCTGTATCTGCTCGCGAAGGCCAACGGCAAGATCTGGAAGGTCGTCGGGACCAAGCGCTTCGCCGACTGCCGTACGAACGGCACCGAGCTCAACCACGTGATGGACGGCGGCAATTGGGCGCCCGTCACCCCGGCCAAGTGGCAGTTCCCCGGCCGTGAGGCGATCCTCGCCGAGGCCGGAGCGGCCCGTCCCGGACCCCGCCGGCCGTTCGAGTACGCGGTCCTGGCCAAGGGGCCCGCATTCGGCTCGGTGACGATCGAGGGCGAGGTGCGGCTCGACACTCCGGTGTCCGTGAGCAACCGTGACGTGATCATCGTGTTCGGTCATCAGTCGGATACGAAGTTCTATTACGCCCATCTGTCCCAGGACAACACCATCTATCCGCACAACGGCATCTTCGTCGTCGATGACGCCGACCGGCTCCGCCTCGACCACCAGTGGGACGGCGCCAAGGGTGCACCCCCGGCGGTCACCGACGAGGCCTGGCACGACGTGAAGGTCGTGCACTGCGCCGAGTCCGGTGAGATCGCGGTGTACGTGGACGGTGCGCGCGATCCGCTGATGACCGCGGCCGACAAGACCCTCCCGGGTGGCCGGGTCGGCTTCGGCTCCTTCGACAACACCGGACGGCTGCGGGAGTTGGAGGTCCGCGGCACACCGCTGCGCTGAGCGCACGGCGGCCCGCCGGGGGATCCGTCCCGGCGGGCCGTGATTGACTCGGTGCCGTTATGAGTACGCACGTCCTGATCCTCGGCGGCACCACCGAGGCCCGCGCCCTGGCCACAGCACTCGCCGACCGTCCGGCCTGCCGCGTCACGACCTCGCTCGCGGGCCGGGTGACCTCGCCCGCCCGCATCGACGGCGAGCTGCGGACCGGGGGCTTCGGGGGAGCCGCGGGGCTCGCCGCGTGGCTGCGCGAGCAGCAGGTGGACGTCCTGATCGACGCCACGCACCCTTTCGCGGCCATGATCAGCGCCCACGCGGCCGAGGCCGCGGCCCACTGTGCGGTGCCCGTGCTGGCGCTGCGCCGGCCCGGGTGGAGCGCCGGCCCCGGTGACGTATGGCATGACGTGCGCTCGCTGCCCGAAGCGGCCGCGCTGCTCCCCGAGTTGGGACGCCGGGTGTTCCTGACCACCGGGCGGCAGGGGCTTGCCGCCTTCGCCGGGCTCGCGGGCCACTTTCTCGTACGGTCCGTCGAACCGCCCGAGCCGCCCCTGCCCGCCCGCACCGAAGTGCTGCTCGCGCGGGGGCCGTTCACTGTGGCGGACGAGCTCGAGCTGCTGCGGACGCACCGTATCGACGTCCTGGTGACCAAGGACAGCGGCGGCGCGGCGACCGCGGCGAAGCTGGTCGCGGCGCGGGAGCTGTCCGTCCCGGTCGTCGTGGTGCGCCGCCCGCCCGTGCCGGCGGGGGTGCCGTCGGTGCCGGACGTCTCGGGCGTGCTCGCCTGGCTGGACGGGAGCGCGGACCACGGGCGTTGAGCAGCAGCGCTCGGCAGTAGGCGCTCGGCATCGGGTGCTCAGCTGCAGGTGCTCAGTTGCAGGTGCTCAGCTGCGGGTGCTCAGTCCTGGCGCCGCAGCAGATACGTGTCCATGATCCAGCCCTTGCGCTCGCGCGCCTTCGCCCGCAACTCCTCGATCCGCGGCCCCGCTTCGGCGATCGGCCCGGAGACGAGGATCTCGTCCGGTGTCCCGAGGTAGGCCCCCCAGAAGATCTCCAGATCCTCCTCGGCGTACGCCCGGAACGACTGGTGCGCGTCCAGCATCACCACCACGTCGTCCACTCCCTCGGGGAACCCCTCGGCGAGCCGCCGCCCGGTGGTGATCTGCACCGGACGCGCCACGCGGTTGAGGCCCGTGCGGTGCTTGGCGACCAGCGCCGAGACGCTGCTGATACCCGGCACGACCTCGTACGTGAACTCCGTACGCCCCTGCTCGAGGATCTCGTCGAGAATCCCCAGCGTGCTGTCGTACAGCGAAGGATCGCCCCACACCAGGAACGCACCGGTCTCGTCCGAGCCGAGCTCCTCGGCGATCAGCGCCTCGTAGATCGCGGCCCGGCGGCTGCGCCAGTCGTCCACCGCCGGTGCGTACGCGGTGCCACCGGCACGCCGGTCACGCTCCGGATCGCGGGCCTCGGCGACGCGGTACGAGCCCCCCGGCAGATGCTCCGCCAGCATCGCGCGCCGCAGATCCGTGAGGTCAGCCTTGACCTCGCCCTTGTCGAGCAGGAAGAAGACGTCCGTCGCCCGCATCGCCTTCACGGCCTGCAAGGTCAGGTGGTCGGGGTCGCCCGCGCCGATGCCTATGACATGGATGGTTCGCACCCGGTCAGTCTGCCGTACGGGATTCCGTCCCCGGCCGGGGCCTCAGGACCGGTGCCTCGCGGGCGGCGTCCACGAGTGCCTCGAGGCGCTCGACACGGTCCGCCAACTCCTCGGCCCAGGAGGTGAGTCCGGGCCCGTCGATCCCGTACGGCGGGTCGCCGAGCCCGAGCGTGCCCCGCCGCAGCAGCCGTGCGCCGCCCTTGCGGTTGCCCCGGGCGGCATGGGTGAGCCCCACGGCGAGCTGGGCGAGCCCGCGCCACAGCGCCTGTTCGCTCTCGGGCCCCGACTTCCAGGCGTCCTCGAACACCTCGTGCGCATGGAAGGGTTTCCCCGCGTCGAGCAGCGCCTGCGCCTCGTCGAGCGTCTGCCGCGGCGTACGCACGACCCCCTCCGGCTGCCGCTCGACCCCCTCGGTGCCATACGGAAGCGGACGGCCCAGGCCGTCCCGAGGCCGGGCATTACGGGCACGCCCCTCCTGGTCGCGGTCGCGGTCACCTGTCGATTGCGCATCGTGTTCGCTCACCCCTCGATTGTCCCGGGGCGGGCGCAACGGCGCAGGTCCGGGGTGAGGTATGGTTCTTTCTCGTGAGCGCGGAACACTGCGCGAACGGGACGTGGCGCAGCTTGGTAGCGCACTTGACTGGGGGTCAAGGGGTCGCAGGTTCAAATCCTGTCGTCCCGACAGTTCGCTGAGTCGAACGTCGTAGAAGAGAGGCCGTTCTGTGAACGGCCTCTTTCTGTTTCTCAGGACGTCGAGCCGCTCACCGTCTCACCCGACCTGGTCACGTAGTACGTCGTGGTGGTGCCGCTCCAGAAGTGGAAGGTCAGCTTTACGCGTTGGCCGTCCTTGAGGGTCTTGAGGTAGGCGGGCGTGAGGTTGATCGTGTTCTGTGTGTAGTCCGGGGCGAATGTGGTGTTGAACTGCTGGTACGGGGTCCAGTCGAGCGGGCCGGCCGCGGTGCCGTCGGCGTAGGTGGATTCCATCGTTGCCAGGACGTCGCCCCGGA
This sequence comes from Streptomyces mesophilus, assembly GCF_011044995.1. Taxonomy (GTDB): domain Bacteria; phylum Actinomycetota; class Actinomycetes; order Streptomycetales; family Streptomycetaceae; genus Streptomyces; species Streptomyces mesophilus. Next base: position 2,503 of record NZ_JAAKZW010000221.1, on the reverse strand, counting down.
AGTGGGTGGGAATCGCGTAGGTGTCGGACGTGCCCGCAGCGTTTGCCTGGAGCGGCTTCTCGTACGTCCGCACCTGGATCCGCCAGGGGACACCCGTGGAGAACGCGGCATGCAGTGTCGCGTTGACGCCGGGGGAGCGGTCGCCGGCGAGCCGGGTGAGGGTGGTCGCCTTCAGGGTGAGGTTGTTGCCGGTCAGGGTGTAGTCCCTGTCCTTGACCAGGGTGGTGGTGCCCTGCTTGAGGCTCTTGAAGGTGGCCCCGTTGGGGTCGAGCGTGAGGGTGCGGTCCTTGAGGGGGCCCGACTTCGGTACGAAGACGGTGGCGGACGAGGCCGTGCCCGAGCGCGTCGTCCAGCTCGAGCTGATCTGCCGGAACAGGCCGGCGTCCTTCCACTTCAGCGCCTTGCGGTCGTAGAAGGCGCCGTTGTCCCACAGGGTCGTGGTGACCTTGTTGGTGCGTGCCGCGTGTCCGAACGCCTCGAAGTACTTGAGCATCTCGCCGCGTTCGACGGCGCCGGGGCCGTGGTCGAAGCCGAGCAGCCCGTATTCGCCCATGACGACGGGGATGCCCTGGTCGACAAAGGTGTCGTTGATGTCCTTGAAGGTCTTGGTCAGATTCGCCTCGACCGTGGCGTCGAAGCGGGTGACGCCCGCGTTGTTCACGCTGAACGGCCAGTAGCCGTAGTAGTGGACGGTCGCGATCAGGCGCGGGTCGTTCAGTGACTTGATCGTGGCGGCCAGGTGCCGCATCAGCTGCGGGTCCGGGGTGCAGACCTCGGTCGGCAGCATGAGCAGACGGTTCTCGTTGCCGCCGCCCGAGGTGCGCACGATGCGGTGGAACACCGTGTTCAACTCGTCGAGCAGCTCGGCCTTGCGGGCGGCGTCCGCGTGGTCGAACTGGGGCTCGTTGATGCTCTCGAAGACCAACTGCGCGGGCGCGTCGCGGAACGTCGAGGCGATCTGGTTCCAGGTCGCCTCGAAGCGGGCGAGCACCTTGTCGTGATCGGTGGCCATCGCCTTGGTCCACTGCCACGAGTCGTGGTGGACGTCGATGATCACGTAGAGGCCCTCGGCGAGGGCCCAGTCCACGACCTCCTTGACCCGGCTGAGGTAGGCCGCGTCGATGGTGTGGCCGGGGGCCGCGCCTTGGTGGTCGCTCCAGGTCACAGGGACACGGACGCTCTTGAAGCCCTGGGCGCGGACCTCCTTCAGGAGGGCCTTGGTGGTACGGGGCTGGCCCCATGCCGTCTCGTCCGGGACGGCGTCCAGGCTGTTGCCGAGGTTCCAGCCCGGCTGCATCGCGGCGACGGCGGCGCTCGCGTCCGCCGGGACCGTGGCGGCGCCGGCCCGGGGCCGGGCCTCGTCGCCGAACACGCCGAAGGCGGTGCCGTACGCGAGGACGCCCCCGGCGATCAGGGCCAGGGGAGTCCCGACGGCGAATCCGATCCGGCGTCGGCGGTGGCGTGGGGGGTGTTGGTTCTGCATGGCTTGTCCGTTCTGCAGCGCAAGCGGTCAGCCCCCAGTTGCCGCCGACGCCTCAGCGGTTGCCGTGGCGGATACTTCAGGTCGCGGGCAGGCCAGGCCATTCACGGCGCGGGCAGCCCCGGCGATTCCGCGACCTCGCGTTCCGCCGCGGTGATGAGGCCGGTGACCGCGGCCGCCGCGTCGGCCCCCCGGCCCGCGGCCACCGCGTCGAGGACGGCCCGGTGTCCGGGCAGTGAGGCGGCGATGGCCCCGGGGGTCTGCGTACTGATCGCGAAGTGATGCCGCAGGGCCACGTCGATGGCGCGCCCGAGGGAGCCGAGCAGACGGTTGCCGCCCGCGGCGAGCAGCGTGCGGTGGAAGGTGGTGTCCGCCTCCACGTAGGCCGCACTGTCACCGCGGGCCTCGGCCTCCTCCATGTCCGCCAGCACCGCCCGCAGCACGTCGAGATGGTCGACGCTGCAGTGCTCCGCCGCGAGGCGCGCGGCCTCCGGTTCCACGATGCGGCGCAACTGGCCGGTCTCGCGCAGGAGTTGAAGCGGCTCGCACTCCTGCTGCCAGCTCAGGACGTCCTCGTCCAGGTGGTTCCACTGCTCCGGGGGCAGTACGCGGGTGCCCGTACGCGGCCGTGTGGTGAGCATGCCCTTGGCGGCGAGTGCCTTCACGGCCTCGCGCAACGCGCCCCGGCTGACGTCCAGTTGAGCGGCAAGGCGGTCCTCCACCGGAAGTGCGGCGCCGACCGGGTAGCCGCCCGAGACGATGTGGCGGCCGAGGACGTCGATGAGCTGCTGATGGCCCGTCCGGCTCTTCCGCGTGATCGCCGGTATGGCCTCCGCGTGCTGCGCGGCGCCGTTGATCCCGGCGATCCCGCGTGCCTCCGCTGTTTTTTCCACGATCTTGTGCACACCCCCTGGACGACTTCATCGAATCATTCAATGATTGCCCGCATTGTACGCGCTCCGTCACCAACGCCCCCTGGAGACGTCCCCGATGACCGACGCCGACCGCATACCCTCCCCGCCC
>NZ_JAAKZW010000220.1 GCF_011044995.1 Streptomyces mesophilus | reverse complement strand
GGGGAAACCCCGCCCGCCGCAGGCGCAACGGGCCCGCAGACGGCAACGAGACCGCACCCGACGACGAGACCGCAGACGGCAACGGGACCGCACCCGACGACGGGGCCGCACCCGGCAACGGGACCGCACCCGACGACGGGACCGACCTCAGAGCGAACGGCCCCGCAACTCCGAAAGCACCGCATCCGTAAAGGGAGGCCAAGCCTCAACCGCCCACGCCCCGAACGCCCGATCCGCGAGAGCAACACACGCAGCCCCCGCATCCGGATCGATCCACACAAACGTCCCCGACTGCCCGAAGTGCCCGAACGTCCGAGGCGACGACGAACCCCCCGTCCAGTGCGGCGACTTGGAGTCCCGGATCTCGAACCCCAGCCCCCAGTCATTGGGCTTCTGATGCCCGTACCCGGGCAGGATCCCGGAAAGACCGGGATGCACCACGGACATCGCATCGAGCACGGTCCGTGCGTCAAGGAGCCGCGGCGCCTGCACCTCCGCCGCGAACCGCAGCAGATCCGAGACCGTCGACACCCCGTCCTTCGCCGGCGAACCCTCGAGCGACGTCTGCGTCATCCCGAGCGGTTCGAGCACGGCCTGCCGCAGATACTCCGCGAACGGAATGTCCGTCGCCTTGGCGATGTGATCCCCGAGCACCTCGAACCCCGCGTTGGAGTACAGCCGCCGCGTCCCGGGCGGGGCCATCACCCGGTGCTCGTCGAAGGCGAGCCCACTCGTGTGCGCGAGCAGATGCCGCACGGTCGACCCCTCGGGCCCGGCCGGCTCGTCGAGCTCGACGGCCCCTTCCTCGTACGCGACGAGCGCGGCGTACGCGGCAAGGGGCTTGGTCACGGAGGCCAGCGGGAAGCGCTGCGTCACCGGCCCGTGGGTGCCGACGACGGTCCCGTCCGCGCGGACGACCCCGGCCGCCGCGCTGGGGACCGGCCAGTTCTCGATGAGGGCGAGGCTCTGCATGGCTACGAGCGTACGGTCCCGGGTGCGCCGGAACGGTCCGGGGTGTGCCGGAGCGCCAGCCGCATGGCCGGATCCGGCGTGCGGGCGAAGCCGAGCGACGCGTACAGCGGCTCGCCTTCGGGGGACGCCCGCAGATCGACCTTGCGCACCCCGCGCCGCTCGAACCAGGCGATCAGCTCCTCCATGCACGCCCGCGAATAACCCCGCCGACGCAGCTCCGGATCCGTGGCCACGCTGAAGACATAGCCGCTGATCCCCAGGGGATTCTCCGGACCGCCGAGCCGGTACTCGATCGTCCCGACCGCGCACGCCGCAAGCCGCCCAGGATCGTCCGGCCGCTCCACCACGGTCGCGGCCAGCTGCCCCTCCTCGCCCACGAGCTTGGCGCGCAGGACCTCCACCGAGACCGCCATCCACGCGGTGTCCGACTGCACGCCGAGGTACTCGTCGAGCATCACCTTGCGCAGGCGTACCAGTTCAGGGGCATCATCGGGCGTGGCGAGGCGGGAAATGACCATGCCCGGCACCTTAACCGCGTCCGCTCCGTGAACTCCTGCCGATACGGCTTGCTTGGAGTGCACTCCAAGGTTCTAGCGTGGGGGTATGACGGTGATGGAGAGCACCCCCGTACCAGCCCCCGTACCCGTACTCGAGACGACCTCACCCGCGGCCCCGGTCGACGTCTGCGCTTCGGGCCCGCGCCCGCATCCGCGCCCCGCGGGCCAGGACCGCTACACGATCAGTGAGGTCGCCCAGTACACCGGGCTCACCGCGCACACGCTGCGCTGGTACGAGCGGATCGGTCTGATGCCGCACGTCGACCGCTCCCACACGGGCCAGCGCCGGTTCACCAACCGCGACCTGGACTGGCTCACCTTCGTCGGCAAGCTCCGCCTGACCGGCATGTCCGTGGCGGACATGGTCCGCTACGCCGAACTGGTCCGCGAGGGCGACCACACCTTCGAGGAGCGGCGACAGCTCCTGGAGAGCACGCGGCGCGACGTTCTCTCGCGGATCGCGGAGCTCCAGGGGACGCTGGCCGTCCTCGACTACAAGATCGAGTTTTACGCGGGCGCCCCTGCGGCGCCGGAGAGGTCCTGAACCTGATGAGCACCATCGCGAAGGCACAGCTCGGCACCGGCGGCCCCGAGGTCTCCGTCCAGGGACTCGGCTGCATGGGCATGAGTTTCGCCTACGGGCCCACCGACGCCGACGAGGCACGGGCCACCCTCGACCACGCCCTCGGTCTGGGCGTCACCTTCTTCGACACCGCCGACATGTACGGCGCCGGCGAGAACGAGAAGTTCCTCGCCCCGTTCGTACAGAAGCACCGTGACGAGATCGTGCTCGCCACCAAGTTCGGCATCGTCATCGACCCCGACGACCCGCTGAAGCGCGGCATCGACAACTCCCCGGCGTACATCCGCCAGTGCATCGAGGGCAGCCTTAGCCGCCTCGGCGTGGAGAGCATCGACCTCTACTACATGCACCGCCGCGATGTGACCGTGCCGATCGAGGAGAGCGTCGGCGTCATGGCCGAACTCGTCGCCGAGGGCAAGGTCAAGCACCTCGGCCTCAGCGAGGTCACCGCCGACGAACTGCGCGCCGCCCACGGCGTCCACCCCATCGCGGCGGTGCAGTCGGAGTGGTCGCTGTTCAGCCGCGACATCGAGCAGCACGTCGTCCCCGCCGCCACCGAACTGGGCGTCGCCCTCGTCCCGTACTCGCCGCTCGGCCGTGGTTTCCTCACCGGCTCCTTCGCCAATGCGGACAGCGATCTGGACGCCTCCGACTTCCGTCGCACGATGCCCCGCTTCAGCGGCGACAACGCCGCGGCGAACGCCGCCCTGCTCGCCCCGATCCGCTCGGTCGCCGAGTCCCGTGACGCGACGCCCGCCCAGGTCGCCCTCGCGTGGGTGCAGCAGCGGGCCCAGGTGCACGGCCTGACCGTGGTGCCGATCCCCGGCACCCGCAAGCGCACCCGGATCGAGGAGAACGCGGCCGCCACCCACCTGATCCTGACCCCGTCCGAGCTCGAACTCCTGGAGCCGATCGCGGGCCAGGTCGCGGGCGGCCGCTACGCGGACATGTCCTTCACCTCGGCCGGCCGCGAGTAGCAGCCACGGAGGTGGGGTCGGGGCAGCGGCGATGGCCGTCAAGTCCCGTCCACTGTCGAGTTGTTGATCCCACTCCGCGTGAGGTGCCGGTCCGCTGTCAGCGGACCGGCACCTCACGCTTGGTGGCGCACGGGCGCCGCCCCGCGCCGCCATCAGAGCGGCCCGCCGCAGACGCAGGCTCCGGAGGCCGCCATCACGCGAGCCCGAGGGCGAAGACCGCGAAGGAGGCCGCGAGCAGACCCGCCACCGCACGCCGTACGTTCGCCGCACGCGAGCCCGCCTGCCACGGCGCCTCGAAGCGCCGCGCCCAGCGGCCGATCAGGACCAGGAGCGCCGCGAACACCGGCAGCCACGCGATCCGCGCCGCGATCCAGCCGAGCGTGTCCGGCGCCGTGGTCAGACCGCCGATCGGGCCGAGGAACGAACCGAGCGTCGCCGCACCGAACATCGCCGTCTGGTGCCAGCACAGGATCGTCATCGCCGACAGGTTGATGATCACGACAGGGGCCCACAGCGCGGGCCGCCGGAGCAGCCTGCCGAGGCGGTCGCGCAGCAGGATCGCGGCGCCGCTCTGCGCCGCGGCCAGCGCGAGCACAAGCAGGGACGGCGGGTGCGAGTTGGTGCGGGCCTCACCCGGCACGCCGACCATCGACGCCGGGTAGTGGAAGGCGAGCAGCAGTGCCGCGAACAGCGCCGTACCGCCGACGAGCAGCAGCCACGCGCCCCGCTTGCCGACCTTCTTCTCGCCCCAGCTGACGCCCAGTTGGTAGGCGAACATCCAGCCGGGCAGGATGTTCAGCATGCTCAGCCAGGACGGCATGGACTCCGCGAACGGTCCGTAGCGCAGGAAGTCCACGACGGCGACCGAGGCGAGCAGCGGTGCCGCGGCCCAGGCGCCGAGGCGCTCGGCGGCCCGTACGCAGAACGGTGTGAGCGCCGTGATCACGGCGTAAACCCCGACGAACCACAAGGGCTGGATCACCAGCGTGGCCCCGGTGTGCAGGGTCGTGCCGGGCATGCCCAGTGCGTAGAGCACCGGGATCAGCGCCGCCCACACCGCGGTGACCCCGAGCACCGGGCGCCCGAGCCGGGCCACCCGTCCGCGCAGCCAGCGTCCGGAGGACTCCCCGCGGGCCAGCGAGCGGCGGTACGAGAGCACCGAGGCGTATCCGCCCACCAGGAAGAAGATCCCGAGCATCTGCAGCACCCAGCTCATGGGCGCGAAGAACTCGAAGGCGGACAGCGGGCTCGCGTTGCGCAGGGCGCCCTCGCCGTCGACGCGGAAGCCGCCGAGCAGCCAGTGCCCGATCGGCACCGCGAGCAGCGCGAGGGCGCGCAGCCCGTCGATCGCACGGTCGCGATGCTCCGGCGTACGGGCGTCGATGCTCGTGGCGGTCTTGCGCACGGCGCCGAGCGCCTTGGCCGGACGGGAGCCCGACCGCGAGCCGGGTCCTGAGCCGGACCCGGACTCCGGGTCGACTGGTCGTGGGGCGAGTGCGGTGCTGGTCATGGCGGTGTCCTCAAGTCGTCGAGAAGTACGGGGTGTCGGAGCCGTGACGGGCTCAGGTCCGCTCACCGAGGGCGATGCGCGCGAACGCGCGCAGGGAGTCCGTGCCGGGCTCGAAGTAGCCCGTGTGACCGTCGACCCGGGCGGTCGGGACGGTGCGGGCGCCGAAACCCGGACCGGCCGGGTCGGCGCCGTGGCCGAGGCCGAAGAGCTCCACGTTCGGTACGTCGTCGATCCAGTCGTCCTGGGCCTTGGCCGCCCAGACCCGCGCCTTGGTGTGGAGATCCGCCACGTCGTCCGCGTGCATCCCGGGCGAACCGGCCACGACCAGATCGGCGGCGGGCAGCTCGGGGGCCGCCTCGCCGCAGACCACCGAGCCATAGCTGTGGCAGAAGAGCACCGGGTCGGGTGTGCCCGCGGCGTCGAGCCCCTGCACGAAGCGGGCCAGGCGCGGAGCACCCGCCTCGGCGAGCCGTCCGGTGGCGGCGTCCGGGCCGATCCCGACCGGCGTGGTGTACCCGGCCCAGGCGATCACCGCGCTGCGGTGCCCGGTGGCCGCGTACAGCGAACGGCCCATCCCGGTCGGTGTGCCGTACGGGTCCTTCTCGCGGTCGAAGCTGTTCAGATCGATATCGGAGCCCGGCACGATCACCGACACATGCGCGGCGCCGTCCAACGTGCCGTACACCTCGGCGACCTGGCCGCGCTCCCGCGGGTCGAAGACGATGATCTGCCGGCCGTCCGCCCGGAGTGCGTCATAGCGGTCGGCGCGGGCCCGGGCCGCCTCGCGGTCACGGGAGGGAAGCGTCCGGTCCTGGGCGCGCCGCAGCTGCTTGGCGCTCTCCTCCCGCAGGGCACGGGCGTTGGCCTCGTACCGCAGCTCCACCGGCGCACCGTCGAGATTGCCGACCACCAGCGGGTGCCGGTCGAGCAGCCCCTGCTGCTGTGCGGTGCTCAACGAGCGGAAGAACGCGGCCACTTCGGCGGGCTTCGCCGTCGCCGGGTCGGGCAGCTGCTGACCGAGCGCGCGGTCGGCGCGCCAGGAGCTGACGCCCGGGACGGGGCCGGTCACCGGGGTCTGCTGGTTGCCCGCGGCCCAGCCGGCGGTGCCCGCGACGAGCATCCCGCTGAGAGCGGCCGCGACCAGAGTCCTCTTGCCGCGTGCCTTCCAAGCCTGAAGCCGCATGACCGGTCTCCCCTTCGCATCCGTCCGCCGTGTTGCCGACGGAGGGAAGGTAGGAAGACGGTGGGTGGCCGGGCGTCACACTGCGGAGCCAAACCGCGGCTGATACCCCAGTACTAGGGGGTCTAGTGGGGGAGACCTGTCAGGGGCGTGCCGATGGGGGAGCGTTCTTGTGTGTCAGGTATCCCGGGGTTTCCAGGAGCTCCTATTCGTCGCCCCTGGCGGGAACCACAACCCCGGCCTCGTACGCGAAGATCACCAACTGCGCCCGGTCGCGGAGATCCAGCTTGGACAGGACCCGGCCGATATGCGTCTTCACGGTCTGCTCGGCGAGCACGAGATGCGCGGCGATCTCCTGGTTGGACATCCCGCGCGCGATCAGCTCGAGCACCTCGGCCTCGCGCGGCGTCAGACCGTTCAACTTGAGGGCGGGGTCCTTGCGTTGCGCCGGTCGCTGTTTCACGAAGTCCGCGATGAGCCGCCGGGTGACGGAGGGCGCGAGCAGCGCCTCTCCGGCCGCGACGATCCGTACCGCCGAGATCAGATCGTCCGGCGGCGCGTCCTTGAGGAGAAAGCCGGACGCCCCGGCCCGCAGCGCCTCGTAGACATAGTCGTCCACGTCGAACGTGGTCAGCATCAGGACCTTGGGCCGGTGGATCACGCCCCGCGGTGGATCGAGCAGCCGCCTGGCCGCCTCCAGGCCGTCCATCTCCGGCATCCGCACATCCATGAGCACCACATCGGGGTGGGTGGAGCGGCCGAGCTCGACCCCCTGTTTGCCGTCCTCCGCCTGCCCGACCACATCGATATCGCTCTGCGCGGCCAGGAGCGCGGCGAAGCCCGCCCGCACCATGGCCTGGTCGTCGACGATGAGTACGCGGATGGTCACAGGAGGGGTGCCTTTCTCGGGCAGCTAGGTGTCCTGCTCGGACTGCCGGGTGTCCTGCTCGGACTGCGGAGTGTCCTGCGCGGGCCGGGAGGTGTTCTCCGCGGGCGGCTCTCCCTCTCCGTCCTGCTCGTGCAGAGGAATCCGGGCCTCGACACGGAAACCGCCGCCGGCGGCGGGGCCCGCCTCGAGAGAGCCACCGGTCAACCGTACGCGCTCACGCATCCCGACCAGGCCATGCCCGGTGCCCGAGGTCTCCAGGGCCGAACGTGGCTTCTGCGCGGGCCCGTTGACGATGGACAGGAGCAACTCGCGCTGGTGGACATCGAGTTCGACGTGCGCGACGGCGCCGGGCGCATGCCGGATCACATTCGACAGGGCCTCCTGCACGATGCGGTACGCCGAGAGGTCCACAGCCGGCGGGACCCCGGTGACCAGCTCCTGCAGATGGGCCTCGGCGGGCGTCATGGCCACCTGGACGCCGGCCCGACGGGTGGCCTCGACCAGCTGGTGCAGCCGGTTCAGACCGGGCTGCGGAGTGCGCTCGGCCTGCGCCTCCTCATTGCGCAGCACCTTGAGCAGCCGGCGCATCTCGGTCAGCGACTCGCGCGCGGCGGCGGCGATCTCACCGAACTCCTTCTCCACCTCGGGCGAAAGCCCGGGCAGCCGGTACTTGGCCGTGTCCGCCTGCACGGTGATCACCGACATGTGGTGGGCCACGATGTCGTGCAGCTCCCGGGCGATCCGCGCCCGTTCCTCGAGCAGCGTGCGCTGCGCCCGTTCCGCCTCGCTGATCGTCTCCTGCTCGGCCAGCTTCGCCTGGGCCTCACCGCGCAGCCGCAGGGCGTACGTCACGACCAGAGTGACCCCGGCGAGGACCAGCATCAGGACCCAGGAGCCGTCGCTGTACGTCTGCGAGAGCTGCTCGAAGAACACCCCGGCCGCCGCGGTGACCAGGAAGATCGCGATCAGGGTCCGGCGGCTCTCGCGCAGACCGAGCAGCACCATCAGGAGCACGTAACCGACGATGATCATGGGAGTCCACGGCCAAGACCGCCCGTCGACATGCTTGCCCGCATAGAGCGCCAGGCCGCCGATCACATCGGCGGGGAAGATCACCCACCACGCGTGCAGGGGCCGGGTCAGGGCGAGCAGCAGCGGCAAGGTCTGGGCGACGGCGAGACCGCCCGCCATGCCGCCGTTCATCCCGTAATCCTGGATGAGCACCGTGACGGTGGTGGGCAGCAGAGCTGCGACGAAGGCGAACACCACGACATACGGAGTCGCCCGGACCCAGCCCTTGTGCGCCTGCGCGAGCGGAGCGCGTCCGGCGGCCGCGGGGGTGGTCAGCGCGATGCCGAACTCCCGCAGTCCGTCCCGCACCGCGGGCCAGGGGCCGTCCGCCGGCTTGTCCAAGCCGACCGGGCCCGGATCGGGCGCCGCGCCTGAAGCCGGGCGCTCGCCCGCCGTCCGCCTCCAGGGCAGGCGTGGCAGCCACCGTCCCGCCCGGCGTCCGGGCTGGTCGGTGGTCTCGTCGGTCGAGGACTGCTGCGCGTCATTCATGGCCTGATCAGCGTAGGCAGGAAGCCGCGCCGCTCGCGTCATACCGCAGAGCCGGACCTGACCTCATACCCCGGTATTACCTCTGGCCACAGCACCACCCGGGGCGCCGACAGCAACCCGAGCCCGACTGCCACCCCGTACCCCTAAAGCCCCGCCGGCTCAAAGCCCCGCCGGCTCAAAGCCCCACCGGCTCAAGCTCCGCCCACTCAAAGCCCCACCGGCTCAAAGCTCCGCCAGCAACTCCGCCTTCTTCGCGGAGAACTCCTCATCCGTCAGCAGCCCCGCCCCATGCAGCTCGCCGAGATGCCGGATCCGCTCCGCGATGTCCGCCGGATCCCGCCGCCCCGCGGGCCGCGCGTCCTCGATGGCCGCCGCACCCCGCGCCCGCACGCTCGCGAGCACCGCCGCCGCGAACGGCAGCGATTCATGCACCGGTCCGTACCCGAGCCCGAAGACCACCGCGGCCGGATCCTGATCGGCCTGCGCGGGCTGGACGACCGTGCCGGGCCGGCGGATCAGCCGCATGTAGCCGTCGAAGATCTCCGGCGAACGCCACTCGACACCGCTGAGATCGGACACGTGGAAGGTCTGGTCGCCCGCCTTCCACTTCGCCGACGAGGCCCCCGTCCAGAACCAGCGGAAGCTCACCGCCTTCCCGTCGAACGAGGCCTTCCCGTCGTACGCCTTGAAGTGCAGCGGCCCCTCCGGTGCATCCACCATGAAGCGGTCGGCGGGCCCCTCGGAGGACGGCAGGACGGCGCGCAGCTCGTCGCGGTAGTACTCGGCGAGCGTCTCGCGCTCGGCCGGCAGCACCAGGCGGTACGGATCGCACCCGTCCTTGAGCTGCCCGGCCGCCGCCTCCATCAGCGGATCGGCGCCGGCTCTCGGTACAGCGTGCAACACCACCGTGCCCCTTTTCCCCGGGGCCAAGGTCACATCCGCCAACGCCTCGTGGGGGATGCGGCGTTCACCGAGCGCATGGAACAGCTTCGGTGTCCTGATCCCCCGTTCGAAGCGGATGAGCACGGAGTCCGTGTCGAACTCCCAGGCGGCATGAAATCCGGCCAGTACGTCACCCATGCGGCTCATCGTATGCGGCATGCGCCTGTACGTCCCCCCTCGATACGTTCCGGCGTCTTCCCGCCCCGGCCGTCTTCTACGCGCGTCGGCCAGGCCCGGGACCGCAGCTCTTGCTCCGCGCACCCCGGAACGGGAAGCTCCGCCCGCGGACGGGGACGCTCCGTCCCCGGACCGCGGCGATCCGCCGCGAGGTACCGCCGGTTCCCGTCGGTCGGACCCTGCCCTGTCCGCCCGGCCTCACACGTGCGCCCGGCACGCATCCCCGTCATCCGCGCAGCTGACCTCGTCCCAACGGCCGACACCGATCCGCGCGAAATTACGCAGGCTCTCCGTGCCCGGCTCGAAGTAACCGGTGTGCCCGACCGAGTCCTTGGCCGAAAGCACCCGCGCCCCGAATCCGGCCGACACCGGATCCACCCCGTGGCCGAAACTGCCGACCTCCAGATGCGGGACGTCCGCAATCCAGTCGTCCTCGTCGCGCATCGCCCACACCCGCGCGGAAGTTCCCAGGTCGGCGGCGGTCTCGGCGCGCATTCCCGGGCTGCCGGCGACCGCGATGTCCCGGACGCGGGGCGGCAGTTCACGTGCGGCGAGCCCGCAGACGACCGAGCCGTAGCTGTGGCAGTACAGCGCGGTCGGCGCCCGGCCGGGCAGTGAGCGGAGCATGGCGTTGAGCCGCAGCGCCCCGTCCTCGGCGCGCCGGACCGTGAAGGCGTCCATGCCCACACCGCCGGGCGCCGTGTAGTCGGCCCAGGCGATCACGGCGGTACGGGTGTCCGGGTCCTCGGCGCGCTGGGTGCGGTACAGCGCGCGGGACATGCCGGACGTCGCCGAATACCGCCCGAAGGTCTTCTGGAACGTGAGCAGGTCCGTGTCCACGCCGGGCACGACGACCGACACCCGCTCGGCCTTCTCGAGGTTGCCGAGCACTTCGGCCACCCGCCCGCGGCCGGACGGATCGAAGGCCAGGAGGTCGCGGCCGGGCTTCAGAAAGGATTCGAAGCGGTGCATACGGCGTCCCGCGTCGCGTCTGCCCGTATCGGACAGGCGGGTGTCGTTCATCCGCTCCCTTTCGGCCTTGACGGCCTTGTGCAGGGAGTGACGGTTCGCCGCGTAACGCAGAGTCACCGGGGCGCCGTTGAGGTTGCCGACGACCAAGGAGTAGCGCTCGGCGAGGCGATCCTGCTGTGCGTTGCTCAAGGTGGCGAAGAAGCGCGAGATCCGCTTGGCCGGCGCCTCGGGATCGGGCAGATCCCGGCCGTCGATGCCACCGCGGTTCCAGGCGGAGAGCGCGGCTTCGAGCGGTGTCGACCCGCCCTTGCTGCGGACCGCGGTCCAGCCGGTGGCCGTCAGCATGACGAAGACAACGGCAACGGCAAGGAGGGCGCGCCAGATGTTCAGCGAGGGCGTGGAGTCGAAAGAAGTCACGATCCGGCCACCCTAGGAGACCCGGACGGCCGACCGCACGGACCGTGGCGCGGATCACGTTACGTATCGGATGATCGGGCTAAAGCGGGCACTCTGCGGGTTCTCCGATCACGGAACGTAAGCATCCGTTCCGTTTCGTGTATGAAACGGGTGCGGTTACCGCCGCCAGTCCCCGGCCAGTGAGGGCTCCAGGCGTTCGAGCAGAGACGCCGTGAGTCGTCGCATCGACTCCACGCTGATCTCCTCCCCGGCTCCCCAGCGCCGTCCCGCCAGCTGCATCACCCCGCTGAACGCCGCGACCGCCACCCAGGGCCGAGGATCCTCTTCGGGATCGAGTCCCTCCCGTGCGGCGACGATCCGCACGATCTCCTCCTCGGTCTCGGCCGTCCGCCGCATCTGTACGGCGAGCAGCGCGGGCGTCGACTCGATCATGCGGAACGCCCGCATGTACATCTCCACCGGCACGAACTGCTCGATGGATTCGCCGATCGAGTCCCAGGCGTCGAGCACCGCGCGCCGCAGCGCCTCGAACGGCGGCTCCTCGGGCGGTCGGCCGCGCAGCGACTCGACGAAGCGGGCCTCGACCATCTCCTGTACGGCGAAGACCACTTGTTCCTTGCCGGCGAAGTAGCGGAAGAAGGTGCGCTGCGAGACATCGACGGCGGCGACGATCTCGTCGACGGTCGTGCGCTCGTACCCCTGGGTCGTGAAGAGCTCGATCGCGGCGCGCACCAGCGCGTCCCGGGTGCGCTGCTTCTTGCGCTCGCGCAGCCCCGGAAGTCCCGGAAGCCCCGGAGTCACTCCACGCGCTGTCACTCCACGGCCCTCTTTCTTCCTGTTTGTCAGGCTCCACGTCCGGGCTCACATTACCTGTGAGCAACGTGACAGTTACCGACTAGTGGCTGACGTTGTCAACTGTCAGCGACTGTCACTAGCCTTTTCCCCATGACTAGTCAGACCACCGTCGACAAGGCCGGCAAGGCCCCCGATTCCCCGGCGAGTACGTCCGAACCGACCACGGCCAAGGGGTTGCGCGGCCACCCTTGGCTGACCCTGTTCGCCGTGGCCATCGGCGTGATGATGGTGGCCCTCGACGGCACGATCGTCGCGATCGCCAACCCCGTGATCAAGTCGGATCTGGGTGCCACCTGGCAGCAGATCCAATGGATCACCAACGGCTACTTCCTCGCCCTCGCGGTCACGCTGATCACCGCGGGCAAGCTCGGTGACCGCTTCGGCCACCGGCAGACCTTCCTCATAGGCGTCGTCGGTTTCGCCGTGGCGTCCGGCGCCATCGGGTTCTCCAACAGCGTCGGCTTCGTCGTCGCCTTCCGTGTCCTTCAGGGCCTGTTCGGCGCGCTGCTCATGCCGGCCGCGCTCGGCCTGCTGCGCGCCACCTTCCCGGCCGAGAAGCTCAACATGGCCATCGGCATCTGGGGCATGGTCATCGGTGCCTCCACCGCGGGCGGCCCGATCCTCGGCGGTGTGCTCGTCGAGCACGTCAGCTGGCAGTCGGTCTTCTTCATCAACGTGCCCGTGGGCATCATCGCCGTGGTGCTCGGTGTGGTGATCCTGAAGGACCACCGGGCCGAGAACGCGCCGCGCTCGTTCGACCTCCTCGGTATCGCGCTGCTTTCCGTCGCGATGTTCTCCCTGGTGTGGGCCGTCATCAAGGCGCCCGAGTGGGGCTGGGGTTCGACCAGCACGTGGGCCTGGATCGGCGGCTCGCTCGTGGCGTTCGTGCTCTTCGCCTTCTGGCAGACGCGGGTCAAGGAGCCGCTCGTCCCGCTGCAGCTGTTCCGTTCGGTGCCGCTGTCCGCCGGTGTGGTCCTGATGGTCCTGATGGCCATCGCCTTCATGGGCGGTCTGTTCTTCGTCACCTTCTATCTGCAGAACGTGCACGGCATGAGCCCCGTCGACAGCGGTCTGCACCTGCTGCCGCTCACCGGCATGATGATCGTCGGCTCGCCGCTGGCCGGCTTCATGATCACCAAGGTCGGGCCGCGGATCCCGCTGGCCGGCGGTATGGCGGTGACGGCGCTGGCGATGTACGGCATGTCCACGCTGGAGACCGGCACCTCCAGCCTCACCATGTCGATCTGGTTCGCCCTGCTCGGCCTCGGCCTCGCGCCGGTCATGGTGGGCGCCACCGAGGTCATCGTGGGCAACGCCCCGATGGAGCTCTCCGGTGTCGCGGGCGGTCTGCAGCAGGCCGCGATGCAGATCGGCGGCGCCCTCGGCACCGCCGTACTCGGCGCGATCATGGCCTCGAAGGTCGACAACAGCCTCGCCGGCAACTGGGCCGACGCGGGTCTGCCGCCGATCCCCGAGGCGCAGCTGGGCCAGGCCGCCGAGGCCGTGCAGTCGGGTGCGGCGCCCGTGCCGCCGAACACCCCGCCGGAGATCGCCGCGAAGATCACCGACGTGGCGCACGACACCTTCATGTCCGGCATGGAGCTCGCCAGCCTCACCGCCGCGGGCGTCGCGGTGGTCGCGATCTTCGTCGCCCTGCTGACCAAGAAGGGCGCCAACGCGGAGGCGGGCGCGGGAGTCGGTCACATCTGACCTTCCGTACGCGCAGCAGCTGTCGAAATCCCCGCCGGGTCGTCCCGGCGGGGATTTCCCCTATCAGGGTGACGACTGCCGAACCCCCTTCCCGGTCGCTCCCGGCGCAGTTCACAGTTGCGCCGACTGATCGGCACGACACGGGGGTTCACCACCATGCGCACGACGAGGACTCAGCTCCGTACGACCATCACCGCGGCCGCGCTCGGCGTCGCCGCACTCGCCTCGGCCATGGCACCGGCGGCGGCCGCACCACCGGGCCCGACGGGCTGCGGACCGGGGGAGCTGTGCCTGTGGACGGCGCCCGACTACAGCGGCGACCGCACCACGTACGAACTGACCGAGCTGACAACCGAGACCTGTACGGCGCTGCCGCCGGGCAGCAGCGCCCAGGCCCTCGCCAACCGCACGGCCCGCCCGGTCACCACGTACCAGTCCGCGGAGTGCGAGGAAACAGGGGACTTCGAGACCTACCCGGGCCGCGGGGGCGGCACGTGGGCTCCTGAATCGCCGTACAAGGTCCGGGCGTTCAAGATCTGGGAGCGCTAGTCAGCCCCGCCCCAAT
>NZ_JAAKZW010000021.1 GCF_011044995.1 Streptomyces mesophilus | reverse complement strand
GCCGGGGACGGGTGGGTCCATACTTGCCGCGTGACCAAGCAGACTCTCGCGTACTTCGCGTTTACCTATGGCAACCGGCCCACCGGCTGCCATGGTCGTGCTGCTTGAGCAACTGACAAGCGACTTACCAGGCGCCCCGGGCCGACAAGGCCCCGGGCGCTTCGTCGTTTCCAGGGGCCGTGAGCGGACCGGGCACCCCGACCTCGACGAGGAGCCCACCCCATGAGCATCACCACCGCTGCCGAGAAGACCGGCGCACGCAGCGCCGACGCCGCCGAGCTGATCACCGGCGCACGGGACCGTATCGACGCACTGGACGACCGCATCATCGGTCTGATCCAGGAACGCATGGCCGTCTCGGCCGTGATCCAGGAGTCCCGCATCGCGTCGGGCGGGCGCCGCGTGAACCTGTCGCGCGAGATGGAGGTCCTCGCCCACTACAGGGACGCGCTGGGCAAGCCGGGTACGGCGCTCGCGATGACGATGCTGGAGCTGTGCCGGGGCCGGATCTGAAGTGCGGACCGGTGCCGGATGCACGTTCGGTCCCCTTCTCACCCGTACGGCACCGTGACCGCCCGCCCCCGCTCTTCGTTGGTCCCGGTGTCCGTGCCAGCCAGGGGCGGGCCCGTCAGAACCACGCGTGGCTCCACTGGAGCGATGAGACGTATGGACCGCTTACGCGTCCTGCGTCGTGGGACCTCGCTCCAGTACGTGACCGGTCGGCAGGGGACAGCAGCCCGGTCACAGTGAAGATCGGCCGGCTCCGGGGACGCCCGGAGCCGGCCGACGGTTCCCTCCCCCGCACGGCGTCCCGGCCCCCGACGCCGCCCGAACGGTTGCGCAGCCGTCTTGCCATCCCGCACGATGCGTAGAGGCGCGCCTTCCCAACTGCCGTACTGCACAAGCTCATTGCCAAAGGTCCACACCACGTGCGCGCCGCCTGCGAGCCCGGTCGTGCACCGGCAGACCGAACCCGCGGCGCACTCCCCCGGCGCCGCCGCCCGGCACCGACGCTGCCCTGACGTCGGCGCCGACAGCGAAGCGGCCCCGCGGATCGAGGATCCGCGGGGCCGCTTCGCCGTGTGAGCGGGTGATCAGGAAGTACGGCGCCTGCGCGCGGTCACGTAGAACACGCCACCCGCGGCCAGCGCGACCGCCGCCACCAGCGAGGTCATCAGGACCACCGAACCGGTCGAGGCGAGGCCGCCGTCCTGTGAGTCGCCGCTGCCGCCCTCGGTACCGGAGTCCGTGCCGCCGGACGAACCGCCCGTATCCGTACCGCCGTTGTCGCCGCCGCCCGAGCCGTTCGAGCCGCCGTTGTCACCGGAACCGCCGGAACCGCCGCCGGTGTCACCGGGGGTGGCCTCGTCGCCGGTGCCGTTGAGGACGATCCAGCCGTCGTCGTTGGCCGCGTTGCCCTCCTTGGGGTCCTCGAACTCCGGGAAGGAGATCTTGCCCTTCGCGCCCTCGATCACTTCGTCGATGCGGAGCTCGAAGTCGTACGCACGCTTGTCGTCCTCCATGACCGGGGTGTCGGCCCAGCACAGGTAACGGGACTTGTCCGTGCCCTTGTCGGTCTGCTCGGGCCGGCAGCCCTCCGGGGCCTTCTCGACGGACGCGCCCTTGGGGATGTCGACGTAGAAGCCGAGCGGCTCACCGCCGGCCCGCAGCGAACCGATCCAGGCCGGACCGTGGTTGCCGAAGCCGACGGGCACCTTGACGGTCTCGCCCTTCTTCCCGGCGACGCGGGCGCCGGTCAGGTCGAGGTCGTGCTTCGCGGCGAGCGCCAGCGGGACGTCGGCGGCGTACTTGCCGTACTGGGCGGCGTCACCGGCGGGCACCTCCTTGAGCTTCAGCTCGGGACCGGTGCCTTTGGTGCCGCCCGCGACGCGCTCGGTGGCGAGCTTCGCGCCGAGCGCCGAGAACCAGTAGCCGAACTCGTCGGCCGAGGCGAACTTCTCCGTGCCGACCTGGACCGGCGTCTCGAGCGCGTAGGCCGCACCCGGCTTGAACTCGCCCTCGAAGGCGCACTCCACGACCTTGCGGTAGTGGATCAGGTTGTCCTTGTCCTCTTCGGTGTACGTGCAGTTCGCGTACGTCTCGGGGTAGTTGATGCCGCGCGAGCCGAAGAAGCGGAGCAGCACACCGTCGGCCGACATGCTGCCGACATTGCGGAAGGCCAGCGGGGCCTGGTAGACGTCGCCGGCCGCGAAGCCCTTCGGCTCGGAGGGCAGCTTCTTCATACGGATCTCGGGACCGCCCACGAGCACGTCGACCTCGTGCCCGGTGAACGCGAGCCCCTCGCCCGCACCTGTCACCTTGATCTTGCCCGCGTCGCCGGCCTCGGCACCCTTGAGGAGGTCCACGCGGATGTCGAAGTCGGGGTTGAACCCGGCGCCCGGGTACAGGTCCTCCCCCGTGCACACGGCGGTCAGGCCGCCCGCCGCGATGTCGCACGGCGGCAGCTTGACCTTCGCGAAGCCCTTGAGCTCGGAGGCGTCGATCGTCACCGTCCAAGGACCCTCGTGGATCCTCTTCGGCTCCTCCTCTTCGCCCACCTCCCCCGGCGCGTCGAGCTCGATCTCGATCTGCGGGTAGGGCTCTTCCTCCGGCTCGCCGTTCAGCGACAGACCGAGACGCTCGGTGCCGGTGAGGGTCACCGGGATCGGCGCCTCGTCGGCGGCCTGCGCCAGGCCTGCCGTACCGGCGGTGGCGAGTGCGGTGGCCAGCAGCACGGCCGTTGCCGCGGGACCGCGGCGAAGGGACTGCCTCAGGACAGGTCTCATGGTCACTCTCTGGGTACGAGGTGTGGCCGCCGGGACACGTGGGGAATGGCGGTGCACAAGTGACCGGTGAGGTGCCGTACTGGTTGCGTCCGCCGGCATCACGGATTGATGACGGCGCTACTTCACGCGCATTTCGCACCGCATCCTCCGCTCATGTCCGACCTCCCGCACCGGTCCGGTCAACGTGAGCGGGACCGTGTGGTGGACATCGGTGCTCGACGCGGCGATGCGCAGTTCCAGTGCGCCGGGGTCGACCACGCGGCGGCCGTCGGCACCGGTGTACGCCGCGAGGTCGGCCGGGAAGGTGGCGTGCACCTGGGCCGAGGCACCGGGGTCGAGCGGGACCCGGGCGTAGCCGACGAGGCGGACCTCGGGGCGGGCGACGGTGCCGACGGGGTCGTGCAGGTACAGCTGGACGACCTCCGTGCCGGGCCGGTCGCCGGTGTTGCGGACGGTGAGCCGGATGGTCGTCTCGCCGTCGGTGGGCAGTTCAGGGGTGTCGCACTGCGGAGGGCCCCAGGTGAACTCCGTGTACGAAAGGCCGTGGCCGAACGGGAAGAGGGCGGTGGGGTCGACATTGCTCGGGCCGCCGTGCAGGCCGAGCGGCGGGGCGAGATACGGGGCGGGCTGGCCGCCGGGTCCGTACGGGATCCCGAGGGGAAGCCGGCCGGACGGGTCGACGCGGCCGGACAGGACGCCCGCGACCGCGGCGCCGCCCTCCTGGCCGGGGAAGAACGCCTGGACGACAGCGGCGGCACGGTCGGCCCAGCGGCCCAGGGCGTAGGGCCGGCCGCTGAGCACGACGATGACGGTCGGGGTGCCGGACGCAAGCGCCGTATCGAGCAAGGCGCCTTGGTTGTAGGGGAGTTCGAGGTCAGCGGTGTCGCAGCCCTCGCCGGACGAGCCACGGCCGAAGAGGCCCGAGCGGTCCCCCACGACGGCGAGGCACAGGTCGGCCGCCGCCGGGTCGGCCACGAAGACCGCATCGGGCAGCTCGGCGCGCAGCGCCTGCGCGAAGGTGGGGACCTCCACTCCTGCGGGCAGTTCGGGGTGGTTGACCCCGACATGCCGCGGGAACGTGTAGCAGCCGAGCATCGCGGCCTGCTCGTCGGCGAGCGGCCCGACGACGGCGATACGGAGCCCGGGCCCCAGCGGCAGCACACCGGATCCATTGGCCAGCAGGACGACGGACTCCTGCGCCACCTTCCGTGCCAGTTCCCGCATATGAGGGGGATTCAGGTCGATCGGCACGTCCCCGGTGACCGGCTCCCAGTCCGGGTCGAGGAGTCCCAGCTCGCACTTCTGGGTGAGCACGCGCAGCGCCGCGCGGTCGAGCAGCTCCTCGGGCAGATCGCCGGCCGCGGGCAGACAGCGGGCGGCGGGCAGCTCCACGTCGACGCCGGCGGCGAGCGCGAGCCGGGCGGCCTCGCCCTCGGTCGACGCGGTCCGGTGCGCGGAGTGCAGGAACGCGATGCCGAAGTAGTCGGCCACCACCGTGCCGCCGAACTCCCATTCCTCACGCAGGAGTTGGGTGAGCAGGCCGTGGTGTGCGTGCGCCGGCAGACCGTCGATGTCGTTGTACGCGGCCATCACCGAGCGGGCGCCGCCGTCCCGCAGCGCCATCTCGAACGGGGGCAGGAAGACGTCCGCGAGTTCGCGGGGGCCGACCGAGGCGGGCGCGTGGTTGCGGGCGGCCCGCGAGGCCGAGTACCCGGCGAAGTGCTTGAGGGTGGCGACGATCCCGGCGGCCTCCAACCCCCGTACGTACGCGGCGCCGATGGTGCCCACCAGATACGGGTCCTCGCCGATGGACTCCTCGGTGCGGCCCCAGCGCGGATCCCGTACGACGTCGAGGACCGGGGCGAGGCCCTGGTGGATGCCGACCGCGCGCATCGAGGACCCGATGGCCTGCGCCATCTCCGTGACCAGGGCGGGGTCGAAGGTGGCGCCCCAGGCGAGCGGGGTGGGGAACACGGTGGCCTGCCAGGCGGCGAAGCCGGTCAGGCACTCCTCGTGGGCGAGCGCGGGCAGTGCGAACCGGTTGCCGGCGCGGATGCGCTGCTGAAGTTCGGCGAGCCGGGCGGCGCCCTCGGCCGGTTCCACGGGGACGGTGCCGAAGGGGCGGGTCAGATGGCCGAGTCCGTACGGAAGGAGGGCGTCGAGTACGGCGCTCTCGGCGACGTAGGTGTGCTGGCCGGGCGCGACGGCGACCGCTTCGGTCTCGACGTCGGCGCCGAGCCAGACGCTGGACAGCTGGGCGGTCTTCTCCTCGGTGGTCATCCGGGCGAGCAGGTCCGCCGCCCGGACGTGGGCGGACAGGGTGGTGTCCTGCCATGGCTGGACCATGAGGCTCCTCAAGTGCGGTGTGTGCAAAGGGGATTCGCGGCGTGACGGCGTTGTCAGCCCTTGGTCGCGCCCATCGTGATGCCGCCGATCAGCTGGCGTTCGGCCACCGCGTAGAAGGCGAGCGCGGGCACCATCGCGAGGATCAGATACGCGAAGACGCGGGCGATGTCGGCGGAGTACTGGCCCTGGAACTGCTGGACGCCGATGGGGATCGTCCACCAGGTCTGTTCGCTGAACACGAGCAGCGGGAGCAGGAAGTTGTTCCAGCTGGCGACGATGGCGAGGACGGAGACGGTGCCGAGGGCCGGGCGGGCCATCGGCAGCAGGATCCGCCAGAAGAAGCCGAAAGGACCGCAGCCGTCGAGGGTCGCCGCCTCCTCCAGTTCGCCGGGGATGGCGCGGAAGAAGCCGCGCAGGATGACGACGGTGATCGGCAGTCCGAACGCGGCCTGCGGCAGGATCACGCCCCAGGGGTTGTCGAGCAGCCCGAAGGTACGGAGCAGCACGAACAGCGGCAGGATCGCCACCGCGAACGGGAACATCAGGCCGATCGTGAAGAGCGTGAACATCATCTCCCGGCCGCGGAAGGCGAACCGGGCGAGCGCGAACGCGGCCAGTGCCGCGGCGCCGACGGTCAGGACCGTCGTACCGACCGCGATCAGGGTCGAGGAGCCGAGCATCTTCCAGAACGAGGAAGAGGCCAGGACATCGGTGTAGTTGGACGTCACCCAGGGCGAGGGCAGCCCGAAGGCGTTCTCGGAGAGCTGGTCGGTGGTCTTGAACCCCGAGATCAGCGCGTACAGGAGCGGCGTCACCATGACGATGCCGACCAGCCAGACGACGACGTACAGCGGAAGGGACCGCGTCTTCATCGGGCACCTCGCATCGTCGTCAGGGCTCCTTCGGTGTCGCGGCGCATCACCAGACGCTGGTAGGCGATGGCGAAGACGAGGCTGATGAGGAAGAGGGCGATGCTGATCGCGCTGGCGTAGCCCATCTGGTAGCGCTTGAAGCCGAATTGGAAGAGCGTGACGGCCATCGTCTCGGAGTGGTGGTCGGGACCGCCCTGGGTCACCACCCAGACCAGGTCGAAGAGCTGGATCGCGCCGATGACGGACAGGAAGATGCTGATCCGGATCGTCGGTCCGAGCAGCGGCAGGGTGACGTGCCGGAAGCGCTGCCAGGCGTTGGCGCCGTCGATGCGGGCGGCTTCGTGCAGTTCGGCGGGGATGTTCTGGAGTCCGGCCAGGTAGAGCATCATGTGGAAGCCGAAGTACTTCCAGGTCATGACGAGGAACAGGGTCGGAAGCACGGTGTCCTGGTCGGCGAACCACAGGCCGCCGAGCCCGTCCAGGCCGATGGAGCCGAGGGCGCGGTCGGCGAGCCCCTCGTCCGGCGCGAAGATCATCATGAACAGGACGCCGGTGATCACCTCCGACAGGACGTACGGGGCGAAGAACAGCATCCGGTAGACGGCCCGGCCGCGCAGCTTCTGGTTGAGCGCCACCGCCATGGCGAGGGCGAACGGCAGCTGGACGGCGATCGAGAAGAGCACGAGCAGCAGACCGCGCCACAGGTCGCCGAGGAAGACCGGGTCGTCGAGGAGCCGGGTGTAGTTGTCGATCCCGACGTAGTCCTCGGGCGAGCCGAAGCCGCCCCAGTTGAACAGGCTGACGTACAGGGCGTAGAGGATCGGCGTGAGGACGAGCGCGCCGAACAGGATCAGGGCGGGCAGGGTGAAGGCGACGGCGGTCAGCCAGGCGGTGAAGCGCCGCATCAGCGGACGCCGGTTGGCCGGCGGCGGAGCCTCGGCCGCGGTGGGCGGCCGGGCGTCCTTGACGTAGGTGGAAGTGCTCATCGGTTACGAGCTCTTGAAGACCTGGGTGACCGAACGCGCCACGTCGTCCGGTGATTTGGACCCGGCTATCAGCGCCGCGACCGAGTCGTTGACCTCCTGGCCGACGGCGGGCGGGTAGGCCTGGTCGAGGTAGAGCTGGAAGGCGGTCGACGCCTCGAGGGTGTCGTAGACGGCCGTGAGGTTGGGGTCGGTGAGCGCGCTCTTGGCTTCCTTGACGACCGGGAGCAGGGAGGCCTTCTCGACGAGGATCCGGTCGTTGTCGGCGCTCAGGAAGAACTTCAGGAAGTCGACGGCCGCCTTCGGGGCGCCCTTGCGCACGGCGTAGCCGTTGCCGCCGCCGAACACATCGGTGAGCGCGCCCTTGCCGCCGGCGACCGACGGGAACGGGAAGAAGCCGAGGTCCTTGCCGATGCCCTTGCCCGCGTCCGCCTGCACGATGGGCGCCCACTGGCCCATCAGCTCCATCGCGGCCTTGCCGTTTCCCATGACCGCGGCCTCGCCGCCGGGCAGCGAGTACGCGGCCCCGAGGAAGCCCTTCTGGAACGGTTCGAGCGCGACCAGATCCTTCAGGTGCTCGCCCGCCTTCACGAAGTCGTCGCCGGTGAAGTCCTTCGCGTCGGCGGCCTTCTGCATGCCGTCGACCCCGGCGATGCGGGTCGCGAGATACGCCCAGTAGTACATGCCGGGCCACTTCTCCTTGCCCGCGAGGGCGATGGGGGTGATCCCGGCGGACTTCAGCTTCTCGACCGCGTCGAGGTAGTCGGCCCAAGTGGCGGGCGGCGTCTCGATCTTGGCCTTCTTGAAGAGCGCCTTGTTGTACCAGAAGCCGACGGCGCCGATGTCGAAGGGCAGCCCGTAGGTCTTGCCGTCGAGCTGATAGGGCTTCACGGCCGCGGGCACGAGGGCGTCGGCCATCGGCTCGTACGTGGCGGTGAGGTCCTCCACGAGACCCGCGTCGACCTGCTGCTGCAGGACGCCGCCGCCCCAGGTGTGGAAGATGTCCGGCAGCTTCCCCGAGCTGGTCTGCGCGGTCAGCTTCGATTTGTACGCGTCGTTCTCGAGGGTGACGAGCTTGATCCGCACATCGGGGTTCTTCGCCTCGAAGGCCTTGGCCCGCTCGGGCCAGATGGTCTTGGACGGCTCGGTGGTCTGGATGTTCCACAGCTCGACGACCGTCCGGCCGGAACTGTCCTTCCCGCTGTCGGAGTCGTCACCGCCGCAGGCGGTCAGCGCGGTGGCGCCGAGGCCGGCCGCGGAAGCGGCGCCCAGGAACCGGCGGCGGGAGAAGTCGGAGGCTGGCATGGCGCACCTTCCGGAAGTAATCCGAAAACTATCGGTCGACGGCCTGGAAAGTTACGGATACGCGAAAGGGGTGTCAACGCCCTTAACAAAAAAGGTCGTTGACACCCCTGCGGTGCCCGAGGGGTCGAACAGTCAGGCGCGCGCGGGCGCCGTGCTCGACCTCACCACCAGCTCGGTCGCCAGCTCCACCCGCGGCGACGCGGGTTCGACGGAGCGGGCGAGGCCGAGCACCGTACGGGCCGCCAACTTGCCCATGTCGGACAGGGGTTGGCGGACGGTGGTGAGCGGGGGCGCCGACCAGCGCACCTCCGGCAGATCGTCGAAGCCGACGATGCTCAGGTCCTCCGGGACGCGCAGACCGCGCCGGCGCAGCGCCTCGATCGCGCCGAGCGCCATCTGGTCGCTGGAGGCGAAGACGGCGGTGGGCGGTTCGGCGAGGTCCAACAGGCGGTTGCAGCCGGTGAATCCGGACTCGTGGTAGAAGTCGCCGGGCACGATCAGGGTGTCGTCCACCGGCACGCCCGCCGTGTCCAGCGCCGCACGGTAGCCGTCGAGCCGGGCCCGTGAGCACAGCAGGCGCGCAGGGCCCTGGATGAACCCGATCCTGCGGTGGCCGAGTTCGAGCAGATGCCGGGTCGCGGCCATCCCGCCCGCCCAGTTGGTGGCGCCCACGGTCGGCGCCTCGGAGGCGGGCGATCCGGCCGGGTCGATCACCACCAACGGCACGCCCAGGCGCCGCAGTTCGTCCTGCAGACCCGGTTCGAGCACGGAGGTCACGAGGATCACACCGTCCGAGGCGCGGGCCCGCAGATTGGTCATCCACTCCCGTGCGTCGCCCGCCCGGTCGTGGATCGCGGAGACCACCGTGCCGACCCCGTTCTCGTGCGCGACCTCCTCGACGCCCCGGATGATCTCCACCGCCCAAGGGCTGTCGAGGTCGTTGAAGACCAGGTCGAGCAGGGCCGCCCGGTCACCGGACGCGGGGATACGGCGCTGGTAGCCGTGCCGGTGCAGCAGGTCCTCGACCCGGGCCCGGGTCGCCGGCGAGACATCGGAGCGTCCGTTGACGACCCGCGAGACGGTGGGCACGGACACCCCGGCCTCCCGTGCGATCTCGGTGATCGTCACCTTGGCCGGCCCGTCCGGGCTCTGCGTGACAGTCCTGCCCTTACCGCTCTCCCCGGCCACGATCCCCACCTCCGTCGACAACGGAATCCGAAAGGTCTCCGGACGCCTTCCGGAAAACCGTATGCGAAAGGGGACCGGCCGTGGTGGCCGATCCCCTCTCGATGGGACTCAGTTGACCTACTTGACGGCTTCGATCTTCTTGATCTGGAGGTCGAGAAGGCCCTGCGGGATCTCGGACTTCGAACCGTCGGCCATGTTCATGCCGTAGAAGACCGCGAGGGTCGAGGAGCTGCGGACGACGTTGACGACCATCGAGACCGTCTGGCCCTCGACCTTGCCGCCGATCTTGTACGCGACCGCCTCGTCACCGGCCTGCGGGTCGGCCAGCGCCTCGACGGTGCTCTTGACGCCCTCGGAGTCCGTGAAGCCCTTGCAGTTCTTCGACGCCTCGCGCACCTCGCCGAGCACCTTCTCCGCGTCGGCCTGCTCGTGCGCGGAGAGCGCGACATAGGCCAGCTGGCTCATCTGGCCGTCCATGCCGGCCTTGGCGGTGTTCGCCTTGGGCTTCGGGTCGGTGTTCTCGCTCAGCACGTCGCCGAGCGGCTGGCACTCGCCGGACATCTCCTCGGACTCCGGGGCGGCCTCGTCGGTGCCTTCCGCGGAGAACTTGAGGCCCTTGACCTCGGTGTCCCCGATGATCGCCTGCTTGAGCTGCGCCTCGGTCAGGGCCGGCGCGGCCTTCTCCTCGCCACCGCCCGACTGGCCGGCGCTGGACTTGTCCTTGCCGGACTTGTCCCCACCGTCGCTGCCACTGTCACCGCTGCACGCAGCAGTGAGGCCGAGCGTGGCGACTACGGCGGCCGCGACGACGACCTGGGACAGCTTCGACTTCTTCACTTGGATTCCCCACCTGTTGTGTACGTCTGGCGCGTCATCAAAGCGTTTGCACAGGCTTTGCCGCAAGCGCGTTCGGACAACGATCCGGGGTCGGAGCGGACTTGGAGGTTCCGGGCACCGGGGCCGAGCTGGGGCGACCAAGATCAGTTGTGATTCAGCCCACATAAGAATCACGTCAGGTCAGCACAACCATTCACAGGAACCGCAGGTCAATCATGCGTAACAACGGCCACATCCGCGAACATCCCGCGAGCGGCCTTCCACCTTCCGTGCCGCACCTTGTGTGTGGTGCGCCGGACTTCGACCGAGGTTCTTTGATGAAGCTTCGCCGCTCGCTGGCCGCCGCGGCCGTCACGGCCGTCATAGCCCCCGCCGCACTGCTGGCCGCGCCGTCGGCGTTCGCCACCGAAACCCCCGGCTCGTCCGAGACGACCGCCTCCACGGAGACGCCGGGCGCGGGCGAGACGACGGCCACGACGCCGGAGGAGACGCCGGGTACGGGCGAGACGTCCACGGAGGAGGAGACCCCGGGTACGGGTGAGACCTCCGCCGCCGAGGAGACCCCGGGCACGGGCGAGACCTCCACGGAGGAGGAGACCCCCGGCACGGCCACGCCCGGCGCCACGGAGTCCACCACGACGTCGCCGTCGCCCAGCCCGACCGAGTCGCTGACCGAAGGCTGCGAGGACGCCGCGTTCAACGCGAGCATCTCGGGCCTGCCCGGCAAGATCGTCGCCGGTTCGGGTTGGAAGCAGTTCAACCTCAACCTGGACAACAGCAAGGGCAAGAAGGCCGAGGACGTCCTGCTCGGTGCCGTACTGCTGTACAAGAAGGACGCCCACGGCGACTTCACCAGCAGCCTGGCCTCGAAGTACGCCCAGATCCAGTACTTCGACGGCGAGAAGTGGACCAGCGAGCTCTCCGCGGGCGGTGAGATCGGCGGCTTCATCACGGTCGAGGCCGGCGAGAAGATCAGCCTCAAGCTGCGCCTGAGCATCAAGTCGACCGCCCCCGCCGGTTCCGCCGTCGGCATCGCCTTCGGTGTCTACACCGACGAGAAGGGCGAGAACTGCTTCGCGGACGAGAGCTGGTACAGCTTCGAGGTCCTCGCGGCCGGTTCCAAGCCGCCGACCGGTGACAACGACAACAAGCCGCAGGAGGGCAAGCCGCCGGTCAAGGTGAAGCCCGCCGCGGACGAGGTCGAGGACCTCACCGGCAACCTCGCCGAGACCGGCTCCGACTCGCAGCTCCCCGTCATCGGCCTCATCGGCGGCATCACCGTCGTCGCCGGTGCCGGTGTCGTCTTCGCCGTGAAGCGTCGCCGGACCGTGGGCGCCGAGGCGTAACACCTCGTAGCACCAAGACCCGTTGAGGACCTGCGCTCGGAGGGGGGCGCAGGTCCTCAATGCTTTACGCGGGTTCCGCGACCCCGGGCGATGACGCCTCCGCCGCCCCGGGGGGCGCCCCGGACGCCGAACCGGCCCCCGACCCGGACCCGGCCCGCACCGCCGGCATCCCCAGGAACGGCAGCTTCAGCGCCCCGAACGCCGACGCGGGCACCGCCGGCGACGCCGGCTCCACCGGGGTGAGCCGCTCGTACGCCGCACCCTGCGCGGGCCGCGGATCCTCCGCGCCCTTGTTGGGCCAGAGCGACATCGCCCGCTCCGCCTGCGCCGTGATCGTCAGCGACGGGTTCACGCCGAGGTTCGCCGAGACGGAAGAGCCGTCCACGACCGAGATCCCCGGGTGGCCGTAAAGCCGGTGGTACGGGTCGATCACGCCGGTGGACGACGACGCGCCGATCGGGCAGCCGCCCAGGAAGTGGGCGGTCAGCGGAGTGCCCATCAGCTCACCGATGTTGGAGCCCGCGAAGCCGTTGATCTCCTCCGCGAGCAGCGAGGCCGCCCGGGTCGCCGCCTCGATCTGCTGCGGGTTCGGAGCGCCGTGGCCCTGCCGGGCGGTGAGCAGTCCCTTGCCCACACCCTTCGGCTTGCGGTACGTGGTCAGCGAGTTGTCCACCGACTGCATCACCAGGCCGATGATGGTCCGCTCCGACCAGCGCCGGTTGGACAGGCCGCGCAGCGCCTGCACCGGGTGGCGGGCGCAGTTGCCCATCCAGGCCAGGACCCGGCGCGAGGAGTACGGGACCTGGAGGATGGTCATCCCGCCCATGGCGTTGGAACCCTTGCCATAGCGAACGGGCTCGATGTGCGTGTCCGCGTCCGGATGGATCGAGGACGTGATCGCCACACCCTGAGTGAAGTCCACCTTGTCGGCGCCGTGGCGCTTGCGGTAGCGCCGGTTGTCGGTCTGCGCGCCCACCAGGGCCTCGGAGTTGGTACGGGTCAGATCCCCGAGCCGGTCCGAGAGGCCCGGCAGCAGCCCCGCGTCCTTCATCCGGTGCAGCAGCGTCTGCGTGCCGTACGTGCCCGCCGCCAGGACCACGCGCGGAGCCCGGAACACCCGGCCCTCGCCCTTGCGCTTCTTGTCCGTGGGCAGCGTGGAGACCGCGTACCCGCCCCGCGAGTCCTCGGTCACCGCGACCACGGAGGTCATCGGGTGGATGACCGCACCGGCCTGCTCGGCGAGATACAGATAGTTCTCGTTGAGGGTGTTCTTCGCGCCGTGCCGGCAGCCCGTCATACACGAGCCGCACTCCGTGCAGGCCTTACGGGCGGGACCCGCGCCGCCGAAGTACGGGTCCTCGACCTCCGTACCGGGAGAGGCTTTCGCCGACCCGTCGGCGTCCTCGCCGTCCCCGAAGAACACCCCGACGGGCGCCATGTGGAAGGAGTCCCCGACGCCCATCGCCTCGGCCGTCGCCTTCAGATGGACGTCCGAGGGCGTCATCGTCGGGTTGAGCCGCACGCCCAGCATGCGCTTGGCCTGGTCGTAGTACGGCGCCAGCTCGTCCTGCCAGTCGGTGATCGAGCCCCACTGCGGGTCCTCGAAGAACGGCTTCGGCGGTACGTAGAGGGTGTTGGCGTAGTTGAGCGACCCGCCGCCGACGCCGGCGCCCGCGAGCACCATCACGTTGCCGAGCAGATGGATGCGCTGGATGCCGTAGAGACCGAGGGCCGGGGCCCAGAGGTAGTTCTTCAGGTCCCAGGAGTTCTTCGGCAGGGTGTCGCGGTCGAAGCGGCGGCCCGCTTCGAGGACACCGACCTTGTAGCCCTTCTCCGTCAGCCGCAGGGCCGACACGGATCCGCCGAAGCCGGAGCCTATGACCAGGACGTCGTAGTCGTACTCGACCTCGTTCCCGGCCTCGTTCCCCGCCTCGTTCTCCTTTGCACTCACCGCGGCCTCCCCCTCAGCGGCGCTCACCGCAGCCTCAGCGCCTTCATCGCCCGCAGGCTGCGGCTCATGAACGCCGCGTACTTCTCGTCGCTCATCCCGAACGACGGCGCCATCGGCATGATCCGCTGATGCGCCACGGTCTGCGCCTCGGTGTACTTGAGGATGCCCTCCGAGCCGTGCCGCCGGCCGAGCCCCGAGTCCTTCATGCCGCCCATCGGCGCCTGCACGCTGCCGTACGCGGGCGCGTAACCCTCGTTGATGTTGACCGTGCCGGTCCGCAGGCGCCCGGCGACCTCGCGGCCGCGGCGCGCGTCCTTCGTCCAGACCGAGGAATTGAGGCCGTACGCGGTGGAGTTGGCCTCGTCGATGACCTCGTCCTCGTCGCTGAAGCGGTAGATGGAGACGACCGGTCCGAAGGTCTCCTCACCGCATACCGCCATCGGCGCCTCGACTCCGTCGAGGATGGTCGGCTCGTAGAAGTACGGGCCGATGTCCGGGCGCGCGACACCGCCGGCCACCAGGGTCGCGCCCTTGGCGACGGCCTCGTCGACGTGCCGGCTCACGGTCTCCAGCTGGCGCGAGCTGACCAGGGAGCCCATGTCCGCGCCGTACGCGAGGGAGTTGCCGAGCCGCATCGCCTTGGTGCGGGCCGCGAAACGCTGCACGAAGTCATCGGCGAGGGACTCGTGCACGTACAACCGCTCGATGGAGACGCAGAGTTGCCCTGCGGAGGAGAAGCAGGCGCGGACCGCGCCCGCGGCCGCCTTCTCCACGTCGGCGTCCTTGAGGACCAGCATGGCGTTCTTGCCGCCGAGTTCGAGCGTGACGCCGACCAGGCGGGCCGCCGCGCTCACGGCGACCTCGCGGCCGGTACGGGTCGAGCCGGTGAAGGAGACGAAGTCGGCGTGCTTGACGACCTCGGGCCCGATCACCGGCCCCACGCCGAGCACCACCTGGAAGACCTCGGCGGGCAGCCCGGCCTCGATCAGCAGATCGCGGGCCCACAGGGCGGTCAGGCAGCTCTCGGTGTCGGGCTTCATGACGACCGCGTTGCCCGCGACGAACGCCGGGAGCGCGTCGCCGACCGAGAGCTCAAGGGGGTAGTTCCACGGGGCGACCTGACCGACCACACCGCGCGGGTGGCGGAACTCCGTGACCTTGGTGAGCGTCGGCACCGCGCCCGTGTGCCGCTTCGGGCGCAGATACGAGGGGGCCTTGCGGCCGTAGTGCCGGGCCGCGACCGCGACCGCCTGCACCTCCTCGTGCGCGTGCAGACGCGCCTTGCCGGTCTCCAGCTGGATCAGGTCGAGCACCTCGGCCTGCCGCTCGAGGACCAGATCGTGGAAGCGGAGCAGTACGGCGGCCCGGCGGCGTACGGGCGTCGCGGCCCATACGGCCTGCGCCTTGCGGGCGCGCTCGAACGCCTCGGCCACGTCCTCGGGCGTGGACTCGGGCAGATCCGCCAGCTTCTCGCCGGTGTACGGGCTGTGATTGGCGGTGCGGCCGGAGCCGACCACACCGCGCGTGAGCTGGGCGACCAGCTCGGGCGTGACCACATCGGCAGCGGTGCGCGCGCCCGCCGGAGCGGGGGCTACGGGATTGGTGCCGGTCTTCGCGCTGCCGGTCTTCTCAGGGGCCTGGGCGTCCGTCATGAGCGTGAGCGTACGGCTCCGCCGAGTGTTTGTTAACCCGTCGGTAACGGGACTTCACGGGGTCCGCACACCGTGCCAGTGGGCGCTGGCAGCAAAGGGCCTGATCAGGGGCTTGTCGGTGTGGACAAGCCCCTGAAGGTCAAGGATTGGTGATGTCGAGACCCTTGATCGCCTGCTCGGCCACCTCGCGACCGCGCTCGTAGAAGTCGCTCTTCTTGCCCGGGTAGTCGACGGCCAGCTTGTACATGTCGCCGTTCTTGGCCTTGTAGTAGAAGACCTGCATCTCACGCGGGCGCGGGGTCGTGTCCGTGGTCATGTACGTGACGGTGTTCTTGGCCGCCTTGCCGCCCTCGAAGTCCAGCTTCGTCTCCGGCTGGGTCGTGGGTGCCGGGTCCGACGCCATGTTGTAGTTGCTGCTGCCGGACTCCTTGAAGTCGGCGTTGTCCTCGTACATCTCGGCGTCGGCGGAGTCCGCGATGTTGCCGCTGTCGTCCTCCTTGCCCTTGTAGAGCGTGAGGCCGACCCACACCGAGCCGCTCGGGTCCGTGTAACTGACCCAGTGCTCGGGCGGGCCGATGCCGTCGTCCTTCTCCGGACGCCCGTCGTCGTAGTTCGCCGGCACGGAGAGCGTGGCCTTGAGCCCCTCCTCCTTCTTGGAGGTGAACCCCTCAGCCGCACCCCCGGCGAACGGATCCACGATGACCAGGCCCAGCGCCACCGCCAGCGCCACGAACGCGGCCCCGGCCCCGATCAGCACCTTCTTCCCGACCCGGACCCCACCCGTGGGCCCCGAAGCCTGCCCGGAGGTCATCACCTGCGTAGCCACCGGAGGAGCCGGCGGCTTCACGGCCTCCTCGAGGAGACGCCGCACCGTCACCGCGTCCGGCCGGTGACCGGGGTCCTTCTGCAGCAGGCCGTTGATCACGTCCGCAAGCGGGCCCGCCGCCGAAGCCGGCGCCGCGGGCGTCGCGTTGAGGACGGACTGGAGCGTGGCGGGGGTGTTGCTGCGGCGGAACGGCGAGACGCCCTCGGTCGCCGCGTAAAGCACCACGCCGAGCGACCAGAGGTCCGAGGCCGGTCCCGGCCGCTGCCCCAACACCCGCTCGGGCGCGATGAATTCGGGCGAGCCGACGAAGCCGCCCGTATCGGTCAGATTGGTCTCGCCCTCGATCTGGGCGATACCGAAGTCCGTGAGCACGACTCGGTCGTACTGCCCGAGCATCACGTTGTCCGGCTTCACATCGCGGTGCAGGATGCCCGCCTTGTGCGCGGCATCGAGGGCGCCGAGCACTTCGAGGCCGATGCGCGCGGCCTCGCGCGAGCCGAGGGTGCCCTCCTGGAGCGCGCCGCCCATCGAGCGGCCCTGCACGAACTCCATGACGATCCACGGCTGCCCGTCCTCGACCGCCACATCGTGCACATTGACGACGGCGGGGTGGTCGAGCCGGGCCGCGGCGCGCGCCTCGCGGCGCATCCGCTCGAAGGCGGTGGCCCGCTCGCGCTCGGGCAAGTGGTCCGGTACGCGCGGCTCCTTGACCGCGACCTCGCGGTCCACGGTCTCGTCCTTCGCCCGCCATACGGTGCCCATGCCGCCGTGGCCGAGCTTGGAGAGCAGCCGGTAGCGGCCGGCGATGAGCCGGCCCGCACCCGGATCGCTCTCGTGCACGACCTGGGTAGGCACGGACGCGGCCCCCGGAGCCGACGGCGGCTGCGGTGCGTCGGGTACCTGGGGCCCGCCGGGATGCGCCTGGGTCGGCGCCGACTGGTGGGCGTACGGATTGGGCGCACCGGGCCCCGGCGGCGTACCGGGAGCGCCGTAGGGACCACCCGCATACGGACCACCCGCATGCGGCTGCTCCGGCGGACGCAGTCCGAAGCTCGTCGGTTCACTGGGTCCGTAGGGCGCTCCCCCGTCGTTACTCATGCCGTCATCCCTATCGCGTACGACGCCCCGGATGCCACCTCGGTCACGGACCCGTGACCAGATGCGAGCGTTTTCACCAACCTCTTGTCCCGCAATGCCGCCTATGAGGGGCGAAATCCACCACCCCGGCGGCTAGGACGCTTTCGGCTGCCAGCTGCGCAGGACGTGGTCGAACTTCTCGCGCGTCTTCGCCCAGTCCTTCGCGGGACCCGACATGTAGATCGCGTACTCGGTGCCGTCCTGCGCCACATACAGCTGGTCGATGGCCCGCCGCTCGCCCCGCGTCACGCCCTTGGTCTCCGTCCAGCGGAACTCCCAGACGGCGCCCGGCCGGTCGCGGAAGAAGTTCGAGCGCAGCTTGATCTGCTCGTATGTGCGGATGCGGCCCATGCCCTGCTCCTCCATGTCCTGCACATGGAGGTAGGCGTTCTCGAAGTCGGGGTCCTTGTCGATGGCGATCCGCAGCAGATGGACGCCGTCGTCCGGGGTGTAGTCGATCTGCGAACCCTCGGTCTGCCGCTGCCAGCCGGGCGGGACGAGGATGCTGAAGCCGGCCTTGTCGTGCACCCGCTGCCAGCCCTTCGGGGTGCTGCCGACCGTCTGGCCCGTACCGGAGCCACCGGGTTCCCGCTGGTCCAGATACTTCAGTACGCCGAAGGCCGCGGCCGCACCGACCAGCGCGGCGGCGACCGCCAGGGCCAGCACGGAGCGCAGGCGACGGCGACGCGCGGGGACGGGAGCGGGCGCGGTGTCCGCGGGCCGTACGGCGGTGAGTTCGTCCGGTGCGACCCTGCGGGTGGGCACATAGGCCTGTGCCGACTGCGGTGCACGCCCCTCGCTCACCTCGGCGAGCATCTGCTCGGCCTCGTCGACGGACGGCCGTTGCCGCGGGTCCTTGCGCAACAGGGCGGTGATCACCGGGCCGAGCGGGCCCGCGTACACCGGGTCCCTGGGCTCCTCCTCGACCACGGCCTGCATGGTCGACAGCGGTGAGGTGCGCCGGAACGGCGACTCCCCTTCGACCGCCGCGTACAGCGTCGCGCCGAGCGCCCACAGGTCGCAGGCCGGTCCGGGCGCGTCGCCTCGTACGCGCTCGGGCGCCAAGTAGTCGATGGAGCCGACCAGTTCACCGGTCCTGGTGATGGTCGAGTCGCCCTCGATGGCGGCGATCCCGAAGTCGGTGAGCAGCACCCGGCCGTCCCGGGCGAGCAGCACATTGGCGGGCTTGACGTCCCGGTGAAGGACCCCGGCCGTGTGCGCGGCGCGCAGCGCCCGCAGCACCCACATCCCGATCCGGGCGGCCTCGCGCGGTGCCACGCGCCGGTCGTCGCGAACCGCGTCGGCGAGCGAACGGCCGTCGACCAGCTCCATGACGATCCACGGCCGCTCGTCGTGCTCGAAGACGTCGTGCACGGTGACCACGGCCGAGTGGTTGATCCGCGCCGCCGCCCGCGCCTCCTTCTGGGTGCGCGCGAGCAGGACGGCCCGCTCGCTCTCCCCCGCGTACCGCGCGGCCGTCAACTCCTTGACGGCGACCACCCGGTGCAGCACCTCGTCATGCGCGCGCCACACCTTGCCCATACCGCCGTGACCGAGACTTCCCTCGATCCGATAGCGGCCCACGAGCAGCCGGCTCTGTGCCTGCGCCCTGCCGTCGATCTGGTCCACATTCCCCCGCCTGTCCTTCGAAAGGCCAGCGTAGGGAGCGAACGGCGGGTGCGGAACCTGAGAGACCGTCCTGTGATTCAGTCGGTCGTCTCGTACGTCGCCACGGCCTGCTCGAACAGCCGTGTCACTTCGTCCCGTTCGGACTCGGGCCCCTTGACCAGGACGATGTGGTACGCGCCGTCGATGACGATCGCCGCATTGCGCACGTACACCTTCTTATCGCCCTCGTCCCAGGTGAACTGGCCCTCGGCGCGCTTCTGCTGTCCGACCTCGACCTGCCGCAGGCCGCCGGACGTGGCCCAGGTCGAGTCGCGGAACGGCTGCAGTTCGCGCTCGTCCTCACGCTGGTAGGCGAGGGGGTCGTCGCCGTAGTCCGCGGTGCTGTCCCGGCCGGGGACGACGGTGAGGGAGAAGGCGCCCTTGGCGTAGACGACTTGTCCGCGGCCGTTGGCCGGCGCCCGGTCCCAGCCGGAGGCGACCGCGAGCTGGAAGCCTTCGAGGTCCTTGCGGAGCACGAAGCCCTGCGGCAGGTCGCCGTTGTCCTTCTCCGGCGGCGCCTTGGTCTCCTTCGGCGGTGTCTTGCTCGGCTTCTTCCCGTCGTCCGGCTTCTTGTCGTCGCCGTCGGGGCTCGTCTTCCCCGGGTTCTCGGGCG
Organism: Streptomyces mesophilus; assembly: GCF_011044995.1. Classification (GTDB taxonomy): domain Bacteria; phylum Actinomycetota; class Actinomycetes; order Streptomycetales; family Streptomycetaceae; genus Streptomyces; species Streptomyces mesophilus. The sequence continues at coordinate 36,087 of NZ_JAAKZW010000021.1, read as the reverse complement.
CGGAACTCACTGATCCCGCCTGGTCCTTGCGGTCGTCCGAGCCCGCGCCCCGGTCGCCGGTGTCCTCCTTGGGCATGAAGACCATCGCGTACGCCACCGCCGCCGCGAGTCCGAGCAGGACGAGGATCAGGATCAGCCGGCCGAGCCGTCTCGGACTGCCACTGCCACTGCCCTGCGGCCGCCGGCTCATCTGCCGCATCTGGCGCTGCTGCTGACGCTCCCACTTCTCCGCGGAGGGCGACATGCGCTCGCGCCCGGGCCGTTCGGGCGCCCGCACCTCCGCGGCCAGGGCGCGCTGCTGCTTCTCGGGTACGTTGCGCCGGCGCTTGCCCTTCTTGTGCCGGCCGTGCCCCGGCGAGCCGCTCTCCCCGCGCCGGCCGCGCTCGCCGCGCCGCTTGCGGACCAGCTCTCCACGGCGCCGTACGACGGGCAGCCGGCTGCGGTCGTACGCGGGCGCCGGTACGACGTCCTCGCCGGCCTCGGGCTCGGGCGCCGACCGTACGAGCGAGCGCAGCCAGCCCCGCAGCTCCTCGAAGTCGGGCCGTTCGGTGGGGTCCTGGCGAAGCAGCGACTCGACGACGGGCCGCAGCGGCCCGCACTCCTCGGCGAACGCGGGCGGCTCCGCACAGACCAGCTGGACGAGTTCGTACGTGCTGTCCTCGGGGTAGGGCGCATGCCCCTGCACCGCGCGGAAGAGCAGCGCACCGAGCGCCCACAGATCGGTGGCCGGGCCGACGGGCGCGGCCAGCTGCCAGTTCTCGTGCACGGGCCCGGCCTGCTCGGGCGCCCAGCGCTCGGTGACGGCGCCGACCACGGTCATCCGGGCCTGCCGTGCGCGTTCGAGTGCGAGAGGTGTGGCGGGGTTGCGGTGCGCGCTTTGGCTCACACCGGCCAACTCGTCCCAGCGGGCGGGCCCTTCGGATCCTTCCGGCCCGGCGGGGTCCGCGGAGGGCCCGGCGACCGGCTCCGGGATGCTGCCGGGCGGCGTGATCTGGTCCTTGTAGCGCGGGAGGCCTTCGGCGGCCCTTCGGCCGTACGGGCCGTCGGCGGCGGTGAGTTCGTCAGCGAGGGCGCCCGTTCCCGTGCCGTGGGCCTCGAGTTCACCACCGGCCTCGATTGCGGCACCCGCGCCGCCGGCCGCTTCGGCGCCGCTCCCGGACCCCTGCCCCGGGATCCGCCTGCCCGCCCCGTGCCAGCCGACGCCGGACGACGGCCCGCCGGCGTCCGTTCCCGGTCCCGTCTCCCGCCCGCTCTGCGCCGCCGGTCCCGTCTCCCGTCCGCCCTGCGCCGCCCTTCCCGCCGACAGATGCCGTACCTCGGGCTGTCGCGTTCCGGGGCGGCCCGCCACTCCGTACGGGTCCGCTATCCGGCCGGGCGGGGTCCCCGGGTCCTGCCGGGTCGTCCCCTGCAGCGCCTCCCCGTCCCGTACGCCACGGTCCGACTCGCCCTGGCCCGCTCCTCGCGCGGCATCCGCGCCCGGCGGCAGGGCCCTGGCCGCCGCCGCGGACCGCACACCGGCGCGGTAGGCGGCGATCGCTCCGGCCCGCGCGGCCCGTACGTCACCGGCGGGCAGCGCGGCCCGCGCACGGGGCGCGGGCTGCTGCGAGGCGCCCGAAGTCGCCCTCGTATCCGATCCGTTGGCCGCCGTGCCGCCGGGCCCGCCGCCCGCGGCCGGTGCGGGCGACGCGCCCCGCTCCCCGCGGCCCGGCGACTGCCCGCCACCTCCCGGCGCCGGGGGCAGGGCCCCCGGAGCAGCTGCCGCGGGCACCGCTCCCGAAGCCGTTCCGCCCATGGCCCGCCCGTCGAACCCGCCGCCGACGTCCGGCACCGGGTCGTACCCGCACAGGGCCTCCTCGGCCGCGCCCGCCGCGAGCCCGGTGAGCATCACCCGGCCGTCGTCGCAGACGAGGACGGTGCGCACGGTGATGTTGCGGTGCACCCAGCCGTGCGCATGCAGCGCGCGCAGCGCGGTGAGCACATCGGAGGCCACCTCGGCCGCGCGGTACGGACTCAGCGGCCGCTCGGCGAGCAGCGCGGCAAGCGGCCGCGCGGCCACGACCTCGCTGACGATCCACAGCGAGCCGCCCTCGGCGAAGACGTCGAAGACCTGGTCGAGCCGGGGATGGTCGGGTATCCGGGCCGCCGCCTCGGCGGCCTCGATCGCCCGGCGCACGGCGGGATCGCTGGGCGCCCTGGTCGTACGGGAGTTGCGAGGGTTACGGGAGGTGCGCCCCGCGGGCCGCCGCTGCGGCTCGGCCGGTCCCGGTTCGTCGAGCACCTCGGCCTCGACGACCTCGGGCAACGGCACCTGCCGTACGAGCACTTCCTGCCCGCTGTACGTGTCGAAGGCGCGCGTCTCCGCGAACTCGTAGGCGTCCGACGGCGGCAACGGCAGGCGGTAGCGGTCGGCGAGTACCCGTCCCGCATAGTCGTCCACGTCGCCTCCCCGTCAACGCGCGCACCTCGAATCCCTGCCCCGCGCACCGCCATCAACCCGGCAGAAAACCGTCAAGTCCCGTCGAAACCCGGCACATTGCGGCTGCGTACGGTCCGCGGGCTCTCACGATACGTGGCCGAAGCGGCGTACGCGGCAGGTCTCGCCAACCCGCCGGGACCGGTCCGCCACGGATCCGTTCAGTCGCGCGGCTCGAAGGTGTCGAAGGCCGTCTTGCGCAGCGTCCGGCACTCCTTGCCGTCCCACTCGGACGCCTTGCAGGTGATCATGATCGCGTAGCCGTGGGTGTCGTCGACCTTGAAGCCGCGGTTGAGCACGCGGGTCCGCTGACCGTTGTGATCGCGCTCGAACTCCCAGTCGGAGACGGTCGGGTAGCCCTTGTAGTCGACCTGGTGGATGCCGAGCAGCTTGAAGTTCGTGCTGGCGCCGCGTATCGCGGGAAGCAGTGAGCGCCAGGCGGCCACGGCGTCGTCGCCGGGCCGGGGGTTGAAGTCGACCTGGACCCGCGGGAATCCGCCGTTCGCGCTGTAGATCGCGCCGGAGTTCTGCCCGGCGGTGCCGGTGCGGTGGAACTTCTCGGGCATCGCCATCGAGAACTTGAACTGCCCGTCGGTCACTTCCCGGTACCCGGCCGGCAGCCCGCCCGGGTCCTGGCCGTCACCCTCACCCGTGCCGGACCCGGAACCGTCCCCCGGATCCGTACTCTTGTCGCCCTGGTCTTCCTTGTCCGGGTCCTTGCCCGTGTCCTTGCCGTCACCGTTCTTGGAGTCGTCCTTCCCGGACCCTCCGTCGGTGCCGGCGCTCGCGGAGCTCTCGTCGCGCCCGCCGCCCGTGTCGCCCCCGCCGCTGAGCGCGAAGCCGATGGCGGTGCCGAGCACCGCGAGCGCCACGAGGACGGCCACGATCAGCTGCGTACGCTTCGGGACGCGGTCACCGAGCGGGGTCCGCGGCGGGGGCGTGGCGCCACCGGGCGAACCCCCGCCGGGCGCCGAGGCGTTGGCGGTCTGCGCCAACCCGGCATCCGTGGCCACCGCCGCGGCCCCACCGGCCCCCGCCGCCGGACGCTCCGGATCCCCGGGCAGCGGCACGACCTTGGTCTGCTCGGAGGCAGGCGGCTCCGGCTTCTCGGCCACCGGCTCCGGAGTGTGGACCACATCGAGCAGCAGCGCCCGCGTCCCCGCGTCGTCGAGCCGCTTCTCCGGGTCCTTCTCCAGGAGCCCGTACAGCACCTTGTCGAGGTTGCCGGCATGCTGCGGCGTCTCGAGCGGCTCGGTCATCACCGCGGTGAGCGTGGCGATCGCCGACCCCTTGTCGTACGGCGGGGTGCCCTCCACCGCCGCGTACAGCAGACCGCCGAGCGACCAGAGGTCGGCCGCGGGTCCCGGCTTGTGGCCACGGGCGCGCTCGGGCGAGATGTACGAGGGCGCGCCGACGAGCATGCCGGTCGAGGTGATGGACGGATCGCCCTCGACCTGCGCGATGCCGAAGTCCGTCAGGACCACCCGGCCGTCGTCCGCGATCAGTACGTTGGACGGCTTCACATCGCGGTGCAGGATGCCCTGGCGGTGCGCGGAACGCAGCACGTCGAGGACCGCGAGACCGACCTCGGCGGCGCGCTTCGGGGTGAGCCGGCCGTCCTCGCGGATGACCTCGGCGAGGGACTTGCCCTCGATCAGCTCCATGACGATCCACGGCCGGTCGTCCTCGTCCACCACGTCGAAGACGGTGACCGCGCCATGGTCACGGATCCGGGCGATGGCCTTGGCCTCGCGCAGGGTCCGGGTGATGAGTCTGCGCTTCTCGTCCTCGTCGATACTGGACGGAAAGCGCAGTTCCTTGACCGCGACGGTACGACCGAGCGTCTCGTCGGTCGCCCGCCAGACGGTGCCCATGCCGCCCTTGCCGAGCACATCGCCGAGCCGGTACCGCCCGGCGATCAGCCGCGCCTCCTGCTCGTGGCGGGCTTCCTCGTCCCGGCCGGCCTGCTGGTCGCGGCGAGGTGCCTCGTCCCGACGAGCCTGCTCCGGCCGCTCAGCCTCCGACATGCGTCCCCTCTGCAATCAACCCGCCCTGGCAGAGCGTCCATTGTCTCTCATGCCGGCCACCGCGGAAGTCCCGGGTCCGCCCCACGCCTGGAGGAACGCCCGGCTCCGGGCCACCATGGCAGTACGGAACGGGGGACCGCCATGACCGACGACGACGCGCGCCCAGCGGCCGCGGCCCCTGACCTCCGTACGGCGCCGGCGGCCTTCGACGTCCGTACGGTACCGGCCGATGCCCCACCACCCCGTACGAGTACCCGGAGGACGGCGACGACACCGGGGCCGGCGGTCTTTGTGGCCGTCGGGGCCCTCCTGGCCGCCACCCTCACGGGCTGCGACGCAGCCGACCGGCCGACGGTTCCCTCACCCGCCCCCTCCGTCACAGCAAGCCCGGGACCCGCGTACGACTTCGGACCGCAGAGCATCCTCGTCGAACTGGTCGAGCTGAGCAGGGTCCCCGGCGCGGCCGCCCTCGTCACGCGCGAGGGCGGGATGAGCTGGTTCGGCGCCGCGGGCCGGGCCACGCTCGGCAGCGCACGGCCGCCGCGCCGCGAGGATCACTTCCGGATCGGCGAACTGACCGAGACGTTCCTCGCCGTCGTGATCCTGCAGCTCGCGGCCGAGGGCAGGCTGCGGCTGTCCGACCCGGTGGAGGCCCACCTGCCCGGCCTGCTGGGCGGCAACGGCCACGACGGACGCCGGATCACCCTGCTCCATCTGCTCGTCCACACCGCCGGGTTGCACCCCTACATGGAGGACCCCGACAGCCCGTACCGCGCCTTCGACCGCCGTCTGGCACCGGCCGACCTGGTCCGCCTGGGCCTGGCACACCCGACGGACTCGATCCGGCCCGGCGCCTCGTACCGCCATGCGCACACGCACTACGTGGTTCTCGGCATGGTCATCGAGAAACTGACCGGACGCTCCTACGCCGCCGAGGTCGAGCGCCGCCTCATCGACCCGCTGAAACTCACCGGTACCTCGTTCCCCGGCGCCCGCCGCACCCTGCCCGCACCGCACGGCTCGGCCTACTCGGGCACGCCCGGTGGCCTGACCGACCGTACGGAGCTCGACCCGTCCGGCCTGGGCGCGGGCGGCCAACTGATCAGTACGCTCGACGACCTCAACCGGTTCTACTCCGCGCTCCTCGGCGGCCGGGTGCTGCCGAAACCCCAACTGGCCCGCATGCTCGACACCTCCGACGGCCTCGGGCACGAGGGCGTCGGCCTCACACCGTGGGAGGTCTCCTGCAAGGCGCCCCTGTACGCACGCAGCAGCATCATCGCCGGCACCCAAGTCCTGACCGTGGCCGCGGAAGGCGGCGGTCATGCGGTGACGCTGTTCGTGAACGCGGACGGCGATCTCGCCCTCGGTCCGCAGGACGACATCCTGGAGCTGGAGTTCTGCGGGCGGCGCAGCCCGGGCCGCCCGACCGAACCCTCCTGACCGCCCTACAGCGGCGCGATGTCCGGCGCCCCCAACCGCGCCGCGTCCGCCGTCAGATCGTCCGGCTGCAGCTGCGACTCCCGCTCCGCCTCCACCCGCTTCTCGTAGTGCTCGACCTCGCGCTCGATCTGGTCCTTGTCCCAGCCGAGGACCTTGGCCATCAGCTCCGCGCACTCCCGCGCGCTGCGCGTGCCCCGGTCGAAGGTCTCGATGGAGATCCGCGTACGCCGCGTCAGGACGTCGTCGAGATGCCGCGCCCCCTCGTGCGAGGCCGCGTACACCACTTCGGCGCGCAGATAGTCGTCCGCACCCGTGAGCGGCTCGGCGAGCGAGGTATCACGCGCGATGAGGTCGAGGAGCTCCTCGGTGAGCGCCCCGTACCGGTTCAACAGGTGCTCCACGCGCACCACATGGAGCCCGGTCCGCTGCGCGATCCGCGCCCGCGCGTTCCACAGCGCCTTGTACCCCTCGGCGCCGAGCAGCGGAATGTCCTCGGTGACGCATTCGGCCACCCGCTGGTCGAGCGCGTGCACCGCCTCGTCCACGGCGTCCTTCGCCATCACGCGGTACGTCGTGTACTTGCCGCCCGCGACGACCACGAGCCCCGGCACCGGATGCGCCACGGTGTGCTCGCGCGACAGCTTGCTGGTCGCGTCCGACTCCCCGGCGAGCAGCGGCCGCAGGCCCGCGTACACACCCTGTACGTCATCCCTCGTCAGCGGCACCCCGAGCACCGAGTTCACATGCTCGAGCAGATAGTCGATGTCCGCGCTGGACGCCGCCGGATGCGCCTTGTCCAGATCCCACTTGGTGTCGGTGGTCCCGACGATCCAGTGCCGCCCCCAGGGGATCACGAAGAGCACGCTCTTCTCGGTACGGAGGATCAGCCCCGTACTCGAATTGATCCGGTCCTTCGGCACGACCAGATGGATGCCCTTGGACGCCCGCACGTGGAACTGCCCGCGCTCACCGACCATGGCCTGGGTGTCGTCCGTCCACACCCCGGTCGCGTTGACGATCTGCCGCGCCCTGATCTCGTACTCGCCACCGCCCTCGACGTCCTGCACCCGCGCCCCGACGACCCGCTCGCCCTCGCGCAGGAACCCGGTCACCCGCGCACGGTTGGCGGCCAGCGCGCCGTACGAGGCGGCGGTCCGCACGAGCGTCGCCACATACCGGGCGTCATCCATCTGCGCGTCGTAGTACTGCAACGCCCCCACCAGCGCGTCCTTCTTCAAGCAGGGCGCGACGCGCAGCGCATGACGCCGCGACAGATGCCGGTGCATCGGCAGCCCCCGGCCATGGCTCTTCGCCATCGACATCGCGTCGTACAGCGCGACCCCGGACCCCGCGTACAGCCGCTCCCAGCCCTTGCCCTGCAGCGGATAGAGGAACGGCACCGGCTTCACCAGATGCGGCGCGAGCCGTTCGAGCAGCAGCCCGCGCTCCTTGAGCGCCTCCCGTACGAGCGCGAAGTCCAGCATCTCCAGATAGCGCAGGCCTCCGTGGATCAGTTTGCTGGAGCGGCTCGACGTGCCCGAGGCCCAGTCGCGCGCCTCCACGAGCCCTGTCGACAGGCCCCGGGTGACGGCGTCGAGCGCCGTCCCCGCGCCGACCACGCCGGCGCCCACCACCAGTACGTCCAGTTCCCGCTCGGCCATCGCCGCGAGGGCCTCGGCCCGCTCGGCCGGTCCCAGTGTCGCTGTCCTCACTGCTGCCTCCCGTCGCCCCCGTGTGGTCGGGCTCACACCGTCGATTCTGTCCGCAGTCCAGGTCTTCAGCCACCACGCGTCGTGCGACTTTCCGGGCGAGCCGCCCTGAGAGCCGACACTCGGGACATAGCCGACCTGCAATGCGTCATATCGGTCATATTTACCCCTAACCTGACATTGCGCTCAGCCGTTTTGTCCACCCGGCTTGCGCGTCCCGCCCGTCCCGGTTAGAGGGAAGGTTTTCGCCATGCCCGCGGATCTCGCCGTCGTAGGACTCGGCCATCTCGGCCTTCCGCTCGCCCAGGCCGCCGTCTCGGCAGGCATCGAGACCGTCGCCTACGACCCGCGTCACACCACGGAGCTCGCCGCCGGCCGGCTGCCCGCCGACGAGGGCGCCCTGACCACCGCCGATCTGCGCCGGATGCTCTCGGGGGGCTTCCGGACCACCACCAACCCGGTCGAACTCGGCCGGGTCCGCACCGCGGTCATCTGCGCCCCCACTCCCCTGGGCGCCGACCGCACACCCGACCTCACCCAGGTCGCCGAGGCCGCCCAGGCCCTGGCGGCCCGGCTGCGCCCGCACACCACGGTGATCCTCGAATCCCCCGCCTACCCGGGCACGACCGAGGAATTCCTGCGCCCCCTCCTGGAGGAGGGCTCGGGTCTGACCGCCGGCCGCGACTTCCACCTCGCGTACTCCCCCGGCCGCTTCGACCCCGGCAACCGCACGCACGGTTACGGCAATACGCCGAAGGTCATCGGCGGCCTGACCCCCGCCTGCACGGAGTCGGCCGCGGCCTTCTACGGCCGCCTCACCGACAAGGTCGTCCGGGCGCGAGGGCCCCGCGAGGCCGAGACGACCCACCTCCTGGAAACCAATTTCCGGCACGTCAACATCGCCCTGATGAACGAAATGGCCGTGCTCTGCCACGACTTGGGCGTGGACCTGTGGGACGTCATCCGCTGCGCCGAGACCAAGCCCTTCGGCTTCCAGGCCTTCCGCCCGGGACCCGGCGTCGGCGGCCACGCGGTCGCCCTCGACCCCGCGTACCTCCCGCACGCGGCGCGCACCCCGGGCCACCCGCTGCGGATGACCGGTCTCGCGCAGGAGATCAACAGCCGTATGCCCCAGTACGTCATCCAGCGCGCGGCCACGCTCCTCAACGAGCACGGCAAGTCGGTCCGCGGCGCCCGCGTCCTGCTCCTCGGCGTGACCTACAAGCCGGACATCGCGGACCAACAGGGCACCCCTGCCGAGGAGATCGCCACCCGCCTCATGCAGATGGGCGCCTCGATCAGCTACCACGACCCGCACATCCCGCACTGGCGCATCCTCGGCCGGCCCGTCCCCCGCGCCGACTCCCTCTACGAGGCCGCCGCCGACGCCGACCTGACCCTCCTCCTCCAGCCTCACCGCACGTACGACCTCCAAGGCCTCGCGGTGAAAGCCCAGTTGCTCCTGGATACGCGTGGTGCGACTCCCGTGGGGGCCGCGCACCGGCTGTGAAGCCTTTGAAACGGGCTGGGTGACTGTCGCCGCGGGCTGCTAGCCTGCGGCGTCATTCATCGCACAAGCGTGCGCCGCTCTCGCATGCGTGTGCGCACCGTTCCCATGGGGGGATCACCCGTATGTCCCAGGCCTTTCCGCCTCAGCAGCCGCAGCAGCCCGCGGGCCAGAACCCGTTCGGCCAGCCGGCCCCGTTCCAGCCGACCCCGCCGCCGGCCCGTAGTGGCAATGTCGGCGTCGCGATCGTCGTGGCCGTCGTGGCGGCGGTCGCCGCTGCCGCCGCGTACGGCGGTCTGATGCGCGCCTTCGCAGACGACGAGGGCGGCTACACCGAGATCGGTTACGTGGCCGTCGGTGTCGGCGCCCTGATCGGTTTCGCGGCCGGCAAGCTCGGCGGCCGCAACCCGCTGCTGCCCATCGTCAGCGCGGTGCTCGCCTTGGCGGCCGTCTACGTGGGCCAGATCTTCGGCATGTCGCTGATAGCCAGCCACGTGGTCGAGCAGGCCGGCATGACCGCGTCCTGGACCGATTTCCTCGGCTCCGACAACATCTTGAAGACGAGCGCCTTCGAGGGCTGGAAGGAAGACGCCGACGCCATGACGTACCTCTTCATCGCGATCGGCGGCTTCGTCGGCTTCAGCTCCGCCAAGAAGATCGGCGGCTGATCCGCAGCAGCGCATACGAAGGGGCCCGCACCGATCGGTGCGGGCCCCTTCGCGTACGTACGAGACGAACCTCAGCGCTGGTGCTGCGCGTTCGCCACCGTGACCTCGACCCGCTGGAACTCCTTGAGCTCGCTGTAGCCGGTCGTCGCCATCGAGCGGCGCAGGGCGCCGAAGAAGTTCATCGAGCCGTCGGGGGTGTGCGAGGGACCGGTGAGGATCTCCTCGGTGGTGCCCACCGTGCCCAGGTCGACCTTCTTGCCGCGCGGCACGTCCTCGTGGACGGCCTCCATGCCCCAGTGGTGCCCCTTGCCGGGCGCGTCCGTGGCACGGGCCAGCGGGGAGCCGATCATCACGGAGTCGGCGCCGCACGCGATGGCCTTGGGCAGGTCGCCGGACCAGCCCACGCCGCCGTCGGCGATGACGTGCACGTAGCGGCCGCCGGACTCGTCCATGTAGTCGCGGCGGGCCGCGGCCACATCGGCGACGGCGGTGGCCATCGGGACCTGGATGCCCAGGACGTTACGGGTGGTGTGGGCGGCGCCGCCGCCGAAGCCGACGAGCACGCCCGCCGCGCCCGTACGCATCAGGTGCAGGGCCGCGGTGTACGTGGCGCAGCCGCCGACGATCACCGGGACGTCCAGCTCGTAGATGAACTGCTTCAGGTTCAGCGGCTCGGCGGCACCAGAGACGTGCTCGGCCGAGACGGTCGTACCGCGGATGACGAAGAGGTCCACGCCGGCGTCCACGACGGCCTTCGAGAACTGCGCGGTGCGCTGCGGCGAGAGCGCGGCGGCTGTGACGACACCGGAGTCGCGCACCTCCTTGATGCGCTGTCCGATCAGCTCTTCCTTGATCGGGGCCGCGTAGATCTCCTGGAGGCGGCGCGTGGCGGCCTCGGAGTCGAGCTCGGCGATCTCGTCGAGCAGCGGCTGCGGGTCCTCGTAACGGGTCCACAGGCCCTCGAGGTTGAGCACCCCGAGGCCGCCCATCTCACCGATGCGGATCGCGGTCCCCGGCGAGACCACGGAGTCCATGGGAGCGGCCAGGAACGGCAGCTCGAAGCGGTAGGCGTCGATCTGCCAGGCGATCGAGACCTCCTTCGGGTCCCGCGTACGACGGCTCGGGACGATGGCGATGTCGTCGAACGCGTACGCGCGGCGGCCGCGCTTGCCGCGCCCGATCTCGATCTCAGTCACTTTGGGAGGTGCCTTTCCCTCTGGGTCCTACTGGGTCCTTCTCGGCCTGCCCGTCCAGTATCCCTGACACACGGAGCAGGGGCGGCCCCGGGAATCCGGAACCGCCCCTGACCTCGCTGTCCGTACGGAACAGGCGGCTACTTACGGCTGTAGTTCGGCGCCTCGACCGTCATCTGGATGTCGTGCGGGTGGCTCTCCTTGAGGCCCGCGGACGTGATGCGCACGAAGCGGCCCTTGCTCTCCATCTCCTCGATGGTGGCGGCGCCCACGTAACCCATCGTCTGGCGCAGACCGCCGACGAGCTGGTGCAGGACGTTGGCCAGCGGGCCGCGGTAGGGCACCTGGCCCTCGATGCCCTCGGGCACGAGCTTGTCGTCGGAGGCGATGTCCGCCTGGAAGTAACGGTCCTTCGAGTACGAGCGGCCCTGGCCGCGCGACTGCATGGCGCCGAGCGAGCCCATGCCGCGGTACGACTTGAACTGCTTGCCGTTGATGAACATCAGCTCACCGGGCGACTCCTCGCAGCCCGCGAGCAGGCTGCCCAGCATCACCGTGGAGGCGCCGGCGGCCAGCGCCTTGCCGATGTCGCCCGAGTACTGCAGACCGCCGTCGCCGATGACCGGGACGCCGGCCGCCTGGGCCGCGAGCGCCGCCTCGTAGATGGCGGTGACCTGCGGGACACCGATACCGGCGACCACGCGGGTGGTGCAGATGGAGCCGGGTCCGACACCGACCTTGACGCCGTCGACACCGGCGTCGATCAGGGCCTGGGCGCCGTCGCGGGTGGCGACGTTGCCGCCGATCACATCCACGTGCACCGCGGACTTGATCTTCGACATCCAGCTCAGGGCGTTGCTGTTGTGGCCGTGCGAGGTGTCGACGACCAGGAAGTCCACACCGGCGCCGGCCAGCGCCTGGGCGCGCTCCAGCGCCTCGGGGCTGGCACCGACGGCGGCACCGACGAGCAGCCGGCCCTCGCCGTCCTTGGCCGCGTTCGGGTACTGCTCGGCCTTCACGAAGTCCTTCACCGTGATGAGGCCCTTGAGCACACCGGAGTCGTCGACGAGCGGCAGCTTCTCGATCTTGTGGCGGCGAAGGAGCTCCATGGCGTCCACGCCGGAGATGCCGACCTTGCCGGTGACCAGCGGCATCGGCGTCATGACCTCGCGCACCTGACGGGTGCGGTCGGTCTCGAAGGCCATGTCACGGTTGGTGACGATGCCGAGCAGCTTGCCGTTGCCGTCCGTCACGGGAACGCCGCTGATACGGAACTTCGCACAGAGCGCGTCCGCCTCGCCGAGCGTGGCGTCGGGGTTCACGGTGATGGGGTCGGTGACCATGCCGGACTCGGAGCGCTTCACGAGGTCGACCTGGTTGACCTGGTCCTCGACGGACAGGTTGCGGTGCAGCACACCGACACCGCCCTGACGCGCCATGGCGATGGCCATCCGCGACTCGGTGACCTTGTCCATCGCGGCGGAGAGCAGCGGGATGTTCACGCGGACGTTCCGCGAGATGCGGGACGAGGTGTCGACCGCGTTCGGAAGGACCTCCGACGCGCCCGGCAACAGCAGCACGTCGTCGTAGGTCAGCCCGAGTGTCGCGAATTTCTCGGGCACTCCGTCGACGTTTGCAGTCATGACACCTTCCCCAAATGGCCTTGATCGGTGCGGATGTCCATGCTAACGGCCAGCGGGGGTGTCTCATTCCACGATCAAGATCATCGGTCTTCTTTGTACGTTCGCACGTACGCGATCTTCGTCGTGTGCTACCGGCGAAAAGCCAGGCCGCTACTGCTCGGCCAGCGCCCTGAGCCGGCTCAGGGCCCGGTGCTGCGCGACGCGCACGGCACCCGGAGACATCCCCAGCATCTGCCCGGTCTCCTCCGCGGTGAGACCGACGGCGATCCGCAGCAGCAACAGCTCGCGCTGGGTCTGCGGAAGATTGGCGAGCAGCTTCTTGGCCCACTCGGCGTCCGAACTCAGGAGCGCGCGCTCCTCGGGCCCGAGCGAGTCGTCGGGCCGCTCGGGCATCTCGTCGCTGGGCACGGCGGTCGATCCGGGGTGCCGCATGGCGGCCCGCTGCAGATCGGCGACCTTGTGCCCGGCGATGGCGAAGACGAAGGCCTCGAAGGGCCGGCCGGTGTCCTTGTAGCGCGGCAGCGCGAGCAGCACCGCGACACAGACTTCCTGCGCAAGGTCCTCGACGAAGTGCCGCGCGTCGCCCGGCAGTCGGGACAGCCGCGTACGGCAGTAGCGCAGCGCCAGCGGGTGCACACGGGCGAGCAGATCGTGCGTGGCCTGCTGATCGCCTTCGACGGCACGGTGAACGAGGGCACCGACAGTGGTGGTCTCGTCCTCGCGCATCGGTCCATGGTGCCTTGGCGTCGTCCGATCCGTGGCACCGCGTCCATAGTTGTGCACCGAAGCGTTATGAGCAGGTGCGCCGGAACTCATCTCCTGCGCCCTCCCCTCCCGCTCGACCGACTCGTCCCCGAGGAACTCCACACCCTCAAGGATGCGGCATCGCGCGGGAAACAGGGAAAACCGCTCCCGAGCGAGTGGATCCGCTCATCCGCCGGCCCGCCCGCAGCGGCGCGGGCGGGACTCGTCGGAGGTTGGTTCAGCGCACCAGGCCCCAACGGAAACCGAGCGCCACGGCGTGCGCGCGGTCGGAGGCGCCGAGCTTCTTGAACAGCCGACGGGCGTGCGTCTTGACCGTGTCCTCCGAGAGGAACAGCTCACGGCCGATCTCCGCATTGGACCGCCCATGGCTCATGCCCTCGAGCACCTGGATCTCCCGCGCGGTGAGCGTGGGCGCCGCACCCATCTCGGCCGAACGCAGCCGGCGCGGGGCCAGCCGCCAGGTCGGGTCGGCGAGCGCCTGCGTGACGGTCGCGCGCAGCTCGGCGCGCGAGGCGTCCTTGTGCAGATAGCCGCGGGCACCGGCGGCGACCGCGAGCGCGACGCCGTCCAGGTCCTCGGCGACCGTGAGCATGATGATCCGGGCGCCCGGATCGGCCGAGAGCAGCCGGCGCACGGTCTCGACGCCGCCGAGACCGGGCATGCGTACGTCCATCAGAATCAGGTCCGAGCGATCGGCGCCCCAGCGGCGGAGGACTTCCTCGCCGTTGGCCGCCGTCGTCACACGCTCTACACCGGGCACGGTAGCCACCGCACGGCGGAGCGCTTCGCGGGCAAGCGGGGAGTCGTCGCAGACGAGGACGGATGTCATGACTGTCGTCCTCCGCGGCTCCTGCAGCTGATGCGCGTCACCTTGAGCCTCCAGGCTGAATACGAATCGTCACCTGAGCGGTTGACACCCTCGGACACCTGCCCGAGCGCTTCCTATTTCAACCGCCTCCGCACTCTCAACGACGGTCACTCGAAAGAGTTACGGGTCGGTCGGCCGCCTTCGGCACTCTACGTGATGGGCCGTTCACCGGGTTGTGATCGCGGACATCAGGGCACCTGCGGGCCGCCGAGGATTCACCGAAAGCTATGCCCCATTTAGCGCCTTTTCTTCCCTTTTGGTGGTGTCTGTGACTAGATTCGCAATCAGTCATATTTACATCTACTCAGACAGTAGATGTACGGCATGGGCGTCCGACCAGCCCTCGTCCGGGCACCTGCTACCGCCCGACCGGGCATCGGATCCGCCTTCGAACGGTTGCAAGGGGACAAGCAATGGCAGATTTCTCCCGCCTTCCCGGGCCGAACGCCGACCTATGGGACTGGCAGCTGCTCGCAGCCTGCCGAGGGGTCGACAGTTCGCTCTTCTTCCACCCGGAGGGCGAGCGTGGCGCCGCACGGAGCGCTCGCGAGAACTCGGCCAAAGAGGTCTGCATGCGCTGCCCCGTCCGCGCCGAGTGCGCGGCCCACGCCCTCGCGGTGCGTGAGCCGTACGGCGTATGGGGCGGCCTGACCGAGGACGAGCGCGAAGAGCTGATGGGCCGGGCACGCAACCGGCTCGTACCGGCGACCAGCACGATGTCCGCCAACTGAGGAAACGTTTCTTCGCGCGGCTTCGTGCCGCTCGGCGGGCGGCTGCTGCGGGCCCGGCTCCTCAGTGGGCCGCGGCCGCGGACAGCCGGTCGGCGGCCGCCGCGAGCTGGTCCAGCGTGGCCGCCACGGTGGGCACGCGGGCGAGGTCGGGCAGCGTGAGCGCGACGATCTCGCGGCGTACGGCCGGCTCCACCGTGACCGTGCGGGCGCCCTTCGGGCCCACCGAATCGATGGCGAGCTCGGGCAGCACCGCGACGCCGAGACCGGCTCCGACCAGGCCGATCACCGCCGGATAGTCATCGGTCGCGAAGTCGATACGCGGTGCGAAGCCGGCGCTCTCGCAGACGTCGACCAGCTGTCGGCGGCAGCGCGGGCAGCCCGCGATCCAGGACTCGTCGGCGAACTCGGCGATGGAGACCGCCTCGTCGCCGCTCAGCCGGTGATCCGCCGGGATCAGGCCGACAAGACGGTCGGCGAGCAACGGGCGTACGACAAGGTCGCTCCACTCGTCGTCCGCGTGCGCCCCTTCGTAGCGGAAGGCGAGCGCGACATCGCAGTCGCCTTCGCGGAGCATCTCGACCGAGCGCGGCGGTTCGGCCTCGACGAGCGAGACCCGGGTGCCGGGGTGCGCCGCGCGCAGGGCCGCGAGGGCCGAAGGGACCAGTGCCGAGCTGCCGCTCGGGAACGAGACCAGACGGACCCGGCCCGCGCGCAGGCCGGCGATCGCGGCGACCTCCTCCTCGGCGGCGGTGAGTCCGGCGAGGATGCCCGCGGCATGCCTGACCAGGGCTTCTCCCGCCTGGGTCAGACGCATTTCACGGCCCGTACGGATGAGCAGCGGGGTGCCCGTGGACTGTTCGAGCGCCTTCATCTGCTGGCTGACGGCCGGCTGCGTACAGCCGAGTTCGCGGGCCGCGGCGGAGAAGGAGCCGGTGGCGGCGACGGCGCGGAGCACACGGAGATGACGGGCCTCGATCATGACGCAAGCATAAGTGAGGCTTGGGGCAAGAGGCGAAAAGTGCTCGACGACTTGGGGAATGATCTCTAGCGTGAGCGGCATGAAGCTTCTGAGTCTGAATATCGGCAAGGCCACTCCCGTCCCGTTCACGGATCATCCGAGCGGGACGTCCGGTATCGACAAGCTGCCGGTCGACGGGCCGGTCCGGGTCGCGGCGCCCGGGGCGAAGGGCAAGGGGCCGAGCGGGGTGGCCGGGGACGACGTGTGCGACCAGCGCGTGCACGGCGGGAACGATCAGGCCGTGTACGCCTACGCGCGCGAGGACCTGGACCGCTGGGAGAAGGAGTTCGGGCGCCCGCTGCGCAACGGGTCCTTCGGCGAGAACCTCACGACCTCCGGTCTCGACGTGTCCGGCGCGCTGATCGGTGAGCGCTGGAGGGTCGGCTCGCAGCTCGTCCTCGAGGTGACGTCCGGACGTATCCCGTGCCAGACGTTCGCCGGGCATCTCGGCGAGCAGCACTGGCAGAAGCGCTTCACTCAGGACGGTGCGGCCGGGGCGTATTTCAGGGTGATCGAGCCGGGTGCGATCGCGGCGGGGGATCCGATCGAGATCGTGCACCGGCCGGACCATGACGTGACGGTCGCGCTGCAGTTCCGGGCCTCGACCCTGGACCGGTCGCTGCTCTCTCAGGTGCTCGCGGCGGGTGAGGCGCTGCACTACGAGGCCTTGGCGAACGCCCGTAAGTACGTGGAGAAGTACGGGGGTTGAGCCCGAGCCCGTAGGGGGCGGCGGACCCCGCCTCCGTAGGGGGCGGGCCGGGGTCGCTTCAGGGCATTTCCCGATGGGTTGCCGCGCCCGCTGCCACGACCGTTGGGACATGACGAAAACGAGTGGCGGACGCGGCAGGCTGAAGCGGGTCCTCATCATCTTCTCCGTGGTCGTGGGCGTCCTGGTGGCGGCGGTCGGCGGGGGCTTCGCGTGGCTGTGGACCGGCGCCGACGTGAACACCGTCGGCAAGGAGCCGTTCACCAACCGGCTCGCCGTACCGCCGCTCGCGGAGTCGACCGTCGAGAAGGACGGCACCCGGGTCTTCGACCTGCGGATGCAGGCCGGCGAGAAGGAGTTCAAGTCAGGGCGGAAGACGCCCACTTGGGGCTTCAACGGCGACTACCTCGGGCCCACGCTGCGCGCCGAGCGCGGCGAGAAGGTCAAGGTGCGGATAGCCAACGGTCTGGACGAGGCGTCCACCGTGCACTGGCACGGGATGCATCTGCCGGCGGCGATGGACGGCGGCCCGCACCAGATGGTCGGGCCGGGCGGCAAGTGGGCTCCGCGGTGGAAGATCGACCAGCCCGCGTCGACGCTCTGGTACCACCCGCACCCGCACGGGCAGACCGAGCAGCATGTGCAGCGCGGGCTCGCCGGGATGTTCCTGCTCGACGACGAGAAGTCCGCCGCGCTCGATCTGCCCGACGCGTACGGGGTGAACGATGTGCCGGTCATCGTGCAGGACGTGACGTTCGACGGGGCGAAGTTCGACCACGGCCACGACTTCCTGCGGAACACCGGCTTCCTGGGCGACCGGACGATGGTCAACGGCACGCTCAATCCGTACCAGGAAGTCGGCGACGAGCTCGTACGGCTGCGGCTGCTGAACGCCTCGACCGCCCGTGTCTATGACTTCGGCTTCTCCGACGACCGGGACTTCGCGCTGATCGGCACGGACGGCGGTCTGCTCGAGAAGCCCGCGGCCATGGACCGTGTGCAGCTGTCACCGGGTGAGCGCGCCGAGATCGTCGTACGGATGAAGCCGGGCGAGAAGACCGTGCTGCGCAGCTTCCCGCAGGACAACTACGGGGGTGCCTGGCAGACGCGGTTCAGCGGGGGCGCCGACTCCTTCGACGTACTGGAGCTGCGGGCGAAGCAGTCGCTGCGGGACTCCCCGGAACTGCCCGTGCAGCTCGGCGAGTTGGAAGTACCGGACGGCTCCGAGTCCGCGAAGGAGCGGTTCTTCGGTCTGAAGATGTCCGGGATCAACGAACGCCCGATGGACATGGACCGGATCGACGAGGTGGTCACGCGCGGTACGACGGAGACCTGGACCGTGCGCAACGACGACGGGATGCCGCACAACTTCCATGTGCACGATGTGCAGTTCAGGGTCCTGGAGGTGAACGGCGAGCAGCCGCCGCCGGAGCTGCGCGGCGCCAAGGACACGGTGTTCGTGCCCGGCGCTACGACGGTGAAGCTGGCGATGCGCTTCGACGGTCCGGCCGATCCGGACACCCCGTACATGTACCACTGCCATCTGCTGTCCCACGAGGACGGCGGGATGATGGGGCAGTTCGTGGTCGTGGAGAAGGGGCAGAAGGCCGGGAAGCCCACCGGGTCGGGCGGCGCCCACGATCATCATTAGCCTTGGCCCATGACTACGGCTCTCATCACCGGTGCGACCGCCGGTATCGGCGCCGCCTTCGGGCGGCGCCTCGCGGCGGACGGGCACAACCTGGTCCTGGTGGCCCGGGACACCAAACGCCTGCGGGAGCAGGCGACCGAGCTGCACGACCGGCACGGCATCGAGGCCGAGGTGCTGACCGCGGATCTGGCGACGGAGGGCGGCATCGAGTCCGTCGAGAAGCGCCTCGCCGACCCGCGCAACCCCGTCGACCTGCTGGTCAACAACGCGGGCTTCGGCAACAAGGGCCGCTATCTCGAGGTCTCCATGGCCGACGAGCTGACCATGCTCAAGGTGCACTGCGAGGCGGTGCTCCGGCTGACGTCGGCGGCCGCCGCGTCGATGCGCGAGCGCGGCCGCGGCGGCGTGGTGAACGTCGCCTCGGTGGCGGCGTTCGTGCCGCGCGGGACGTACGGCGCGTCGAAGGCGTGGGTCGTGCAGTTCACGCAGGGCGCCGCCAAGGACCTGGCCGGTTCGGGCGTACGGCTCATGGCCCTGTGCCCCGGCTTCGTCCGTACGGAGTTCCACCAGCGGGCCGGCATGGGCACCGACAACATCCCGAGCTGGATGTGGCTCGACGCGGACAAGGTGGTCGCGACGGCCCTCGCGGACCTGGCCCGCGGCAAACAGGTCTCGATCCCGGACGCCCGCTACAAGACACTCCTCGGCGCGGCAAAGCTCGTCCCGCGCAACCTGCTGGGCGGCATCACGTCGAAGACGGGGCGCAAGTACGGGCCGCAGTAGCCCCGTTCCCTGGACGGACCGACAACGCCGACGGCCCGGCACCCCAGTGGGGCGCCGGGCCGTCGTACGAGCTGAGAGCTGAGCGCTCAGACCTCAGTGGGAGTGGCCGTGACCGTGGCCGTGGCCGGACTCGGAGTCCTCCTCGGCCGGCTTCTCGACGACCAGGGTCTCGGTCGTGAGGAGCAGGGAGGCGATGGAGGCGGCGTTCTCCAGGGCGGAGCGGGTGACCTTGACCGGGTCGATGACGCCGGCCTTGACCAGGTCGCCGTACTCGCCGGTCGCGGCGTTGAAGCCCTGGCCCTTGTCGAGCTCGGCGACCTTCGCGGTGATGACGTAACCCTCGAGGCCGGCGTTCTCGGCGATCCAGCGCAGCGGCTCGACGGCGGCGCGGCGGACGACGGCGACACCGGTGGCCTCGTCGCCCTCCTTGCCGAGGTTGCCCTCGAGGACCTTCACGGCGTGGACGAGCGCGGAGCCACCACCGGAGACGATGCCCTCCTCGACCGCGGCGCGGGTCGCGGAGATGGCGTCCTCCAGACGGTGCTTCTTCTCCTTGAGCTCGACCTCGGTGGCCGCACCGACGCGGATCACGCAGACACCGCCGGCCAGCTTCGCGAGGCGCTCCTGGAGCTTCTCGCGGTCCCAGTCGGAGTCCGTGGAGTCGATCTCGGCCTTGATCTGGGCGACGCGGCCCTGGACCTCGGAGGAGTCGCCACCGCCGTCGACGATCGTGGTGTCGTCCTTGGAGATGGTGACGCGGCGGGCGGAGCCGAGCACGTCCAGACCGGCCTGGTCGAGCTTGAGGCCGACCTCTTCGGCGATGACGGTGGCGCCCGTGAGGACCGCCATGTCCTGCAGCATCGCCTTGCGGCGGTCGCCGAAGCCGGGGGCCTTGACGGCCACGGCGTTGAACGTGCCGCGGATCTTGTTCACGACCAGGGTCGACAGGGCCTCGCCCTCGACGTCCTCGGCGATGATCAGGAGCGGACGCGAGCCGCCGGCCTGGATGACCTTCTCCAGGAGCGGGAGCATGTCCTGGATCGAGGAGATCTTGCCCTGGTTGATCAGGATGTACGGGTCGTCGAGGACGGCCTCCATACGCTCCTGGTCGGTGACGAAGTACGGGGACAGGTAGCCCTTGTCGAAGGCCATGCCCTCGGTGAAGTCGAGCTCCAGACCGAAGGTGTTGGACTCCTCGACGGTGATGACACCGTCCTTGCCGACCTTGTCCATGGCCTCGGCGATGAGCTCGCCGATCTGCTTGTCCTGGGCGGACAGCGCGGCCACGGCGGCGATGTCGGACTTCTCCTCGATCGGACGCGCGGTCGCGAGGAGCTCCTCGGACACGGCCTTGACGGCGGCGTCGATGCCCTTCTTCAGGAGGGCCGGGGAAGCACCGGCGGCGACGTTGCGCAGGCCCTCGCGTACGAGCGCCTGGGCGAGCACGGTGGCGGTGGTCGTACCGTCACCCGCGATGTCGTTGGTCTTGGTCGCCACCTCCTTCACCAGCTGCGCACCGAGGTTCTCGTACGGGTCCTCGACCTCGACCTCACGGGCGATGGTCACACCGTCGTTGGTGATGGTGGGGGCGCCGAACTTCTTGTCGATGACGACGTTGCGGCCCTTGGGGCCGATCGTCACCTTGACCGTGTCGGCAAGCTTGTTGACGCCACGCTCGAGGGCGCGACGGGCGTCCTCGTCGAACTTCAGGATCTTCGCCATGGAGCTTCTCTGTCCTCTCGAAAAAAATGAACTGCGCCCCTGACCGCCCGGCAATGAATGAATTCAGCGGGGGCCAGGGGCGCAGGTCAAAGCAAAACTGGTGAATTACTTCTCGACGATCGCGAGCACGTCGCGAGCCGAGAGGACGAGGTACTCCTCGCCGTTGTACTTCACCTCGGTGCCGCCGTACTTGCTGTACAGCACGATGTCGCCGGTCTTCACGTCGAGCGGCAGACGCTCGCCGTTCTCGAAGCGGCCCGGGCCCACGGCGAGGACGACGCCCTCCTGGGGCTTCTCCTTCGCGGTGTCCGGGATGACCAGGCCAGAGGCCGTGGTCTGCTCGGCGTCGAGCGGCTGGACCACGATGCGGTCCTCGAGCGGCTTGATGGCAACCTTGGAGCTGGCGGTCGTCACGATCCGACCTCCCCCTTCGGAGATCTCGGGGATGAACTGTCTGAGGTGGCGACCAGGTGGATCCGTCGTCGCGGGTGCCGGACCTGCCCGTCGCTGTGTTGGCACTCTCCAGTGGGGAGTGCCAGGCCCGAGACTATGACCGCGATTAGCACTCGGTCAAGCGGAGTGCCAATGAGGGGCCCGGTTTCGCGCTGAGGTGAACGCTCCGCCGGAGCCGCCGGTTCCGGGACACCGTACGAACATGCCTGCTCACAACCCGCGCAGCGGCGGCTGCTTCGACGGCCTGTTCGCGCTCCTCATGGTGGTCGCCGACATCGCGGCGCTGGCCGCCGCCGGGCTCTGGCTGGGGCTGCGCGGACTGGGACGCGGCGTGGAGGACGGGGCCGAAGGCGAGGGCGGGCCCTTTGCCGCCTCGCCGATGGACTGGACACCCGTCGTGGTGTTCGGCCTCGTGCTCGCGACGATGGCGCTCCTCACGCGCGCCTTCTGGAGCAGCGGGATCCGGATCACCACAGGCGTCCAGGCCGCGTTCACTCTGCTCACCGGCGTCCTGCTCTGCGTCGTCCTGGCACAGGAGTACGACCGCAGCCACCCCGAGCCCGCGGCGCCCGCACCCACGTCCACGTACGACGGCACGCACGGCCGATGCCGAAGCGGCGGCGACTCCCACGAGTGCCTTGGAGGCTGAGGGGAGTCACCGCCGCCGCGCGTGAGCCGCTACCAGTGGATGACGACCTTGTCGCCCGTCTTCACCTGGTTGTCGAACAGCCACTTGATGCCCTCGTAGTCGCGGACGTTCACGCACCCGTACGAGCCGCCCGTGTAGCCGTTCTGCGCGAAGTTCTCGGAGTAGTGGACGGCCTGGCCGCCGTCGAAGAACATCGCGAACGGCATCGCCGAGTCGTAGAGCGTCGAGACGTGGTCGCGGCTCTTCCAGTAGACCGAGAAGACGCCCTCACGGGTCTCGTAGCCCTCCGCGCCGAAGCGGACGTCCAGCAGCTTGTGGACCTTGCCGTCGATCACCCAGGCCAGCTTCTTGGAGGTCTTGGAGATGCACAGCACCCGGCCGGTCAGGCAGCGGTCGTCGAGGTCGGCCTTGGAGGCGTCCACCGTGGGCAGCTCGACCGGCGGCTTGAGCTCATCCTGCGTGGGTGTCTTGGTCTGGGACTTCAGCTTCTCCCAGGTGTCCTCGTAGACGGTCCCGGTGACCTCGAGGCCCGCGGCCTGCTGGTACGCCTTGACGGCCGTCAGCGTGACATCGCCGTAGAACCCGGTGGGCTTGTCCTTGAAGTGCCCCAACTGCTTGAGCCGGGCCTGCAGTTCACGCACCTTGTCGCTGTTGTCGCCGTGGCCGAGCACCTGCTTCTTCGGGAACAGCTCGTCCTGCGTGGGTGCCTTGGTCTGGGACGTCAGCTTCTTCCAGGTCGAGGCGGTGACGATGCCGGTGACCTCGAGCTTCTGCCCCGCCTGGTACTCGGCCACGGCCCCCTCGGTCGCCGGACCGTAATTGCCGTTGGGCACCGCCTTGAGGTGCTCGACCTGGACGAGGCGGGCCTGCAGCTCGCGCACCTCGTCGGAGTTGTCGCCCGGCTTGAGGACGACCTCCTCGGTCTCCTTCTCCTTCGCGCTGGGCTTCTCGCTCGGCTCGGTCTGCCCGGACGACGGAGTCCGGCTCGCCGCGACCTCGTTCGCCGCGTTCTCCGCCTGGTCACCGCCCTGACTGCAGCCGGTCAGAAGGAGCGCCGCCGCGGACAGTGCGGCGACGGCAGACAGGCGTATTCGGTTCGAGCGCACAAGTCCCCCAGCTTCGATCAGCACCTACACCTCTTTAGAGACTCCAGAAACACGGAAATGTTGCACGTCCCGCGATAACGGAAACATCACAGCTATACGGCGCTTGGGGCGGCCATGAGGAGAAGCGTCCGGGAACCCTCGCCCCCGCGTGATGCGTCTCACCGACGGCAACCGCGGCTCCCCCCACCACGTCTTCCTCGCGGAGAAACCGGAACAACAGGATCAAACCGAGTGAAACGGACGGGTGGATGGCGGCGGAGACTCCCTTCATCACGCAGGAACCCGCGGCGGTTTCACCACCACGGGTCCGGCTCGGTTCGCTCCTCGCCGCCGGCCACCGCCGCACCGAGGCGCTGCTGCTTCTGCTGACCGTCGCGATCACGACGTTCGGCCAGGCACAGGTGGGCCTCGCCGTCCACGGTCAACTGCCGGGCAACCTCGGGCAGTTCGCGCTCAGCATGGCCCTGCTGTCCTTCGCTGCCCATCTCGCCGTACGCCGGTTCGCGCCGTACGCCGATCCGCTGATCCTGCCGCTCGCGGTCCTGATCACCGGCCTCGGACTCGTCCTCCTGCACCGCCTGGACCCCGCGTACGCCGCGCGATACGGCTCCGATCCGACCGCCGGCGGACAGCTGATGTGGAGCGTGATCGGCGTCGCGGTCTGCATCGGGGCGCTTGTGGCCCTGCGCGATCATCGCCGGCTGCAGCGCTACATCTACGTGATGATGGCCGTCGCGCTCGTCCTGCTGATGGCGCCCGCCTTCTTCCCCGGCGACACCTACGGCGCCAAGCGCTGGATCTACCTCGGCGGCCTCTCCTTCCAGCCGGGCGAGTTCGTGAAGATCATGATCGCGGTGTTCTTCGCCGGCTATCTCACGGTCAACCGCAACGCCCTCGCCCTGACCGGCCGCAAGGTGCTCGGCATGCGGCTGCCGCCCGGCCGGCAGTTCGGGCCGATCCTCGCGATCTGGGCGGTCAGCCTGCTCGTGCTGATCTTCGAACGCGACCTGGGCACCTCGCTGATCTTCTTCGGCCTTTTCGTCGTCATGCTGTACGCGGCCACGCAGCGCACCAGTTGGATCGTGACCGGTCTGCTGATGGCGGCGCTCGGCGCCTTCGTCGTCGGCTCGCTCGAACCCCATGTGCACGGCCGCGTCGAGGCCTGGCTCGACCCCTTCGCCGTGTACGCGAAGGACGCGGGCGGCGGCTCCGACCAGCTCGCGCAGGCCCTGTTCAGCTTCGGCAGCGGCGGCCTGACCGGCACCGGGCTCGGCCAGGGCCACCCCGAGCTGATCGCGTTCGCCGGACGCAGCGACTTCATCCTGACCACGGTCGGCGAGGAGCTCGGGCTCGCCGGCCTGACCGCCGTACTGCTCCTGTACGCCCTGCTCGTCCAGCGCGGTCTGCGCACCGCCCTGCTCGCCCGCGACCCCTTCGGCAAACTGCTCGCGGCCGGGCTCTCCGCCGCCCTGATGCTCCAGGTGTTCGTGGTCGCGGGCGGTGTCACCGGGCTGATACCGCTGACCGGCAAGGCGCTGCCGTTCCTCGCGAAGGGCGGGTCCTCACTCGTGGCGAACTGGGTGATGATCGCGATCCTGCTGAGGATCAGCGACAGCGCGGGCCGCCACCGGGCAGCGGCCGCCGAGGGCGACCCCGAAGCGCCCGACTCCGAAGCCGGGGCCGCCGCACAGAGACATGCGGAGCCGGCCCTCGGCGATCAGAGATAGTCCTCGAGCCGCGCCACCGTGAACCCCTGCTCCTGGATCCGGCGCAGCATCCGCGTGGTCATCTCGGTCAGGGACGCCCCGTGCAGCTCGTCCGGTCCGCGGAAGTGCGCGAGCACGATGTCACCGGGCCGCAGCTTCGCCCCCTGTGCGTACCGCAGATCGTTGATCTGCATCGACGCCCGCCACAGCACCACCGCCGAGAGCCCGCAGTCCGCCGCGGCCCGCAGCGTGTCCGCGTTGTACTCCCCGTACGGAGGGCGGAACAGCCGCGGCCGCTGGCCGAAGCGCTCCTTGAGCTTGTCCTGCTGGCCGCAGATCTCCCAGCGCTGCCCCTCGTAGGGAAGTCCCGGCAGATACGGGTGGTCGAGGGTGTGGTTCTGGACGGTGGCGCCCACCGAGGCCAGCTCGCCGAAGTGCGCGTAGCCGGGCCCGGCCACGCTGTCGGTGAGGAACATGCTGACGGGCAGCCGCAGTTCCTTGACCATCCGTACGAAGCGCGGGTCGCGCTCGGCGCCGTCGTCGAAGGTCAGGAAGACGACCTTGTCCTTGGTCGGTACGCGGTCGAGCACCGGTGGAAGGCCGGGGCCCGCACCCTTCGGCAGCGAACGAGGCGGCGGTTTCGGGGCGGGCGCGAGCGGCTTGTCCAGGCCCCAGCGGCGGGCGGTGGCCTGGCTGACGCGGCGCTCCTCGACCTTCTGCGCGGCCTTGCGCCCCAGCCGTTCGATCGGGTCGACGGACTGGGCACAGCCGGTGAGGCCCCCGGACAGAGCGAGCGCACCGGCTGCGAGCACGCCGGCCAGCAGCCGGTGCGCGGGCCTCACAGGTAATCCTCCAGGCGGGCCACCGCATACCCCTTGTCGGTGACCGTCTTCATGAACTTGCGGATCATGTCGGGCATCGAGCCCTTCCAGTCCTCCTTGCCGCGGAAGTGCGTGAGGATGATGTCGCCGGGGTGGATGTCGCGGTCCCATTCGCGGTAGTCCATGCGGTCCACGAAGACCTCGGCGTTCCACAGCGGCACGGCCTTGATGCCACAGGCCTTGGCGGCCTTCAGGGTGTCGCGGTTGTAGTTGCCGTACGGCGGGCGGAAGAGCTCGGGCCGCTTGCCGTAGCGCTTCTCGATCACGTCCTGCATCCCGCAGATCTCACGCTTCTGCTGGTCGTACGTGAGGCCGGGCATGTAGCGGTGGTTGAGCGTGTGGTTGTTCAGGGCGACGCCGCGGTTCTGCATCTTCTTGAAGTAGCCGTAGTCCTCCTTGACCAGGTAGTCACTGAGGAAGGCCGTGTACGGGATCTTCAGATCGCTCATCATCTTGAGGAACTGAGGATCCTTCTCGGCCCCGTCGTCGATGGTCAGGAAGACGACCTTGTCCTTGGTCGGGATCGTGGTGAAGATCTGCGGCAGACCCTTCTGGCCGGAGACCTCGAAGCCCTTGCGCGTGGTCGGCTTCGTCTTCTTCAGGGGCGCCTCGGGCGCGGTGAGCGGCATCTTGGCCAGACCCCAGCGCTTGACCGCCTTGAGCTTCGCGGCGTGCGCGGCGGCACGCTGCTTGGCGAGGGCGGCGGCCTGCTGGCCGGGGGCGGGCTTGACCGGCTCGCTGCCGCCGCCGCTGGAACAGGCGGTGGCGACGACGGCGGTGGTGGCGATCAGGGCCACCCCGGACACGGCCAGGCGCAACCGATTTTTGTCGTTTTGTCGTACTAGTTGCATGGAGCCGGATCCTGTCAGCGCCGTAGGCGTGGACCCGGCTGACAACGCCGCCCGGGGCCGCACGATCCACCGACTGGCCGACACGGCGGGCTCGCGGTCCGGTGGCGGACAATGGCGGGGTGAACGACCCCGCCGCCACCGATCCCGCCGGCCTCGCCGCTTTCCGCGCCCTGCTCACCGACGAGGGCCGCGCCCTCCTTGCCGAGCTGCACGACCACGACCCGGCCGACGAACTCACCCTCGCCACCCGCCTGCGCCGCAGCTACGCCCCCGAACTGGTCTCGGCCGCGCTGGCCCAGGCCCGGCTGCGGCAGCGCGCGGCGGTCAAGTTCGGGGCGGACGCGGCCCGGATGTTCTTCACCCCGAACGGGGTCGAGCAGGCGACGCGGACCAGTGTCGCGGCGTATCGCGCACGGGAGTTCAAGGGCCTCGGGGTGCGCTCGCTCGCCGATCTGTGCTGCGGCATCGGCGGCGACGCGATCGCCCTGGCGCGCGAGGGCATCGCGGTGCTCGCGGTCGACCGCGACCCGCTGACCTGCGAAGTCGCCCGCGCCAACGCCGAGGCGCTAGGCCTCGCCGAGCTCATCGAGGTGCGCGAGGCGGACGTCGCCGAGATCGACACCTCTTCGTACGACGCGGTCTTCGTGGACCCGGCCCGCAGAGGCGGACGCGGCCGGATCTTCGATCCCGAGGCCTATTCACCGCCCCTGTCCTGGGCGATCGAAGCCGCCCGCAAAGCCCCGCACGCCGCGCTGAAGATCGCGCCGGGCATTCCGCACGAGGCCGTCCCCGACGATGTGTACGCGGAGTGGATCTCGGACTCCGGCGATGTGAAGGAGGCCGTGCTCTGGTTCGGAACGCGGCCCGGTGCGTTCGGCGCGACGCTGCTGCCGGCCGGGGCCTCGCTGTGGTCCGCGCGCGCGACGATGCTGCCGGATCCCGAGCCGCGGCCGGTGGGGCGTTTCCTGTACGAGCCGGACGGCGCCGTCATCCGCGCGCATCTGGTCGCCGAGGTGGCGAAGGCGGTCGGGGGCGGGCTGATCGACCCCATGATCGCCTACGTCACGTCCGACGGGCTGCACAGCACCCCGTACGCGACCTCGTACGAGATCACCGACCAACTCCCCTTCAACATCAAGAAGTTGAAGGCCCTGCTGCGCGAGCGCGAGGTCGGGATCCTGACGGTCAAGAAGCGCGGCTCCGCGGTCGAGCCGGAGGAGCTGCGCAAGAAGATGAAGCTGCGGGGGCGGAACTCCGCGACCGTGTTCCTCACGCGGGTGGCGGGGGCGCCGACGATGCTCGTCGGCCACCCCGCTCCCACCGGGTGACACGAAAAGGGCTCAGCCCTCGGCGAGCTCGCGCAGCTCGCAGGTGATCGTCCACTCTTCCTCGTGGACCTTGAGGAAGCGCTTGGTCCACTCCAGGGCCTCGGCCTCGTCCTTGGTCTGGAAGACCGCGTACCCGCCGATGACCTCCTTGGTCTCGGTGAACGGGCCGTCGGTGACGGACAGTTCGCCGCCGCTGTAGAGGACGCGCTTGGCCTCGGAGGTCGGGTGCAGACCGGCGGTGTCGAGCAGCACGCCCGCCTTGGTCATCTCCTCCATGAGCTTGCCCATGCGCTCCATGAGCTCCTCGCTCGGACCACCGGGGTTGTTGTTCTCGTCGACGCGGATCAACGACATGTAGCGCGGCATGGTGACTCCTCGGTTGCGGTGACGGGGGCTTCTCCCCTGCCTCTCACCCTTGTGTCGAACGGGGACGACCGCGATCGACACATGCCGCGGATTATTTCGAGAAACTTTTCTCCGGCTGCCGCGAACGCTCCGCGGGCCCCCGTCGAGGCCGCCAGAACACCCCGGCGAACAGCCACAGCGCCAGGAAGAGCGCCCCCTCGACCTGCATCAGGCCCGCGTTCTCGCCCAGCGTGCCGGACCGGCCCGCCAGCGCGAGACCGAAGCCGAGCAGCGCCAGGGAACCCACGACGGAGAGCGCCCCGAGGATCATGCGCGTGCGGACGTGGCGCCCCGGCACGCTGCCGCCCTTCTCGTCATGCCGGCGGGCCGCCTCGCGCGCCCCGTGCCGCCGCTCCAGAAAGCCCCACGTGATCCACGACAGCAGGCCGATGAACGCCAGGATCACAGCGATGTTCAGCAGGATGTCGATCCAGGCCACTTCCGTGTAGTCGACGAACTTGTCGGCCAACGGCACCTCTTGCGCGGAGAGTTCCGAGAAAGCGGAGTGTTCCCAGAAAGTCGCCATACCTGGCGGGTACCCACCAGGCGCCGGCTATCCGTACAGGTTGCCCTTCGCCACCTCGTGCACGTGATCGTGACTGTGGCTGTGGCCCGGTACATGCGGCTCCGTGACCGGGAGTGAGGAGTCCGCCGAGAGGTCCCAGTCCGAGGCGGAACGGCCCCGGGCGACCATCTCGGCGCCGAGCGCCGCGACCATCGCACCGTTGTCCGTGCAGAGCTTCGGGCGCGGGACGCGCAGCTGGATGCCCGCCTTCTCGCAGCGCTCCGCCGCCAGTGCGCGCAGCCGGGAGTTGGCCGCCACACCGCCGCCGATCATCAGGTGCTCGACGCCCTCGTCCTTGCAGGCCCGCACGGCCTTACGGGTGAGCACATCGACGACCGCCTCCTGGAAGGACGCCGACACATCCCGTACGGGAACGTCCTCGCCCGCATTGCGCTTCGCCTCGATCCAGCGCGCGACCGCGGTCTTCAGGCCGGAGAAGGAGAAGTCGTATGCGGGGTCGCGCGGGCCCGTGAGACCCCGCGGGAACGCGATCGCGTTCGGGTCGCCCTCCTTGGCGTACCGGTCGATGACCGGACCGCCGGGAAAGCCGAGGTTGAGCACGCGCGCGATCTTGTCGAAGGCCTCACCGGCCGCGTCGTCGATCGTCGCGCCGAGCGGCCGTACATCCGAGGTGATGTCCGAGGACAGCAGCAGCGAGGAGTGGCCGCCGGAGACGAGCAGCGCCATCGTCGGCTCGGGCAGCGGACCGTGTTCCAGCTGGTCGACGCAGATGTGCGAGGCGAGGTGGTTGACGCCGTACAGCGGCTTGCCGAGCGCATACGCGTACGCCTTCGCGGCCGAGACGCCGACGAGCAGCGCACCCGCGAGACCGGGCCCGGCCGTCACGGAGATGCCGTCGAGGTCGCGAGCCGACACACCGGCGTCCTTCAGGGCGCGCTCGATGGTCGGCACCATCGCCTCGAGGTGCGCGCGCGAGGCGACCTCGGGCACGACACCGCCGAAGCGGGCGTGCTCGTCGACGCTGGAGGCGACGGCGTCGGCGAGCAGGGTGGTGCCGCGCACGATGCCGACGCCGGTCTCGTCGCAGCTGGTCTCGATGCCCAGTACGAGCGGTTCGTCAGCCATGGGTCTCGGTTCCTTGTACGAAATCCGCGGTGGCGGAGTCTGCGGTGGCGGTCGAAGGGTCGGTCAGGCGCATCACGAGGGCGTCGACATTGCCCGGCTGGTAGTAGCCGCGCCGGAAGCCGATGGGGACGAAGCCGAAGCGTTCGTAGAGCTTCTGGGCGCGGGCGTTGTCGACGCGCACTTCGAGCAGCACCTCGGTGCATTCGAAGGCGGTCGCGTGCCGCAGCAGATCGGTGAGCAGCGCCGAGCCGAGTCCGGTGCCCTGGTGGTCACGGGCCACGGCGATGGTCTGCACGTCACCGAGCCCGCCGACGGCCGCGAGGCCCGCGTACCCGACGATCCGCTCGCCTTCTGCCGAGGACTCGACGGCGGTCACATAGCGGCGGGAAGCGCCGGGGCCGCGCGCGTGGGCCAGCTCGGACCAGAACATCCCCCGCGACCAGGCGTCGTCGGGGAACAGCTCCTTCTCGAGCTCCAGCACCGGCTCGATGTCCCACCAGCGCATCTCGCGCAGTACCGGGGTCACTTGGGGGTGACCACCTTGTAGTTCTTCGGGACCTGGGCGTCCGGGCGGCGCAGATACAGCGGCCGCGGATCGGTCAGCTCCTCGCCCGCGGCGAGCTTCTCGGCGGCGAGCGCGGCCAGCGCGCCGGCGCTGACGTGCTCGGGCGTACGCGCGTCCGGGAACGTGTCCGGGTAGAGCAGCGCACCCGCGCCGACCGCGGGCAGCCCCACGACCTGCTCGGCGATGTCGGCGGGACGGTCGACGGCCGGGTCGGTCACCCTCGTACGGCTGCCGTTGTAGCGCGCCCAGTAGACCTCTTTGCGGCGCGCGTCCGTCGCGACCACGAACTCGCCTTCGAGGCCCGAGGCGTACGCGAGTCCGTCGAGCGTGCACAGTCCGTGCACGGGGATGCCGAGCGCCGAGCCGAAGGTCATGGCCGTCATCAGGCCGACGCGCAGTCCGGTGTACGGGCCGGGGCCCGTGCCCACCACGATCTCGGTGACGGCGTCGAGTTTCACACCCGCCTCGGCGAGCACCCGGTCGACGGCCGGAAGCAGCAGCTCACCGTGTCTGCGGGCGTCGACGCCGCCCGACTCGGCGAGGACGGTGCGGCCGTCGTGCAGGGCGGCCGTGACGGCGGGGGTGGCGGTATCCAGAGCGAGCAAGAGCACGCGAACAGCCTACGGCGTACGAGGGCTCTGCACGGCGCCCCTGCCTAGCAGGACCCGGCTGCTAACGTCGCTCCCAGTACGTATATGACGTACCCAGTCGTATGTACGAAGGGTGTGGAGGTAGCTCGTGGCACGCAGCAGCTCGGGATTCGTGGCCGGGCTGACCGCGGCGGCGCTCGCGGCGGTCGGCTTCCTCGCGTACCAGGCGTCCGCCTCCGCCCCGGAGACTCTCAGCAAGCCCAAGACGCCGGCCTCGTCGAGCGCCTCCAAGAAGCCCGGGGGCAAGACGAAGCCCGACGGGCTGCCGGCGCTGTCCGGCCAGGGTCAGCGGGTCGTGTACTCGCTGGGCTCCGACCGCGTCTGGCTCGTGGGCGAGGGCGACAAGGTCGAGCACACGTTCAAGGTCACGCCGAGCACGGTCGATCCGCTGCCGGGCGAGTACGCGGTGACGACGCGGTCCGGCTCGATCACGGGCTCGGACGGGACCCCGATCGAGCACGTGGTGCGCTTCGCGACGAACGACGGCGTGACGATCGGATTCAGCGCGGCCAAGGACGGCTCGACGCCGGAGCCCGACCCGTCGAGGAAGACCGGCGGCATCCGGGAGTCGCGCGAGGACGGGCTCGCGATGTGGGAGTTCGCGACCGTGGGGACGAGCGTGATCGTGGTCCAGTAGGGCCACGCAGCGGTACGGATATGTCAGGCGGCGTCGCGATGCGGCGCCGCTTGTGTCTGTTCCGCCTCGACCTGTACGCGCTCGGGGAACACCGGCGGCGTGGAGACCGCGGTGGCCGCGGCACAGGACGCGAGCAGCTCGCTCATCGACGGCTGCACCTTGGGTGTCTCACGTTCCGGGGCCGACATGGTGCCTCCCGAGTGCAGGGCGCGGTTAGGTATCCCTAACCAAGTCTCGGTCTCCATGTGAACACGGGGCGAGCCCGGTACGCAATATCTTCCCGACGGCTTGTCGGAAACTGTCGCCACGCGGGTGTGCTCACGCCGCGAGCGCCTCCAGGTCCACCCCGGCCCAGCGCTCCCCGAGCCCGGTCAGCGTGACGGTCCGTACGTCCGAGGACGTGTCGCCCTCCTCGCGGTGGATGACCACATGCAGCCGGTCGTCCGTGAGCTCCTCGACCTTGCCCTCGCCCCACTCCACGACGATCACGGACTCGGGCAGCGAGACATCGAGGTCGAGGTCCTCCATCTCGTCGAGCCCGCCGCCGAGGCGGTACGCGTCCACGTGGACCAGCGGCGGCCCGTCGCCCAGCGAGGGGTGGACGCGGGCGATGACGAACGTCGGCGAGGTGACCGCGCCGCGGACGCCGAGGCCCGCGCCGAGGCCGCGGGTGAGGGTGGTCTTGCCGGCGCCGAGCTCACCGTTGAGCATCACGAGGTCGCCGGCGCGCAGGATCTTGGCCAGGCGCTGACCCAACTCACCCATCTGCTCAGGGGAGTTGATGATGATACGGACCCTATTTGCCGGGTTGTGCGGTGCTTCCATGAGCAACCACGTTAGCGGCCGGAGCGGCCACCCCCGCACGCACCAGGAGATCGGCGAGACGGTCCGTCACCAGCTCCGGGTGCTCGAGCATCACCAGATGCCCGGCGTCCGGCACGATCACCAGCTCGGCATCGGGCAGCTCGTCGGCGATCGACTCGCTGTGCTCGCTGGGCGTGACCAGGTCCTTGTCGCCGGCGAGCACCAGGACGGGAAGGTCCGCGAAGTGCCGTAGGGCGTCCTGCTTGTCGTGATCGCCGAAGGCCGGGTAGAACTCCGCGACCACGTCGATGGGTGTCGACTCGATGAGACGTTCGGCAAAGCGGGCGACCGCCGGGTCCACCTCGCGGGACGCGAACGAGTAGCGCTTGATGATGCCCGCGAACAGGTCCGCGGTGGCCCCCCGGGCGCGCTCGACCAGCTCGACGCGCGAGCCGAGCGCCTTGAGCACCCCGGGCAGGACCCGGCGTACGGCGTTCATGCCGGCGACCGGCAGACCGTAGTTGACCTCGCCGAGCCGCCCGGAGGACGTACCGACGAACGCGGCGCCCACGACCCGGTCGCGGATCAGCTCGGGGAACTGGTCGGCCAGCGCCATCACGGTCATGCCGCCCATGGAGTGGCCGACCAGGACGAGCGGACCCTCGGGCGCGGCCTCGTCGATGACGGCCTTGAGGTCGCTGCCCAACTGGTCGATGGTGACCGGTTCCTGGCGCTCGGTCTGCGCCTTGCCGCGCTCGGAGCGGCCGTGGCTGCGCTGGTCCCAGTAGACGGTGCGCACGACGCCGCGCAGGGCCGCGCGCTGGAAGTGCCAGGAGTCCTGGCTGAGGCAGTAGCCGTGCGAGAAGACCACGGTGACGGGCGCGGGGGCCTTGCGGCCGAAGAGGCGGCGGCCGCGGCGGCCCTTCGCGCTGTCCGGTTCGACCTCGTCGACCTCGTAGTAGAGGACCGTGCCGTCCTCGGCCCGCGCCTTGCCGGGCAGACCGCGCAGCGAGCCGTAGGGACCGGCGGAGTCGAGCGCGAGGCGGGCCTTCTTGCGCATGCCGCGCCCGACGGTGAGCCGCTCGACCGCGACACCGGCGGCCGCGCCCGCGGCGATCACGCCTATCGCGGCGCCCGCGATGCCCGCCCTGCGCCAGCCGCCGCCGACCGCCTCCTCGGCGGCCCGGGCGATCTGGGTGCCTGTGTCACTCACGTGCCGCTCCTGCCTCCTGCGTTACGACGTTCACGAGCCCTGCGCGTACACCGGACCGGACACTCGGTCACGTCCGGCCGGTCACTCGTTCACATAGACGCGGGGAACGCGTGTTCCGATGCGCGTGACGATCTCGTACCCGATGGTGCCCGCCGCCTGCGCCCAGTCCTCGGCGGTCGGCTCGCCCCGGTCGCCCGGGCCGAAAAGGACCGCCTCGTCGCCGGCCGCGGGCTCGTCCCCGTGCAGATCGACCACGAACTGGTCCATGGCGATCCGCCCGGCGGCCGTCCGCACCTTGCCGCCGACCAGGACGGGGCCGGTCCCGGAGGCGTGCCGGGGCAGTCCGTCGCCGTAGCCGACGGGGACGAGAGCGAGCGTGGTGGGCTCGGGTGTGACGTAGTGATGCCCGTAACTGACGCCGAGACCCGCGGGTACACGCTTCACCAGGGCGAGCTGTGCGCCGAGGGTCATCACCGGACGCAGACCGAAGTCCGCGGACGTGCCGACCTCGGGGCTCGGCGAGAGCCCGTACATCGCGATGCCGGGACGGACGAGGTCGTAGTGCGACTCGGGCAGCGTCAGCGTGCCCGGGGAGTTGGCGATGTGGCGGACCTCGGGGGTCAGGCCCGCCCGCTCGGCGAAGCGCACCGCGTCGGCGAACTCGGCGGACTGGAGGGCGATCGAGGGGTGCCCGGGCTCGTCCGCGCACGCGTAGTGCGACCAGATGCCGGTGACCTTGACCGTGCCCTCGGCCTCAGCCTTCAGACAGGCCTCGACCAGCTCGGGCCAGTCGGCGGGCATACAGCCGTTGCGCCCGAGCCCGGTGTCGATCTTCAGCTGCACCCGTGCCGTACGCCCGGCCGCACGCGCCGCCGCGGTCAGCTCACGCAGCGCCCACATGCCGCTCACCCCGAGGTCGACGTCGGCCTCGATGGCCGCGCGCCAGGGGCCGCCTGGCGTCCACAGCCAGCACATGACGCGGGCGTCGTCGACGCCGATGCCGGCCGCGCGCAGCGCGAGCGCCTCCTCGGGGGTGGCGGTGCCCAGCCAGGTGGCGCCGCCCTGCAACGCGGCCTTGGCGCAGGGCACCATTCCGTGCCCGTACGCGTCCGCCTTCACCACGGCCATGAACGCGGCGCGGGGCGCGCGGGCACGCAGCGCCCGCACGTTGGCCCGCAGAGCGGCCAGATCGATCTCGGCGCGGACGCGCACAGGTGTCTCAGTCATCGCGCCCCAGTGTCTCAGAGCCGTGGGTCACGGCCTGCGGCCCCAGATGTACACGCGGTCCCCCTTGTACAGCTTGTTCCACAGTCGCTTGGCGTCCCGGTGGCTCAGGTTCACGCAGCCCGGGGAGCCCGACGTGCTGTAGACGCTGCTGTAGACGGCATGAAAAGCCTGCCCACCGCTGAAGAACTGGCTGTACGGCATGGGCGTCCGGAACAGCGTCGAGTAGTGGTTCTTGTGCTTCCAGAACACCTTGTGCCAGCCGGTGCGCGTCGGCGTCGACCTCTTGCCGCTGCGCACGGCCACGGGTCCGAAGGTCACCTTCCCGCCCTTCTGCACCCACATCAGCTGCCGCGCGAGATCCACGCAGGCGATCCGGTACGCGCGCGCCGGGCACTTCTTCAGCGCCTTCGGATCGCGTACGGCACTCAGCCAGCGCATCCGGGCCCAGGTCACCGGCCCGGCGAAGCCGATGTCGGGCCGGATCCCCTGCTTCCGCTGGAACGCGCGGATCGCCGCACAGTCCTTGGCCGACTGCTTGCCGTCCACCTTGAGCTTCAGCCACGCCTCGACCCGGCGCTGATGCGGCCCGGTCCGCTTGCTGCAGAAGGGCGCCGCGGCACTGCGGACGACCTCGCTCGGCGGCACGTACTCGATCAGCGCGTCGAGCTCGACGGGCGGCTCCATCGGCTCGACGGAGTCCTCGGCGGCACTCGGCTCGTAGACGAACGGCGCCATGCCCTGATCGGGAGTGTCCAACTGCCACCGGTGATACGGAGTGAGCGGCACACCCGGGACCAACTCCTGCTGAGGAGCGGGCACGGGCGGAGGGCCAGGGTCGGCCGCGACGGCGGGGGTGGCGAGGGCCGCGAGGGCAAGTACCACGGCGAGGGTGAGACGGGTCGTACGGCGTGCGGTGCGGTGAATCATGCCTTCAGGAAACGACCAAACTTGAACAATTAGCCGAAGGCACACCCAGACCGACGACGGTTGGGGCCAACTATCAGCCCCTGCGGCGATTGAGCAGATCCGAACGAAGTTCGGATGCAGGGGGCCC
>NZ_JAAKZW010000219.1 GCF_011044995.1 Streptomyces mesophilus | reverse complement strand
GGTTCAGGGGGTGGGGGCTCAGAGAGAGGGGGTTCAGAGAGAGGGGCCGAGCATCCAAGTGGCGATCTCCCGGATCGCGCCGTCGCCCCCGTCCTGGGTGGTGATGGCGCGTGCGGCGCCGCGTACGACGTCGTGGGCGCTGGCGACCGCCACGGGCCAGCCGACGAGGCCGAAGCACGGGAGGTCGTTGACGTCGTTGCCGACGTAGAGCACGCGCTCGGGCGCGATGCCCTGTTCCTCGCACCACTGCTTCAGCGCGAGGTCCTTGCGGTCGATGCCGTGCAGCACGGGGAGCTTGAGCTTCCGGGCGCGGGCGGTGACCACCGGGTTCTGTTCCGTGGAGAGGATCAGCATCTTCAGGCCGCTGTCGCGCAGCGCCGCGATGCCGAGCCCGTCACCGCGGTGCACGGTGACGAACTCCTTTCCTTCCGCGTCGATCAGCACCCGGTCGTCGGTCTGGGTGCCGTCGAAGTCGAGGACGATGGCGTCCACGTCGTCGCGGCCCGGCAGGGCGCCCGGGCGTGCGGCGTCCAGGAGCGGGGCCAGCGCGCGGGCGCGGGCGAGGTCGTGCGGGTCGTCGATCTCCAGGACCCGGGCGGGGTCGGTGCGCACGAGCTCCGTACGGCCGAAGAAGCGGTGGCCGGCCTCGCGGAAGCCGGGCACGGTCATCGCGTAGACCGCCCCGGTCTCCAGGAGGTCCTGGGGGCGGTCCTGGCGGCGGGGCCGGAAGGACTTGTCGTGGTTGACGCCGTAGCCGCCCGAGGTGGTGGCCGGGGCGACGACCGTGGTGGTACCGCCCTGTGCGGCCACCCGCTGTTCGCCGGCCACGGGCGGTTCGTCACCCGCGTCCCGCCAGACGAAGCCGTGGAACGGCGCGACCGTCAGCGCGGTGTCGGCGCCCTCGTCGATGACCGCGGCGGCCACCTTGTCCACGTCCTCGCGGACCAGGAACGGGCTGGTGCACTGCACGAGCAGCACCACGTCCACGGCCGCGCCGTGCAGCGCCTCATGGGCGTCCAGGGCGTGCAGGACCGCGGCCTCGGAGGTCGCGGTGTCCCCGGCGATCGCGGCGGGGCGGAGCACCACCTCGGCGCCGGCGCCACGGGCCGTGGCGGCGATGGCGTCGTCGTCCGTGGAGACGACCACATCCGTCACATGGCGCGAGGTCAGACATTCGCGTACGGCGCGGGCGACGAGCGGTACACCGCCGACGGGGCTGAGGTTCTTGGCGGGTACGCCCTTGGATCCGCCGCGCGCGGGGATCACGGCGAGCACCCTGCGTACCGGGCTGGTCGTCATGGACTGATCTCCTTCAGGAGCAACGGAGGTGGTCACGGCAACGGAGGCGCTCACAGCGGCGGAGCCGGTCACAGCGGCGGAGCCGGTCACAGCGGCGGAGCCGGTCACAGCTCCCCCATCCGCCGGATCACCGGCGCGACGCGCTGGACGCCGTGCCGGTAGGCGCCGCGCGCGGCCTGCCGCACGATCTGGCGCACAGGTCCCGGCTCCTTGGCCGCGGCCTGCGCGCCCGGCAGCGGTCGGCCGTCGGGTGCGAGGTGGTGGCGGGCGAGGATGCCGGGCAGATAGCCGGGTGCGGTGGTGAGCGTGTAGTACGGGGCGAGCGGCGGCAGTTGAGGCTTCGCCGCCAGCTGCCGCAGACGGGCGCGGGCCTCGTCGAAGGCCGTCTCGTACGCGCCGTCGGCGGCCACTCCCTGACGGGCGAGCCACCGCTCGTCGGGCACGGGGACGTACCCCTCGTCGAGCTCGGTCCAGGAGGCGAGGCAGCCGGAGCCGGTGAAGTGGTGGTTGCCGAGCGCCTCGCGCACCCCGAGGTCGGTGAGGACCGCGGTGGGGATACGCCGGTGCAGCGCTTCGAGCGCGGCGGTGGAGCTGACGGTCACGAGCAGGTCGGTGCGGTCGAGGACCTCGCCCATATGCCCGTACACGAGGCGGAAGTTGGCCGGGAGCTCGTGGCGTTGGGCCAGTTTCTGGTACGGGAGTTCCTCGATGTGCGTGGTGTGCTCGCCAGGCTTGGAGCGGAGCTTGATCAGCACCTCGCGCTCCGGGTGGAGCTTCGCGTGCTGGATCATCCGCTTCAGCAGGTACGTACGGTCCGCGCGGCTCTCCGGTACGGAGGGCTGGGCGGCGAAGCACACCGTGTACGGGTCGTTCGGCGCCGTGTGGGGCGCCCCGCCCAGGAACGGCAGCGCGCACTCGGTGACCGCGCCGGCGTCGGCGCCCACTCCCTCGTACACGGCGCGGAAACGCTCCGCGTCCTGGCGGGAGTTGGCGAGCACCACATCGGCGCCGTGCCGCAGGAGCAGTCCGTCGGCGAGCTTCTCGTAGACGACACCGACGTAACCGGTGACGACGACGGGGCGCTCGGGCCGGCCCGCCCACGCGTTCGCGAGCCCGTGCAGCATCGCCTGGACGGCGCCGCCGACGAGGGCGAGGACGACCACGTCGTACCGCTCGCGCGCCCGCTCCATCTCGCCCAGGAACTCGACACCCGTGACCTCGCGCAGGACATCCGCCCGCACGCCCACTTCACTCAGCTGACGCGCGGTGGGGGTCGCACGCCCGCGCAGCAGGTAACCGTCGAGCCGAATGTCCGTTTCATTACCCTCGCCGGTCGCTACGATGCGCTGAGCGGTAAGGGCACCCCATTTCCAGCGGGTGTCGGAATCGGCGAGTACGGCAACTCGCTGCGTCTGCTTCTTGCTTGGCACGTCACAGACGCTAGGAAGTCATTCGGGACTCGGGCCGAATCGAAAAACAACAGAGGGTTAACAGCGCGCCGCCGAATGGCGAATCAGCCCAGGTCGAGGGCGGGTTCACATGATTGCCACGCTTCGTTCATCCCCCATTTCCGTCCGGTCAAGGCCTCATGAGATCCGGACACCTAATGTCCCCCGGGTGGTTAAGTTCTCCGTCATCGTGCCGTTCTACAACGTCCAGCAATACGCGCCAGAGACCCTCAGAAGCCTGTCTGCGAACGCGCGTTCCGATTTTGAATTCATTCTCGTGGACGACTGCTCCAGAGATGGAACACCCGAACTATTGGAGCGTGCGGCCAGGGAGATCCCCGGTGTCGTCCATATCCGGCACGAACAGAACGGGGGTCTGGCCACCGCGCGCAACACCGGGCTCGACGCGGCACGCGGCGAGTATCTGACCTTCCTGGACGGCGACGACTGGGTGGCCCCCGGCTACTTCGCGCAGCTCGTCGACGCCATGGACCACCTCGGCTGCGACTTCGTGCGCACCGACCACGTCCAGTTCACCGGCCGGGGCCGCACCATCCACCGTGTCCCGCACGGTCTGCGGGACGTCGTGATGCCCTCGCGCGAGGTCATCCTGCCCGCGCACCGCTCGACCTCCGTCGACTACGCGTACGCCTGGGCGGGGATCTACCACCGCCGGCTGCTCGACAAGGGCGTCCTGCACTTCATGGACGGGCTGCGCACCGCCGAGGACCGGCCGTGGATCTGGAAGCTGCACCGCGAGGCCGAGTCCTTCGCGGTCACCGGCCTGCTCGGGGTGTTCTACCGGCGCGGGGTCTCCAACTCCCTGACGCAGATCGGCGATGTGCGCCAGCTCGACTTCATCCGCTCCTTCGACCGCGTCCTCGCGGACACCGCCGAAGACCCCGAGGCCGACAGGTTCCTGCCCAAGGCCGTCCGTACGTACTGCGCGATCATCGCCCATCACCTGGGCACCATCGACAAGTTCGAGCCCCAGGTGGCCAAGCGGCTGCGTACGCTCGCGGCCGCGGCGCTCAAGCGGATGCCGCAGGATCTGCTCGCCGACGTGCTCGACTCCATGGACCACGAGCGGTCCACTCAACTTCGCCGGCTGCGCAGGCGGCCGGTCCCCGCCGGGGAGGCAGCCTGATGTCACAGAAGCCGCTGGCTGTGCGGGATTTCAGAACCACGCAGCTCTTCTGCGCCTCCACGCTGTACGGGGCCGCGACCCTGGCCGCCGCGCTCGACGCGGACTGCTTCGCACCGGCCGACCGGCGGGTACTCGTCGTCTTCAACAACACCATGACGCCCGAGACCTCCACGCCGCTCGACGAGATGCCCGGCTTCGAGCTGCTGCGCACGCGGTTCGACGCGGTGGTCTCGTACAACGAGGCGATCCGGCCCTTCCACCCCGGCGACTGGTCGCCGCGCCCGGACGATGTGCCCCTGTGGGAGCGGTACTTCCGGATGCTGTGGCAGCTGGGCGATGACCGCATGGAGCTGGCCGTCGAATCGCTCCAGGTCAACCCGGCGCTCGCCTTCTGCCAGATCTTCCACGGCGCGCCCATCCATGTGTACGCGGACGGCCTGATGTCGTACGGCCCCACGCGCAACAAGCTGGACCCGCTGATCGGCACCCGGGTGCGGCGGCTGCTGCATCTGGATCTGGTGGCCGGGCTCAGGCCGATGCTCCTGAGCGAGTTCGAGGTCGAGCCGGAGATCATCCCGTCCGAGGCCTTCCAGAAGGTCCTCGCCGAACTGGGTTCCTCACAAGGTGACTTGGAGCTCCCCGCGGGCAACCCCGCTCTGCTGCTCGGCCAGTACCTCTCGGCGCTGAAGATCCTCTCCGCCGAGGAGGAGGAGAAGCTGCACGTCCAGATGGTCAAGGGCGCGTACGACCGGGGTCACCGGCGGATCGTGTTCAAGCCGCACCCCTCCGCGCCCGAACGGCAGGTCCAGCTCCTCGAGGCCGAGGCGGAGAAGCTCGGCGTCGAACTGACCGTCCTGGACACCCCCGTACTCGCCGAAGTGGTCTATCAGCGGATGCAGCCCGCCCTGGTGGTCGGCTGCTTCTCGACCGCGCTGCTCACCGCGACCGCCCTGTACGGGATCCCGGTCGCGCGGGTGGGCACCGAGCGGCTGCTCGACCGGCTCGCCCCGTTCCAGAACAGCAACCGCATCCCGCTGTCCATCGTGCACGCGCTGCTTCCGGACGTGACGGACGCGGCCGGGGTCGAGGCGCAGAAGCTCGACACCGAGCAGCTTTCCGCGCTCCTAACCACGATCGGGTTCGCGATGCAGCCGCAGATCTATCCGCAGCTGCGTCCTGCCGCCGAGGCGTATCTGGCCGGGCATCTCGACGACGAGACCTGGAAGTACTTCAAGCGCAAGCGGCTCACCTCGCTCGGCCTTCCGGGCGGTCTGCCGTCCAAGCTGAGCTCGCTCTCCCGCAATCCCACGGCGCGGCGAGTGGTCCGCCAGGCGCGGCGGCTGCGGCGGGCGATGTCGAAGTAGCCGGTCCTGCGTACGCGAAAGGGGCGGAGCCACAGGCTCCGCCCTTTTCGTACGTGTCAGCCGCCGAAGACCGTCCGCAGTTCGGCCGCGTTGGCCTCCGTGACCTTCCACAGCTCCTGCTGGCGCCCGTGCACATCGGCGACGCTCGCCGCGTGGTCGCCGAGCAGGGCGCCCGCCGCCTCCAGGAGCCGGGCCGCGAGATCGCGGTCGTGTACGGAGACACCCCACTGGGGCCGTTCGATGTCGCGCAGGAAGTACGCCATCTTCGGGTGCGAGATCAGGGAGACGATCGGCGTACCGCAGCCGAACGGGATCATGCCCGCGTGGCCGCGCATCCCGATGACCAGCTTCGTCCTGGCGTACAGATCGAGGATCTGCGGGTTGTCGAAGTCGTACATCCCGATCACGGGCAGCGAGATGCCGTGCTCGCGCCGCAGATCGAAGGCGAGCTTCTCGTCGTCGAGCGAGTGCGCGACGCACTTGACCTCGGCGAGCTTGCCCAACTCGCGCACTGCTGCGGCCATTTGGCCGAGGAAGTACCCGTAGTCATGACCGAAGCGCAGACCGGCACGGTCGTAGGCGGCGTTGACGAGGATGGTGTCCTCGCGGACCGCCGGGTCCTGCCATCCGCTCACCATCTGCCGGGTGACGGTCGTGGGGCAGGGCTGGAAGCGCACCTTGTCGTGCAGGTGCGCGGGGAGCATCGCGCGGACCTTCTCGATCGATCCGTGGTTGCGCAATCCGAAGAACGAGGACTTCTCGACGAGCAGCCGCAGGGAGGACCGGAAGCGCTCGGCCCGGTAGGACTGGCCGTCGAACGCGTTGAAGCCGACGGCGAAGACCGCGACGGGTACGTCGATACGCTCCAGAAGCTCGTCCGGGACGTTCCACTGCCAGGCGCTGTTGCCGTTCGGCATGGTGTCGGGGATGAAGAGACCGCCGCCGCCGATCACCAGACCGCGCCGTGCGTTGACCCGCCGCAGCGCCGCCTCGTCGAAGAGCCGGTGGGCGTGCACGGAGTGCCAGCGCCGCGCGCTCGTGTCCTCGCCCCCGACGGCCAGCCGGACGCTCTCGGGCAGCAGCTTGTCGCCCGCGTTGCCCTGGCGGTCCATATAGAAGGCCACATGCGCGAGTTGGTCGCCTGCACTGCCCGACTGCTGCTCCGGCACGCCCGTGGTGCGCTGATGCCACAGCCGGCTCGCGCGGTGGGTCGGGTCCACGGTCAGGCCCTCGAGCGCGTACGCACGTGCCGCGGCGTCGTCGCCCTGCACCCACGCTGTCTGCGCGAGCCGGCTGAACGCGGTCGCGGCCCGGTTGGGCGCCGCGGTCGCGAGCAGGAGCTGGGCGCGGGCCTCGTCGTAGCGCGAGACGCTCATCAGGGCGTGCCCGTACACCTCGTGCGCCCAGGCGTCGTCGACCGGAAGATCGGCCTGCTCCAGTACGTCGACGGCGGCCTGGAAGTCACCGAGGCCGATCCGGGCGAGGGCGACCTTGCGGGCGGTGGTGGCGTCGCGGGTGCGGTGGACATGAGGGGTGCCGTAGTGGATCAGCAGGTCGCGGTGGAGACCGCTCTTGGCGAGGAAGGCGGCGTGCAGTTCGGCATCCGTCAGCTCGTACTCGGCCCACCGCTCCTGCGCCTGGCCGTAGCCCGACTCGCCGCCCTGCCAGGGCTTGTGTCGGCCCGTGAAATGCAGGATGGAGGTGTCCTCGGGCACCGGCCTGTCCCCGGAGAGCCGCCGTTTGACGAAGTTGTAGCGGGGGTCGAGCTTCAGGTAGTCGCCGTCGAGGATGGCGTTGAGGATGCCCTGGTCGTGCTTGTCGAGTTCGTACGCCCCGCTGCGGCCGACCTCGTCGATCCGGGCACAGAACTCGTCGGTCAGGAACTCCTTCTGGATCACGAGCAGACCGCTGTTGAACTTGCGGTTCATGTCGTTGAAGAAGAACTGCGGTACCGCGCCGAAGCCCTGGCGCAGGGTGAGAAGTTCAGCGATGGGTCCGAGGACCACCATGTCGGTGTCGAGGGTGATCACCGTGTCGTAGTCCCTGATGCGGAACACGTCCAGGATGAAGTACGCCTTGCGGACCAGATAGTTGTCCTGGTCGCCCTTCTCGTACGCGTCGTAGTGGCCGGCGTTCACCCGGCGGAACACCACGCGCGGGTGCAGGGCCCTGATGCGCGCCACGGAGTCGGGGCGCAGCCCGTCGTGCAGGACGAGGAAGTCCTCGCAGATGTCCGGGTTCGACAGGGCGAGCGAGCGCAGCAGCGTGAGGAACCCGGGCAGATAGTTCTCGTCGACGAAGCTCGCGAAAGCGATACGGCGCTTGCCGGTCAGGGCGGAGGCGTCGGCGGTGGGCGCGCTCACGGGCGCGGACGTGGTGATGGTCATCTCAGGGAAATCCTCATGCCGTCGCCGGAGACGCTCCGGGCCCGTTCCATGACCCACGCCTTCTCGCTGCCGTATTCGTGGACGTGGGCGATGGCCAGCTTCATCGCCTCGGGGGTGCGGTAGGCGCCGCTCTCGTAGAAGTCGAAGCCGATCAGATCGATCGCGGGGCTGACGTCGAGGAAGTCGAGCAGCCAGAGCATGTTGAAGCCGGAGGTCGGAATCGGCGGCAGCTCGGCGGCTGCCTTGCCGCCGAGGTTGCGCACGGGCCAGCGCAGCGACTCGTCGTTCACGTAACTCTGGGCTCCCGGGATCAGCTTGTTGCGCACCGAGTGCTTCCAGTCGGCCGAGATCCCGCTGAAGACGAGACGGGTCTCGACGTGCTGGTCCCAGTTGTAGAAGTGCTTGTGGACGGTGGTGTGGATGTCGGTGCGCTCACCGGTGTGCTTGCGGTCGATCCGGTACGAGTTGAAGCGCACCACCAGGTCGTACGCCTCGATCTCGGCGCCGAGGCGGCTCTCGGCCATCCGGCCCGAATTGGCGATCAGGCAGACGGACTTGCCGGCGATCCTGTTGCGGAACTCCCCCAGGCTCAGCCACTGCACGCCCCCGAACAGCGGGTCGGGGACGGGGCCGCGCA
Organism: Streptomyces mesophilus; assembly: GCF_011044995.1. GTDB lineage: Bacteria > Actinomycetota > Actinomycetes > Streptomycetales > Streptomycetaceae > Streptomyces > Streptomyces mesophilus. The sequence goes on along the minus strand of NZ_JAAKZW010000219.1, from coordinate 5,709 downwards.
TGCGGTTGCGGCGGGCGTTCGCGTACAGGGCGATCGCCTCGAGCTGGTCCGTGGTGGGTGAGGTGCGCGGGCCCGTCGTCAGCCCGAGGTAGTGGCTCAGCGCCTCCTGGACCTCGTGATCGGGGCTGCCTGCGCGGTCCATGGCGAGGATCGCGCCGACCATGCGCGCACGGGCGCCCGCCGGGTCGCCCGCGTCGTGGGCGGCGAGGCCGTCGGCCCAGGTGTCGGTGGCCGGACCCGCGCCGAACCGCTCGGCGTCCGGGACGGTGCGGGCGAGCAGGGCGAGCAGTTCGGTGCGGGCCCCGGTCGCCGCGCGCATCCCGTCGACGCGGGCGCGCACGCCGTACCCGTCCTCCTTGGTGAGCTCCAGATGGCGCTCGTAGGCCTCGACCGCTTCGGTGGGCCGTCCCTGCGCCTCGAGCACGCGGCCCCGCAGCCGCCAGCCCGCACGGGAGCTGCTCCGGTGCTCGAGCACCGTGTCCGCGATGACCTCGGCCAGCCCCAGCTCGTCGTCGTACGCGCAGCGCAGCGCGCGGTCGGCGACCGCGAGCAGGGCGTCGAGCAGTTCGTTGTCGAGCGGGGACGCCGGGGCGGCGGCGCCCTTGACGGCGCGCTTGAGGCGGGCGGTGGCGCCGGTGGTGGCCGGGGCCGGTTCGGCGACCGGCGTGGTGCTCCACAGGACGAGCAACTTCCGTAGCTGCTCGGCGAGTTCGATGCGCAGGCGGTCTTCGCTGCCGACCAGTTTCCCGCTGTGCGCGGCGCATGCGCGCAGGCAGTCCTCCAACTCCCCGCCGCGTGCGCGCACCCGCTTGGTGAGGACCCTCGTCATGGTGCTCCCGGTGTCGTCAATCGTGACTACGTGTTGCTTTGCCTGTGGGGCTCTGCATGTGGGGGTGCGGAAAAAAGTAGGAAGCGAAAGCGACGCCCAGGTGAACTGGCCACGGACAGCGGGACAATCGTTGCCCCGAGTGCGGAGTTGCCTGTTGAAACGCGTTTAACGTGCAGGAGCACGCGTAACGAAAGAGCACTGCCGCCAAGGGGAATTCCGTGACCAGCCTTGCCGTCCGTACGGCGCCAGATAACGTCCCTACGGCGCCCGAGACCTCCCGGCAGCCGGAAAGGCCGAAGCGGCAGGGCGCACGCCTGCGTGCGCTCGACGGACTGCGGCTGCTCGCGGCCCTGATGGTCGCCGGCTATCACTACGGCGGTCGCGGCGGCGCGATTTCCGACGCATGGGGCAGCTCCCCGGAAGTCCAATTCCCCACCGCCCACGAATGGTTCGCGCTCGGCTGTCTCGGCGTGCAGATCTTCTTCGTGATCAGCGGCTTCGTGATCTGCATGAGCGGCTGGGGCCGCACACTGCGGTCGTTCTTCGCCTCGCGGGCTTCGCGGCTGCTCCCCTCGTACTGGGCCGCGGTCCTTCTCGTCACGGTCGTGTTCGCGCTGCCGCCCGTCGTCTACAAGGCGGTCTCGCCCAGCGACTTCCTGGTCAATCTGTCGATGCTGCAGATGCCGCTCGGCGTGGACCGGGTCCTCGGGGTCTGCTGGACGCTGTGGGCGGAGGTCCGCTTCTACGCCCTGTTCGCGCTGTGCATCGTGCTCCCGGGGGCGACCCGGCAGCGGGTGGTGCTCTTCTGCGCGGTCTGGACGCTCGGCGCGGCGATCGCGGACGCCGCCGACTCGCCTCTCCTCGACCTGGTCCTGATGCCCGAGTACGCCCCGTTCTTCATCGGCGGCATGGGCCTGTATCTGGTCCACCGTGATCACCGTGACCTCACGGCCTGGGGGATCGTCGCCGTCAGCTGGCTGACCGGACAGCACTATGCGGTCCGTGAGCTGTACCAGGCGCCCTCCCCCGACCTGTTCGCCTACCGCCCCTCGCTCGCCATCATCGCCGTGATCACCTTCGGCTTCGCGGCGGTCGCGGCGATCGCGCTCGGCCGGCTCCACTGGGCCGACTGGCGCTGGCTGACCACCGCGGGCGCGCTCACGTACCCCTTCTACCTGGTGCACGAGCACCTGGGCTGGGTCGCGGTCCGCTTCCTGCACCGCGGCTTCGGCGTCCCGTCGTGGGCGACGTTCGCGCTGACGGTGGCCGGGATGCTGGCGCTGGCCTGGCTCCTTCACCGGTACGTGGAGAAGTGGGCCACTCCCTTCCTACGGGAGCGGCTCGGCCGGCCGTCCGGCTCGGCCTGACCTCACACGCTGCTGAGCGAAAGCTTGACCGCGAACCCGATGAACAGCGCACCCGCCGCCGAGGTCGCCCCGGCCGACAGGGCCCGTCGGCGCTGGAAGGCGGCGGCCAGCTTGGTGCCGCTGAAGATCAGGGCCGAGAGGTAGAGGAAGCTCGCGAGCTGGGCGAAGGCGCCGAGGATCACGAAGGACAGCGCCGGGTGCGCGTACGCCGGGTCGACGAACTGCACGAAGAAGGCGATGAAGAAGAGGATCGCCTTCGGGTTGAGCAGGCTGACCACGAAGGCGCGGCGGAAGGGCCGCTCCTCCTTCACCGCGGGGGCCTGAGCGTCCTCGGCCGCCTCCGCGAAGCGTTCGCGGCGCGTGCGCCACATCGACCAGGCCGCCCGCAGCATCCCGATCGCGAGCCAGGTCAGATAGCCGGCGCCGGCGAACTTGACGATCGAGAAGAGCAGCGCGTTGGCCTGAAGGAGCGAGGCCACACCCATCGCCGAGAGCGTCATGAGCACCGTGTCGCCGCACCACACGCCGGCCGCCGCCGTATAGCCCGAGCGGACACCGCGACGCGCGGCGACCGACAGGACGTACAGCGAGTTCGGACCAGGGAGCAGGACGATGACGATGAGTCCCGCGAGGTACGTCGGCAGATCTATGACACCCAGCATGGCCGGAGTGTCGCATGAAAGGCGGATACGGTTCACGGCCGTTTCGGATGGCGGAACGAGACCCTCCACACACGTACATCTCAGTACGCGTCCGTCGGCACATGCGTCCCCCACACCTCCCGCAGCGCCCCGCACACCTCCCCCACCGTGGCCCGGGCGGCCAGCGCGTCCTTCATCGGGTGCAGGACGTTCGCGTCCCCCGCCGCCGCCTCCCGCAAGGACGCCAGCGCACGGTCGACCGCCTGCTGGTCCCGCTCGGCCCGCAGCCGCTCGAGCCGTGCCACCTGCTGGGCCTCGATCGCCGGGTCCACGCGCAGTGGCTCGTACGGCTCCTCCTGATCGAGCCGGAAGCGGTTGACGCCCACCACGACGCGCTCCCCCGCCTCGGTCTCCCGCGTGATGCGGTACGCGTTCCGCTCGATCTCGGACTTCTGGAAGCCGTGCTCGATCGCCGCCTCCGCGCCGCCCAGGTCCTCGATCCTGACCATGAGCTCGCGTACGGCCGTCTCCATGTCGTCCGTCATCTTCTCGACCGCGTACGAGCCCGCGAAGGGATCCACGGTCGCGGTGACGTCCGTCTCGTACGCGAGGACCTGCTGGGTGCGCAGGGCGAGGCGGGCCGACTTCTCGGTCGGCAGCGCGATCGCCTCGTCGAAGGAATTAATGTGCAGGGACTGGGTGCCGCCGAGCACCGCGGCGAGACCCTGGACGGCGACCCGTACGAGATTCACCTCGGGCTGCTGGGCGGTCAGCTGCACCCCGGCCGTCTGCGTGTGGAAGCGCAGCATCAGCGACTTGGGATCCTTCGCGCCGAACTCCTCCTTCATGACCCGCGCCCAGATCCTGCGCGCCGCCCGGAACTTGGCGACCTCCTCCAGGAGCGTCGTACGCGCCACGAAGAAGAAGGAGAGGCGCGGCGCGAACTCGTCCACCGCCATCCCGGCCGCGAGCGCGGTCCGTACGTACTCGATGCCGTCCGCGAGCGTGAACGCGATCTCCTGCGCGGGCGAGGCCCCGGCCTCCGCCATGTGGTAGCCGGAGATCGAGATGGTGTTCCAGCGCGGCAGCTCGGCGCGGCAGTAGCGGAAGGTGTCCGCGACCAGGCGCAGGGAGGGCTTCGGCGGGAAGATGTACGTGCCGCGGGCGATGTACTCCTTGAGCACGTCGTTCTGGATCGTGCCGGTCAACTCGGCCGCGGGGACGCCCTGTTCCTCGGCCACCAGTCGGTAGAGCAGGAGCAGCACGGCCGCGGGGGCGTTGATCGTCATCGAGGTCGAGACCTTGCCGAGCGGGATCGCGTCGAAGAGGACCCGCATGTCGTCGATCGAGTCGATCGCGACCCCGACCTTGCCGACCTCGCCGTGCGCGAGGGGCGCGTCGCTGTCGTGGCCCATCTGGGTGGGCAGGTCGAAGGCGACGGACAGTCCCGTGGTGCCCGAGGCGATCAGCTGCCGGTAGCGGGCGTTGGACTCGGCGGCCGTGCCGAAGCCCGCGTACTGGCGCATGGTCCAGGGGCGTCCCGTGTACATCGAGGGGTACACGCCCCTCGTGTACGGATATTCACCCGGCTCACCCAGGCGCTCCGCGGGATCCCATCCCGCCAGCGCCTCCGGTCCGTACACCGGAGCGAGGGGCAGCCCCGACTCCGACTCCCGCCCGGGGGTGCCCTTTTCGGTGCCCTTTTCCGACTGCCGTGCCATGGCCTTGTCTCCCTTCGGTAACGCATCAGTGATCCCGTAGGGCGTTCGCAACCAATCATGCGCGGGAATCATCTACAGGGACACGCGGCAGGTACGGGGCCTGGCGGGGTCTGACCTTGGGGGACGAGATGCAGCGGAATTCCGTCATACGGAGAGTGCTTGCCGCAGCCGTGGTGGTGGCCGCGGCCGCGGGGTGCACGGTGTCGGGTTCGGCCGGATCCGCCCCCACGAAGCCGCCGGCTTCCTCGAAGCCCGCGGACGACAAGCCCTCGTCCAAGCCGTCCGGCACCCAGGAGCCCGACGGGCCCGAGGCGCAGAACGCACTGCTCAGCGAGGGCGACAAGGGCATGAAGGTGCGTGAACTGCAGGCCCGGCTGCGGCAGGTGGCCTGGCTGTTCGAGTACCCCGACGGCTCGTACGGGGGCAGCACCGTCAAGGCGGTCAAGGGGTTCCAGGGCAAGCGCGGACTGCCCGAGACGGGCGAGGTCGACCCGGTCACGTGGGAGCGGCTGCTCAAGATGACCTCGAAGCCGGGCTTCTTCGAGCTGTACGCGGGCGGCGATCAGCCGGCCGCCAAGCCGGACCCGCGGTGCCTTCAGGGCCGGGTGCTCTGCATCAGCAAGACCAGCCGCACCCTGGTGTGGATGGTCGACGGGAAGGCGCAGCTCCAGGTCGACGTCCGCTTCGGCTCGGAGCTGACGCCGACGCGCGAGGGCGTGTTCAAGATCGACTTCAAGTCCCGCAACCACCACTCGACGCTCTACGACACCCCGATGCCGTACGCGATGTTCTTCAGCCGGGGCCAGGCGGTGCACTACTCATCGGACTTCAAGGCCCGGGGCTACACGGGCGCTTCGCACGGCTGCGTGAACGTACGCGACGAAGCGAAGATCGCGTCGCTGTTCGAGCAGGTGAAGGCGGGCGACAAGGTGGTTGTCTACTGGTGAGGTTGAGGGGCAGGGGTGGGTCCGGGGGAACGTGACCCACCCCTGCCGACTGCACCGAGCCATGGGGTACGGGGGGAACCCCGGCTCGTGCACGCCGATGACCAGTCGGCTCACTTGTATCTGCGCCGGGGCTTCGAAAAGTGTCACACCCTGCTGAAAATTCTTCTGCGCGGGCTCGAAAGGGCAGGTCGGAGGGGGTTCGAG